>NZ_CP141184.1:5610416-5937500 GCF_035609205.1 Hymenobacter sp. GOD-10R
AGAACCGCACAACGTTACGGTACAGCTTACGGGTACCACGCACACTTTTGAGACACAATACCCCGTTTCGATTTTACAAACCGCTAAAAAGCAAGGCATAGCGCTTCCCTATAGTTGCGGCAACGGCGTGTGTGGCAGCTGCGTGGCGCGTTGCACCTCGGGCCAAGTGTGGATGGCTACCAACGAAGTACTCACCGAGCGGGACCTAGCCAAAGGCCTCGTGCTGACCTGCACCGGCTACCCCGTCGGTGGCGACGTAAGGCTGGAGCTTTAAAGATGTAGCGCGCAGCTCCTGCTTCGCGCCTCCTTGAACGACTCGTGTCTAGGTTTGTCACAACGATTTCATGCAACGAGACGCGAAGCGGGAGCTGCGCGCTACACGCTAGTAATGCGTATGATTCACGACCGTACTCTTCAGATAGTCAAGATTCTTCTTGCTGTCTTTACCGCTGTAAGCCGCTTTGCTGTAGCCATACACCCGTAGCACGCCGCGGTTCAGCGTAATGACTTCTTCGGCGCCTTTTCCTGTGAAGTCGAACATGTGGAAGACTGGATCGGGAAAGTACAGCTCGCCGGTGCCTAGGTCATTCAGCCGAAACTTATACCAGAACAGGTCTGTGCTACCGTCGCCGCGCCAGTTGCCGCGCACGAAATCGGGGTTGCCGTTGATCGGGTTGCCGGGCCATTTCTTCACCGGCTCCCCTTTGTTATCAAACCAATACAGCTGACTTGACAGGTACGGTTCCCCGATCTGCCGATTGCCGTAGGTGCGCCCGCCCACTACCACTTGTGGCCCCGGCACATTGCGTAGGAAGTTGCCCACCTGAATCTGCTGGCTATGCTCGGCGGTGCCCTGCCAAATGATTTTTCCCGTCATGGCTTGATAGACAAACACACCTGCTTCGCTGTTAGCCGTCACGATGTCGAGGTGGCCGTCGCCGTCTACATCCCCAAACTTGTAGCTGTCAGCGTGGTCGTGGTTGTCGGGCAGCAGGTCAAACCGGTCCCATATTTTCTGCCCTTTCGTATCGAGCAGCAGCGTGCCCACCAGCACCTCATCGAGCCCATCTTGATTCAGATCGACAGGGTACACGTAGTGGCCTAGGTTGTCCTTCTTGCGCTGCTCGGTGTGGCTCCACAGCGAGTTCAGCTTGGCATCGTAGGCCTGCACGTTGATGGTGCCGCCCATGTCGGTAAACACGACCAAGTCGTTGGGCGAGCCGGGGTGCAGCTTACCAACGGCCAGGCGGAAGTTGTTGTACACGTGCGGTAGTGGCTTTGTAGGCCACGCCACTTTGCGCTTGATCTTGCCCGTGCGCCCATCGGCCATCACCAGCCACTCCTGACCATCTATAAAGCGCCAGTGTACCACTTCCGCCTTGCCATCGTGGTCGAAATCCCAGAGCACGCCGGGCGCTTCAAATTCTGAGCGCTCCTTCACGTACTCGGCAGGTGCTTTATAATTCCACAGCTCCTTGCCGCTGTTGTCAAAGACGTGCGCTGAAAAGTCAGGCTCCAACACCATAAAGTCGGTCTGGCCGTCGCCATTCACGTCCCCAAACTTCACGGCGTTCGATGGTGGTATGGCGTACTCCTTCAGCAGCTTCACGTTCTCGCTAAGCTGAAAAGGTCGAATATCCTCCTCCGTTAAGTTCGAGTTCTTGGTCAGGACCAACACATCGAAGCTAGGTGCAGCATCGATTCGGGTTATTTTGATGTTCACCGTGCCGGGTTGCAAGTCGAATGTGCCGCCTGCTTGCCAGCTCAGCTTACCTGTCCCGAAGCTAGCGGCCGTTACCTTATCATTCACGGCCACCTTAAACGAGGCATTCTTCTCTCCCTGGCTGCGCACGAAAAGGGTGTAAGTCCCTGCTTCGGGCACTTGTACCTTCATCATCAGGTTTGTTTCGGATTTCAGCACCAGCGCGGTGTTATTAAATAACCACGGCACATTCAGGGCTCCCGCATCGGCAATGATGTTGCCTTTGGGAATTTCCTGCAAGAAGTCGGAAGCGGGAATAAGAATAGTGCTTGCCAACGGTTGCGGTCGACTAGCGGCTACTGCTTGCGAAGTAGCTTGTACTACCTGCGCGGTGCCACCGTGCCATAAGCTCACCAGCACAGCACTCAGTACAATTAGTTTTTTCATGTAAGTAGATAGTTATGCGCGCCGGTTTTCAGCTTGCTTGCTCTATCTACAGATACGTCTGCGTACTACTCTCCTGATGTGTCCTAGGTGCGACTTCTTGCTGACTACCAATCATCAACAAGCTCGGCTGGTGGCGTAAACTACTTAGAGTTGATTCAAATGAACTTGTTCAATTACCAACTCACTACTTTGTGCCGTTGTGACTACATGGCAGCAATACGCCGGATCTAATAGCACCTCTTTACAATACCACTTCTTATTCTCCCAGGTAATAGTACTATCAGAAAAATTCACTTTTTCGGGCGAATAACTAAGCCCCAGCCCTATTGCTTTTAGGAAGGCTTCTTTCTGTGTCCAGTGCTGGTAAAATGTGCGCATACTGTCCTTGGCCTGTATAATCTCCGACCACTCTTGTGGCGAGAAATGACTTTGCATGTCTTGCAAATCAATTCTCTTAACTTCTTCTATATCAACACCTACCTGATTATCTACACTAAGTGCACAAACAACATACGCCCCCGAGTGTGAAATATTAAAACTAAGTCCTTCCTCAAAATAGGGCTTCTTATAATTCGTGTATTTTATATCAGCAAGCGAATAATTATCTGCTCCTACCACTTGCATTCCTTTCAGCAGTAGCATATTTCCTAATAAGCTACGCTGCGCATCCTGCCAATTTTTGAAGCGCAGTATTTTCTCTTGAGCAGCAAACGGAAGCTTGTGCAACACCAATTCAAGCTGCGCAGCTTGCAGCTGTTGATAAGAGCTCGTGTAAAATAGATAGATCATTTCAACTACTGAACTAAGGAGCTCTACCGATTTTTAAAGCTACGCTTGCAGCGCATCCGTTGCATGAATTTACCAGCTTAAAGCACTTCGCAAAATAACGTGCCTACTTTATTATTTGGGGAGCTTTAACGTATCACTTCATTTCACTTAAGTACAGCCTCGCGGAAATCAGCAGACGAGTTACACCTTCGTTTTATTCAATAATTAATAACAAGCTAAAATTATTATATCGCCTATTATGAAAAATAACATAGCCTTCAAGTCCATATTGTGTTTTATTTTTTATATTGCATAAGAGAATTATACAATTCTTTTCCTCCTACAGGCTTAAAAGTAGGGACTATATTGACCTATGCTGCCCCAATCCAAACCTCACGCACTACTGTCAAAATTCTACTCTTTCTCCTCGTCGCAAAGCATTGTCCATCTATTTGAACAACAAGTAGCTCAGACCCCGCATGCCACTGCGTTACGATTTCAACTTGAGACACTTAGCTACCAACAGCTTAACGAGCAGGCAAACCAATTAGCGGCTTATCTACGCCAAACGGGGCTAGCACCGCGCACGCTGGTACCCGTGTGCTTAGACCGCTCCCCGCAGCTTATCGTCAGCTTACTTGCCGTGCTCAAAGCGGGGGCGGCCTATGTGCCGCTCGACCCAAGCTATCCGCTCGAGCGACTGCGCTACATGCTTTATGACACGGCAGCGCCGCTGGTGCTCACCACCGAAGCGCTTAAGCCCAAGCTGCTGTCCGCGGCAACGCCTGACTTAACCATGGTAGCGTTAGATGGCCCCGAGGCTAGCGGCATCGCCGGGCAGCCCACCGACAACCTAGCTCCCCTGAGCAGCGCACACGATTTGGCGTACGTCATGTATACGTCGGGCTCAACGGGTACGCCCAAAGGAGTACTGGTGGAACACCGCAATGTGATAAGCCTCGTGAAAGAGGCCGGCTACGTGGCGCTCACCCCCGATGATATCCTGCTGTCGACTGGCTCGCCGTCCTTTGATGCTACCACGTTCGAGTACTGGGGCATGTTGCTGAATGGCGGCCAACTGGTGCTCGCTACCGAAAACCTACTGCTGAATAACGACCTGCTGAAGGAAGAAATACGGGTACGTGGGGTAAGCAAAATGTGGTTTACCTCTAGCTGGTTCAACCAACTAGTCGACAGCGACCTGCATCTGTTTAGTGGCCTTGACACCATCTTGGTAGGTGGCGAGAAGCTGTCGGAGCCACACATTCAGAAGCTCAAGCAAGCATACCCGGCGCTCACCGTTGTCAATGGCTACGGCCCAACCGAAAACACCACATTTTCGCTTACCTACCCCATCACGGGTGCCGAGGTGCCTAGCCCCATCCCGATAGGTCAGCCACTCAGCAACCGCACGGCTTACGTGCTGGATGAGCAACTGCAACCTGTAGCAGCGGGCACTACGGGCGAGCTGTACGTGGGTGGCGCGGGCGTAGCGCGTGGCTACCTCAATCAGCCCGAACTCACGGCGGAGCGCTTTATTACGGACCCGTTCAGCGAGGAAGAAGGTGCTCACCTGTACAAGACCGGCGACCTAGCTCGCACCCTGCCCAGTGGCGATATCGAGTACCTAGGTCGCCTCGACGACCAAGTGAAGGTGCGCGGCTACCGCATTGAGCTCGGTGAGGTGGAGAATGCGCTGAACGCGCTGGAGCACATCAGCAACAGCTGCGTAGTGGTGCGCCAAGATGCCAATGCCGTGAAGCGCCTCGTGAGCTACTACGTGCCCAACTGGCAAGTGGTGAAGGTGAAAGAGCGGGAGCTGTATCACCGGCAGGTAGCAAGCTGGAAAGAGCTGTACGAAACGGAATATGCCAAAACGGAGGACGAGGAAACTGTCGACCAGGAGTTCAACATCATTGGTTGGAATGACAGCTTCACCGGTATGCCCATTCCGGCCGAGCAAATGCGCGAATGGCTTCAGGATATCGTAGGCGTTATTTTCTCGGAAAAGCCGGAAAACGTGCTGGAAATTGGCTGCGGCACGGGCTTGATCTATTATCAGCTCGCGGGCAAAGTCAAGAAGTACATCGGCACCGACTTTTCGCGCTCCTGCGTTAACCAAATCACTCAACACATCCGCAAGGGCCAGCGCGACTACGGTCCTACGGAGCTGCAAGTAGGCGCCGCGCACGAGCTAGCGTTGCGCTCCGGCGAGCAGGTCGATACGATTCTGCTGAACTCCATTATCCAGTACTTCCCGGGCGAAGACTACCTGAGCGAAGTCATTGCCAAAAGCATCTCGCTGCTGGATGGCAACGGCCGCATCATCCTAGGCGACGTGCGCGACAACCGACTGCTGCCGCTCTTCAAGGGCCGCTTGCACGCGCAAAAAGCGCCGGCCACAGAAGGCATCCGGGAGTTTAAGTGGTTGGTCGAGCAAGAGGTGCTGAAGGAAGAAGAGCTTTGCTTCTCGCCCGAGTACTTCTACCGGCTGCAAACGCTTTACCCGCAAATCACGCACGTAGAGGTTCAATGGAAAAATGGTGCTTATATCAACGAGCTAACCCTATACCGCTACACGGTGATCTTGCACGTGGGCGAAAAACCCGAAGTGCTCACGCCGCAGTGGCAGCACTGGACTGGCTCACAGACTCAGTCAGCCGTTAGCGAGCAGCTCCAACAAGGCGCCCCCGTAGTTGCCCTGCAAGATGTACCCAACCCGCGCTTGTGGCGCGAGCGTCGCCTGAGCCAACTTCTGCACGACCAGCCGGAGGCCACCCTCGGCGACGTACTACCTAGCCTCGAAACGCAAGATGCCGAAAGCCTAGCCTTCGCGCAGGTGATAGGAGAGGCGCAAGCGGCCGGCTACCACGTCCGCCTGCTGCTCGACGAAGATCCGCTGAAGATGAATGTGGTGTTGGAACGTACGTTTTCGGGTCAGTTTGTGGCGTCGGTGTACAGCGACAAAGACTATCGCACGAGCACCAACACCACCAACATTTCGCTCTTCAACGACATTAGCGCGCTGTTGCAGAAGGATATCCGCACCTTGTTGCAGCGCCGCTTGCCGGAGTACATGGTACCGGCCGAGTTCATCCCCCTCGGGTACTTGCCGCTGACCAGCAACGGCAAAGTAGACCGACGCTTCCTGACTCAACGCGAAGACCGCGGCGTCATCAACAAGTTTAATTACCAAGCGCCCCGCAACGAGTTGGAGCAGAAGCTAGCTACCATCTGGCAAGAACTGTTGGTGCTGGATAAAATTGGCATCTACGACAACTTTTTCGAGCTAGGTGGCCACTCGCTGCTAGCCACGCGGGTGGTGTCGGCGGTGCGCAAGCAATTGGCGGTAGAGTTGGTCATCAAGGATCTGTTCGTGCACCCCACCATTGCCGACTTATCCGAGTATTTGCAGGCGCACAACAAAGATTTGGTGCTGCCGGCCATCGTTGCCCAGCCCCGACCTGAGCGCATCCCCTTGTCTTTCAGTCAAGAACGCCTGTGGTTCATTGACCAGCTAGAAGGCAGCGTGCAGTACCACGTGCCCATTGTGCTGCGACTCCGCGGTAAGCTGAACCTAAGTGCTTTATCCGCTGCCTTGTTTGGTATTCTGCAACGGCATGAAGTGTTGCGGACCGTGCTGCGAGAACAGGACGGCCAGGCTTACCAGCAAGTACTCGCGCACGACGACTGGCACCTGACCCAACTCGATGGCTGCGTATACCAAGCCGACCCGGAGGCGGTGCAGCTGCAAGTGCAGCAATGTATCAGCAAGCCGTTCGATCTGGCGAATGACCCGATGCTGCGCGCCGCCCTGATCGGCCTGCCCGACCCTGAGGAGCACTTGCTCGTCATCACGATGCACCACATTGCGTCGGACGGCTGGTCGCTGTCAGTCTTCTTCCGGGAACTGGTGACGCTTTATGAAGCGCACGTAGCCAACCAGCCAGTGCAGCTACCGCCTATGCCGGTACAGTACGCCGATTTTGCGCTGTGGCAGCGGCAGAACCTTAGTGCCACGCGGCTCGAAAAGCCCCTCAACTATTGGCAGGAAAAGCTAGCCAATGTTGCGCAGCTGCAGCTACCGACCGATTTGCCGCGGCCGGCTGTGCAAAGCACGAAAGGTGCTAGCGCTGCCTTCCGACTCGATCAAGACCTTGTCGATAAGCTACAAGTGCTTAGCCAACAGCAGGGCGTCACGCTCTTCATGACGCTGCTATCCACATTTAAAAGTCTCCTTTACCGCTACAGCGGTCAGCAGGATATCTGCGTGGGCAGTGCCATTGCCGGCCGGCAGCAGCATGAAATAGAAGAGCTTATTGGCTTCTTCGTTAACACCCTAGCTTTGCGCAGCCAAGTACGGGGCGAAGCCAGCTTCACTGAGCTGTTGCAGCAGGTAAAAACCACGACGCTGGAAGCATACGAGCACCAGCAGGCCCCCTTCGAGAAAGTGGTGGATCTGGTGGTGAAAGAGCGCGACCTGAGCCGCAGTCCACTGTTTCAGGTGATGTTCGTGTTGCAAAACACGCCCGATGTTCCTGATTTGAGCCTAGGTGCCGTGAAGGTTAGCCGCGAAGGCTACGAACATGCTACCGCTCAGTTCGACTTCACGTTCACCCTCACGGAAGACGAGCTAGGTCTGCAAGGCTTCGTCGAATACAGCACCGACCTCTACCAATCTTCTACGGTTACCCGTATGGTGGGGCATTTCTTGGAGCTGCTGCACTCGGTGGTAAAGCAACCGCAACTCAGCATTGCGGCGCTGCCTATGCTCACGGCGGCAGAGGAGCACGAGTTGTTGAATGTGTTCAACACGACGCCTGTGCTGCCTGCTTCGTCGCAGAGCATCGTTGCTTTGTTTGAAGCACAAGTAGCGAGTACGCCGCATGCTATAGCCGTGGCGTTTGAGCAACAGCAGATTACCTACCAAGAACTTAATGCTCGTGCCAACCAACTGGCCTACTACCTAGGTAAGCATGGTGTGCAAGCCGAGACACTGGTGCCGCTGTGTTTGGAACGCTCCATTGCATTGCTCGTCGGCATACTCGGAGTGCTAAAAGCGGGCGGTGCGTACGTACCACTCGATGCAAGTTACCCGGCTGAGCGCTTGCAGTATATGATCGAGGACACGGGTGCGCAGCTAGCCTTGAGCAGCAAGAGCACGACCACCACGTTGCGGGGCGCTGCTCCTACCCTGACCGTAGTAGAAATTGATGGCCAGGCGCAACAGGCAATTGAGCAGGAGTCTACGGCAAATCCGCCGGTCGTTGTCACGGCGCAGCACCTAGCCTACGTGATTTACACCTCAGGTAGTACCGGCCGCCCCAAGGGTGTACTCGTGGAGCACGGCAACGTGGTAAGCCTAGTGAAGGACGTAGACTATGTAGCCTTAACCAGTAAGGACATCCTCTTATCTACTGGTTCGCCCTCGTTCGATGCTACTACATTTGAGTACTGGAGCATGCTGCTTAACGGTGGTCAGCTTGTGCTATGCTCCGAAGATCGGCTACTCAATAGCACCTTGCTGCGCGAGGAAATTCAGGAGCGCGGCGTAACGAAGATGTGGTTTACGGCGAGCTGGTTTAATCAGCTGGTAGACGTTAATCCGCTGGTGTTTGCTGGCTTAGATACCGTGCTTGTCGGCGGCGAAAAGCTCTCTGAGCTGCACGTACGACAGCTGCACGAGCACTACCCGTCTTTGCGCATTCTCAACGGTTACGGTCCGACGGAGAACACCACCTTCTCGCTCACGCACCCCATTACCAGCGCCGACTTGAGTGCGCCCGTTCCCCTACCGATTGGTCGGCCATTGCCCAACCGGACAGCGTATGTGCTCGACGAGCGGCAGCAACTAGTACCCGTCGGCGTAGCCGGAGAAGTGTACGTGGGCGGGGCCGGCGTAGCGCGGGCTTACCTCAACCAGCCAGCACTAACTACCGAAAAGTTTGTGGCTCATCCTTTTGCCACAAAAGAAGGCACACGCCTGTACCGTACCGGCGACCGGGGCCGCTGGCGCGCCGATGGCCGCCTGGAGTACCTAGGTCGGCTAGACGAACAGGTGAAGCTCCGCGGTTTCCGCATTGAGCTAGGTGAGATTGAAGCCGTGCTCCAGCAGAGTGCCCTCATCAAACAAGCCGTCGTGATGGTGCGTGCCGACCAAGGCAGCCCCAAGCGGCTGGTGGGGTACGTCGTAACGGAAGGCGCCTTCGAACGGGAGCGAATCATGGCTTACCTCAGAAGCAAGCTACCCGATTATATGGTGCCTACGCTCTGGGTAGAGCTAGCTACCTTGCCGCTGACAACCAACGGAAAAGTAAACAAGCAGGCGCTGCCAGCTCCTAATGCCAGTGCATTATCGACGGAGGAGTACGAAGCCCCTCGCACCCAAGCTGAAAAAACACTAGGGCGCATTTGGCAGGATGTATTGAAGAAGGAAACCATCGGCATCCACGACAACTTCTTCGAGCTAGGTGGCGATTCTATCATCACCATCCAGATTGTTAGCCGGCTTCGGCAAGCGGGCTACAGCGTGCAGCCCCGCGACCTGTTCGTGTACCAAACAGTTGCTAAACTAGCAGAAGTAGTAGCTGCACGCTTAGAAGCCAGCTTACACGAGGAGCGGCAAGCCGATGAGCCCGCCAACCTTGATAAGGACGTTAACCCATTGGTAGCCTTGCAAAAAGAAGGTACTAACGCCCCCTTCTTTGCCATTCCGGGCTTCTTACTCTACCGACACCTCGTAGCGCATATTGGTCAAGAGCAACCCTTCTACGGTCTGGAATTACCCTTCTACGAGCGCATCGATGAGCTTCCGCCTAACGAACGTGTTGGGGAGCTAGCCCAGCATTTTATCCGAGAGATGAAGCAGGTGCAGCCGCACGGGCCTTATTACCTAGGAGCCTTCTGCGGTTACTATCCCATCATTTTTGAGGTGGCCCAAACGCTGCTGGCAGCAGGAGAAGAAGTGCCCGTTTTAGCCTTGTTCGAAGCGTATCCATCGAATGCCTTGCTCTCTAAGAAGTCGGCTACGTACCTCAAGCAAAAAGCGGGTATCTACTATGAGGAGCTGCGCAAAAAGACACTATTTGAAACCGTACAATACATTGCTCAAGAAGCAGCCATCAAGCTTAATTTCCTTCAGCGGAAGATAGCTGGCACAAAGCGCGAAGGCTACAATTTGAAGGCGTACCCGGGCAAGGTTGTGCTGTTTAGATCTAGTGTTCCCACGCCCGGCCTAATCAATGACCCATTAGGCGGCTGGGGCCAGCACGTAACGGGCGAGATAGAAGTTCTCACCGTTACCGGCGACCATATCAGCATCTTCAAAGAGCCTGGCGCTGTTGAACTTGCAGACAAGCTTGCTAAGGTTCTGGAGCAGGCTCGAACATAAATCTTAGCACATAGCGTAACAAAAAGGCTCCTGTCCATGGTGGACAGGAGCCTTTTTGTTACGCTATGTGCTAAGGTGCACCTAGCTTTTGTTCAGAATGATCTGCAAAGTCTCTGCTATCTTCTGGTCATTTGGCGCATCGAAGATGCACCCATGCTCGCCTTGCACCTGGTGGATGTTGACTCCTTTCAGCGCCAGATTCTTCCACCCGAGGAACTCGGTATCGTGCATGTAGTAGGTCGGCGTATCTACCCTAAACAAGTCGATAGCCAGTGGTTGCGGCGTTAGCTCGTAGGCTTGCTCAGCAAGGTTGTTTTTTACCGCAAGCTGATACGGATGCCCATTAAGTATTTCGTACTGCCGCTCCTTACCATGCTTCAGCGTTAGGTAAGGCCGCAAGAACATCCGCTTGACTGTATCAGCCTTATAGAACAACGTGCGACCTGGGCGCTTCGCTAACAGCACGAACGTATAAGCCGTTTTCTGCAAGAGATATTTTACCTTAGCTCTGCGCTTGGCCTTACCAGGTTTAGCGCTATACGCCTGATACGCATAGGTATCAAACATAATGAGTGACTTAACTACCTTTCCAGCCTTTACCAACTGGCTAGCCATTTCGTAGGCAATAACACCCCCAAAAGAGTAACCAGCCAACGCATACGGCCCATCAGGATTCGTAGCAGAAATAGCGGCTATGTAGTGCGCTGCTATTTCCTCAATGGTACCTAGGGGCTCGTCGATGCCGTTGAGGCCCTTGGCCTGCAATCCGTACACCGGCTGATCAGGATCCATGTTCTTGGCTAGGGTATTGAATAGCAAAACGTTCATGCCTGCACCGTGTACAATGTAGAGTGGCGTTTTGCTGCCACAGGGCTGTATTGGCACCAGTGAATCCCACAACGAATCCCACGTGATGACTTCATCATTTGCCTGTACTACCGAAGCGAGCTTCTGTACGGTAGAGTATTCGAACAGCGTAGAAAGAGGTAGCCGCTTACCGGTTTCCTGCTCTAAGCGTGCCATCACCTGCACCGCTATCAAGGAATGGCCACCTAGCTCAAAGAAGTTGTCATAGATGCTTACTTGCTCAAGTTTGAGACAGTCGCACCAAATGCTGGCGACTAGCTTCTCGGACTCAGTACGCGGCGCTACATAGTGATCATGTAGCTGCTTGGCCGCTTCTTTGGGCTGCTCCAGCAGTGCTTTCCGGTCCACTTTCCCATTGAGCGTCATCGGTAGCGCAGACAGCACGACCACCTCGCTGGGCACCATATAAGCTGGTAGCAACCTCGCCAGTGCTTTCTTCCACTCCGCAATTCTCTGCTGAGCCGCTGCCAACGATAGCGCTGCGGCGGGCACCACAAAAGCAACTAGCCGTTCGTCGCGGGCTAGTACTACGGCCTCCTTTAAGTCGTCGAACGATACGAGTACTTGCTCTATCTCACCAGGCTCAATGCGGTACCCCCGCACTTTCACCTGCTGATCTACCCGCCCTAGGCACTGCACCTCTCCCGATGGCAGCAGCTTCCCTAGGTCACCAGTGCGGTACATGGTGGCGCCATTCTCCTCGGCGAATGGGTTTGTCACAAACTTTTCGGCAGTCAGCTCAGGCCGGTTCAGATAACCTTGGCCTACACCATCACCCGCAATAATTATCTCCCCTACGACACCTGGCTCCACGAGCCTAAGCTGATCGTCTAAGATGTAAAACTGCGTATTGGCAATTGGTTTCCCTACCGTAATATTCTCCTCAACATCGGCAACATGCTTAACGGAAGACCAAATCGTTGTCTCGGTTGGGCCGTACATGTTCCAAACAGAGTCACATTTAGCAACCAAGCGTGCAGCTAGCTCAGCGGGTAGTGCTTCGCCGCCACAAAGCGCTTTTAAAGGCAGCTTTTTCGTCCAGCCGGCTTCCAGTAGCATGCGCCACGTAGCGGGCGTCGCCTGCAGAATGGTTACGCGTTCTTGCTCAATTAGCTCCCGCAGTAGCTTGCCATCTTTGGTCGTCATGGCGTCGGCCAAAACAATAGCTGCGCCGCTAATCAGTGGTAGAAACAATTCCAGCCCGGCAATGTCAAAGGAAATAGTCGTTACGGCTAACAGCTTGTCGGCGGCTGTGATGCCTGGCTCCTGCTGCATGCTACACAAGAAGTTGACGACGTTACGATGGGTAATTTGTACCCCTTTAGGCTTACCGGTCGAGCCAGAGGTGTATAGCACGTAGAGCAAGCTGCTACTCTCCTGCTCCCGCCTAGGAGCGGTTGTAGAATAGCCACGCGATGCTTGGAAAGCATCCTCCGCGCACAGTTTGGTAGCGCTGGTAGAAAATGCGGCACCTAGCTTTTCCGACGCAAACAGGAATCTCGCGCCCGAATCAGCCAACATAAAGGAGATGCGCTCCTCCGGATAAATTGGGTCGAGCGGTACGTAAGCTGCGCCACACTTCATGATGGCGAGCAGCGCAATTACCAAGTCTGGGGAACGCTCTAGCAGCAATCCTACTACATCACCAGGGCGCACTTGGCTAGCTGCTAAGTAATTAGCTAGCTGATTAGCACTGGTTTCTAGCTCTTGATAAGAGAGAACAAAGTTTCCAAACTTGATAGCCGTTGCATGAGGCGTGCGTTTTGCTTGCTCGCTAAGTAGCTGGTGTAGCGTTTTGCTTACTGGATAGGGCTGAGTGGTGCTATTTAGCTCGGCGTATGCCTCCGCCGGGTTCGTTGCGCTACCTAGTTGAATAGCCGTCACCTTAATAGATGGGTTTTCGACGACCTGCTCCAATAGCTGCTCAAATTCAGCCATCATCTGCTTGATGGTAGCAGGCTTGAACAAGGCGCTATTGTAAGAACACTCCAGCACCACTGACTTTTCTGAGCCGCTAGCGTTCAGAAACAGCTCAAAGCTCTCGTACTCGCGCGGATTGCTGATCAGCTCATACTCCAGTTCGTGGAACTCAACGCCATCGGCAAGGCCCATATCTACGTTGAATACGACGGGTACGAGCGGGATGCGCGAAGCGTCCCGCGGAATGCTCAGCTTTTTCAGTAAGCTCCCGAACGTCAGCTGCTGATGCTCGTAGGCGTCGAATAGGAAAGCCTTTCGCTGTTTGAGGAAGTCAACAAAGCTGACCTCAGGTGTCAGTGTACTGCGCAAGGGCAAGAGGTTGACGCAGTGCCCTACTAGCCAGTGGTTGCCAGTCGCCGATTGTCCGGCCGTAGGCAACCCAACTACAATTTCGTTTTGTCCGGTTAGGCGATGCAGTAGCACATCGAAACCAGCCATCAGCGTGGTGACGAAGCTACACCCTGCCTTTAACCCCATCTTCTTGATAGCAGGTACTAAACCTGGCTTCAGCGGATAATCAAGGCGATTACTCTTGAATGTACGTAATGACGGCCGCGGAAAGTCCGTGGGCAGGGTTACGACCGGCGCATTGTTCTTGTACTGATCAAGCCAGAACTTCTCAACTGCCCGATAGTCTTCACTTTTTGCGTAGGAGAGCTGTTCACTGGCAAACTGACTGAAGTTGATTGCTTTCGTCAGATCTGGATAGACATCCTGTACCTGGGCTGAGTACAGCTTACCTAGGTCTTGCATCATGATACCCAACGACCAGCCGTCACACACGACGTGGTGCGCGGTAAGCGTAAGATGGTGCTCCTGATCAGACAGCTTAATTAAGCTGGACCTAAAAAGTGGCCCATACAGTAAGTTAAACGGCAACAGCGCGTTTTGCTGCGTGTATTTAGCTATAAACTGTTCTTGCTCCTCCTCCGACTTGTTGGTTATATCCTGATAGGCAAAGTCAGCGGCCAAGTCTTTAAAAACGCAGATCTCACGACCATTAGCTCCGAAAGCCGAATGCAAAGCTTCGTGGCGTTTCACTAGAGCTTGCAGCGCTTTTTCCATAGCAGCTTTGTCGAATCGACCGCGCAGCCGCAGCGAGACCGATTCGTTAAAGGCCCGGTTAGCATCGTCACCACCAAATAGGCAAGCAATCCATATTTCCTGCTGAGCTTCCGTAGAAGGCGCCACGCACACGATTTCTGGCCCAACAAATGGGTCGAATTCGACCTCTGTCAGGTCTAGGTTTTCAAGTTCCTTTACCAACATGACCTAGTACGATTTGATTTGGAAGTATTTACCAGGCTGTTCTGGGTCGGAGATAAACCAGGCAGGATTCCCGTCTTTGTCACGTCCTAGCTTCGCTCCGGGTACCGGCGGCTGACTAGTACCAGAGGCTAGCCCGTTGACCGTTGCAGCCGTTAGCGCAGGTATTCCGTTCCCCTTGAAGAATCCCACGGCAACCAACTGATTCACACAATCGAGAAATAGGTCAATAACTGTATCTATTTCTTTCTCGGTGTGCGCTTCTGTCATGAAGCATGGGAACCCATCCCATACGTGAATGCCTCTTTCGCGCATCAGCGTGAACAGCAGCTCACTGTAAGGAATCTCTTCCTTAAACTTGATCTTCCAAAGTGACCCGAACTGGGCGACGAAAAACGGCAATCCTTGACGCTCAAACTCTCGGTTTAGGGTTTCCGTCAATCGCTCAGCTTTACCGGTTAAGCTGCGCTGCAAGGCAGCTCCTCTTTCCTTCATATAATGCAAGGATGCCTTAGCGGCGGCCAGGGCCAACGGGTGCCGAACAAAGGTGCCCGCGAAATAGGTTACGCCTGCTTCTGGCACCGAAGCATCACCATATTGCCAAAAGCCGCCGTCTAGCGCATCCATAAATTCTTTCTTGCCAGCAATTGCGCCAATAGGCAGCCCGCCGCCAATTACTTTGCCGTAGGTTGCTAGGTCAGCTTTGATACCGAATAGCGCCTGTGCTCCGCCTGGATGCATCCGGAAACCGGTAATTACCTCGTCGAAAATCAGGGCTGTTCCAGAGGCAGCGGTAACTGCTCGAAGCTTTTTCAGGAAGTCTATCGGTCGGAATTCGGGGCGGCGGCTCTGCACGGGTTCTACCAACACAGCTGCCAACTCCGAAGCTCGTTCGCTGATAATGCGCAAGCTCTCTTCCGTACCGTAATCCAAGATCAGCATGTTCTGTACGGCTTCCGGCATAATACCTGGCGCCGCTGGAAACGATTTCAGCTTCTTGGTTCCGCGGATTAGAACCTCATCATTGATGCCATGGTAGGAGCCCGAAAAAGCAACAATCAACGAGCGACCCGTCACAGTGCGCGCAATGCGCATCGCACCTAGCACAGCTTCCGAACCCGTGTTGCACAAAGCGGCACGCTCTAAGCCCGTGAAAGCACAAATGAGTTGACTTACTTCACCAGCTAGCTCATGCTGTGGACCAACTTCAAAGCCTTTCTCAATCTGATCGGCTAGCGCATCTTTAATAATATCAGGCTGATAGCCCAGCAGATTGGATCCAAAACCACTCAGTACATCGATATACTCGTTGCCATCTACATCCCACAAGCGACTACCCCGCGACCGGTTTACCACGATTGGGTAAACAATCTCCTTGGTGAGCGGCTTAAAGCCTGAAACTACCCGCGGGTCAGCCATGTAAGAGCGGTGCTGCTGAGCGTAGGTTTTGCTACCGGCCGTCTTTTGGTTGTAGCGGAACGTGAGCTGCTGCAAAAAGTGCTGTTGTGCAGGACTCAGCTCCGTCGTTTGCCGTTCGATACGGGCAGCAGCCCCGAAAGGCTTCTTGATTTCAACAGCTTCTTCAGGAGTCAGATCTGCTGATGCCGCAGTTGGTTTTACTGAAAAGCTAGGTACCGTGACAACTGGCTCCGTAGGTGCACTGGGCATCGGAACTGCGGTAGGGCTACTCACTGGCAGCACTTGTCCGCCTCCTTGCAGCATATTCATCTGTTTGGCCAGGATGTGCAACTGTTGAGCAATCAGGCCAAGTGGCGAGTCGTTACCGGCTGGGAGGCTAGCCCCAATAGGAAGCATCATAACCGGTGCTGCCTGTAGTGTGATTGGCGCTGGCGCAGCTTGTACAGCAGCAGATTGTGCCAAAGCAGCAACCGGCGCGATAGACGGAGCAGGTGGTATCACAGCAGGCGCCGGCTGATAGGCGTCAGCAGGTAATTTGCTGTCCAAATAGGAAGTTAGCAGATCGAGGGTTGCATACTCTTCATTGAGCTGGCGGAACGTAATTGGTAGCTCGAACTCTCTCTTCAACATCAGTACGACCTGCGTTAGCAGGAGCGAATCGAGCCCGATTTCCAGAAAACTCATCTCTGGCGTTACGCCGTCCATATCGATACCAGAAGCATCTTCCAGTATAGTTTTTACCCTCGTTAATAGTATACTTTTTCGCATTGTAGTTGGCAGGTGTGTTTCCGTAATAGATGCAAATTCTTGGACAGGCAGTTCGGCGGTATTAATAGTTGTGGTAGGCTTTTGCAGCGAGTCGATCCAACAGCGTTTGCGGTCGAAAGCGTATGTAGGTAGTAGGATTCTTTTTCTTGTTTGGTCAGCGTAGAAAGCATGCCAATCTGGCTCTACTCCATTCAGCCACAGCTGCCCTAGCGTCTTCAGAATGGTTTGGTACTCTGCCTGCGCGCCTTTTGGAGCTGCCAGGCTAGCTAGCACAACCACTGGCCTAGTGCCAGCTTGCTGGCGTGCAAGCGTGGCTGTCACGTTACCTGGCCCCACTTCTAGTAGCAATGGCGATTCTTGCGCCAACACTGTTTCTAGTGCATCGGCAAACCGCACCGTTGCGCGCAAGTGCGTAGCCCAATAATCGGGGCTAGTTGCTTGCGCTTCGGTGAGCCATGTGCCACTCACAGTTGAAATCATGGGCTTTTGCGGCTGATGCAATGTAACTTTTGCCACTACTTGCCTGAAATCATCAACGATTGGGTCCATCATAGCCGAATGGAACGCATGGCTAGTGGCCAACACCCGGTTCGGAATAGATTGGCTATCGAGCATTCTAGCGAACGTAGCAACATCCTCATCTTGGCCGGCTACCACGCACAGCTTCGTGCTGTTGATAGCGGCCACAGACAGATTTTTAGGCAAAAGCTCCTCGACTTTTTCCACCTCCATCCGTACCGAGAGCATACTTCCGCGCGGAAGCTCACTCACCATCTTACCACGGGTAGCAATAAGGAGTAAGGCATCAGCTAGGGTGAAAATGCCCGCTAAATGGGCAGCAACGAATTCACCGATACTATGCCCACAGAAGATAGATGGTGTAATTCCCCAGCTCATCCACAGCTTAGCTACCGCGTATTCGGTCACGAACAAAGCAGGCTGCGTATAGCGTGTATTTTTCAGACGATCTTCTGATTCCGGGCTATTGGCTTCTGGGAAGATGATTTGTCGTATGTCCGTATCAATATGTGCTTGCAGCAACTCCGCGCACTCATCAACTGCTTGCCGATAAACTGTTTCGTTCTCGTACAGGGTACGCCCCATATTGAGGTACTGTGAGCCTTGGCCAGGGAACAAGAAGACTACTTCATCGGGCCTAGCTTTAAGACTGCTAATCTCTGAGGAAGGCACATTCGTGTTTAGCAGCGCTTCGGATAACTCATCCTGGTTAGCGGCCATCACAAACCGACGATAATTGAATGCCGGCCGGGTAGTATGCAGCGTGAAAGCTAGGTCAGCCAGATCTGCTGATGGCGTTTGCCGAACATGTTCAGCCAACCGTTGCCCGTATGCATCGCGACTAACATCCGATTTTGCTGACCATGTTACAAGCTGAAGTGGCCGGCCCGACGTTGTAGGTACGCTTTCCGCCTCCCCTTCTTCTAGCACCACGTGCACATTCGTGCCCCCTACACCAAACGAACTTACGCCTGCCCGGCGCACGCTCTGCGACTGCCAGGGCGAGAGTTTCGTGTTTACGAAAAAAGGACTATTATTGAAATCGATGGCAGGGTTTGGCTTTTCAAACCCGAGGGATGGTGGCAGTTGCTTATGATGCAACGCCAACACTGTCTTGATAAACCCGGTCACTCCTGCCGCCGCCGTCAGGTGCCCCATGTTGCTTTTGATAGAACCAATGGCGCAGAACTGAGTTGAAGACTGCTCGCCAAAAGCCATTGAAAGCCCTTCTATCTCGATGGGGTCGCCGAGGGGAGTTGCCGTGCCATGTGCTTCTACATAACTAATTGAGGCGGCTTCGATTTGCGCATTAGCAATAGCCATAGCAATTGCTGATGCTTGACCTTCAGCACTTGGGGCTGTAAAGCTTCCTTTGTTGCTGCCATCATTATTCACGCCTACCCCTTTGATGACGGCATAGATTGTATCACCGTCACGCTTAGCTGCTTCCAGGCTCTTCAATAACACAACTCCTGCTCCATCACTAAAGACAGTTCCCTGTGCATCGGCATCAAACGAGCGGCAATGACCGTCTGGGCTCAGCATCGCCCCTTCCTCATACAAGTGCCCGCTCCGAACGGGCGACGTGATACTGGACCCACCAGCCAAGGCCACTTCGCAATGCCCAGCACGAATACTCTGTACAGCCTGTGCAATAGCTAACAAAGAGGTGGAACAGGCCGAATAAACACTAACAGCGGGTCCCTTCAGATTCAGCGTATATGCCGTTCGAGAAGCAAGGTAGTCTTTCTCGTTAACGGTCATTATTTGGAAACTCCCAACCCGATTAATTACCTCCTCATTACCAGCCAAATTGTGCCAGTAGTAAGTATTATTACCGCAACCGGCAAATACACCTATTCGTCCATCGTAATGCGCTGGCAAATGGCCTGACTGCTCCAATGCTTCCCAAGCAATTTCGAGGAACACACGCTGTTGCGGGTCCATTGCTTCTGCCAGCTTTGAATTTAACCCAAAGAAGAAAGCATCAAATTGGTCTGCGGAATCAATTATTCCACGCGCCTTTACATAAAGCGGATCTTTGGTAAGCAGACTAGGTAATGTTGAGTCTAACTCAGCTTCTGTAAAAAAGCTTGTGGTTTCTTTTCCTTGCTTTAATACTTCCCATAATTCATCAATAGAAGCTGCACCAGGGAAGCGCCCGGACATTCCAATTACCGCAACATCACTAGTATTTTCTACTCGAACTGCATTTTCTGTAGCAGCTTTGCTTTTTACAGATGCGTGCTGTGATAAATAATCTACAATTGTAGCAACAGTCGGGTGCTGATATAATTTAGTAACTGGTAGAACATAGTTGTACTGCTTTTTCAAAGCAGCAACAGTTCTCTGCGCCAATAATGAACTTCCACCTAGCTCAAAAAAATTATCATCAAGTCCAACCTTGTCTATTCCGAGCAGGTCGCACAACGTGCTTACTATATTTTTCTCAATAGCTGTGGTAGGCTTCCGATATAACGTGGTTAGCGATGGCCGTTTTCCTTCGGGCTTAGGCAATAATTTCTTATCAACCTTGCCGCTACTTGTTTTCGGAAAATCATCCATCCACACGAATGCAGATGGTACCATATATTCTGGCAGCCTAGCTTCTAATAACTTACGAACAGCTGATGTATCCTGCTGCATGGCAGAGGCTACCACATAAGCCACCAACTGCTTCTGACCACTTGCAGTCTCTTGTGCTACTACAACCGCTTGCCGAATGCCATTTATCTCATTGAGAGCAACTTCGACTTCAGCAAGCTCAATCCGATAGCCTCTGATTTTCACCTGATCATCTCTGCGACCTAGAAATTCGATAGTACCATCGGGCAAGAAGCGACCTAGGTCGCCGGTCCGATAGATGCGTATTGATTCGCCTCGATCGTTGCGCCAATAGCAGAATTTTTCTTTTGTCAGCTCCGGTTGATTCAGATATCCCTCAGCCAAGCAAATACCGCTAATACAAACTTCTCCAACTTCCCCATCAGGTAACAGAGCTAGCTTATCATCGACCATAAACAGGACGGTGTTCGCAATAGCACTACCAATTGTTGGTAAAGGCGGCCATGCCGATGCATCACCGTCAAGTATTAGTTGCGTAACGACATGACACTCTGTTGGCCCATATTGGTTATACAAGACGCAGCCTGGGAGCTTTGAAAAAAACTCAACTAGCTGAGGCGTTATTTTTAATTGCTCACCAGCCGTCATCACTTCTTTTAAGGAAAGTGGAAAACGCTGAGCGTTCACAGCAGCCTCTGCCAAGTACTGCAGCGCCACGAATGGCAAGAATACTCTATTGATTGATTTCAATTCTACAAAGCGTAGTAATCTATCTAAATCAATCCGAGTTTCTTCATCAATCAATAATAGTGTTCCACCAGTAGTTAACGTTGCAAATATTTCTTGAAAAGAAACATCAAAGCTTATAGGTGCAAATTGTAATGTTCGTGCATCTATCGCAGCTGTAGAATTTTCATTCTGCCACTCTATTAGATTAACGAGTGGTTTGTGGCCCATGCAAACGCCTTTAGGCACTCCTGTAGAGCCAGACGTATAAAGTACATAAGCTACTTCGCTTCTGTTTGCTACAGCTTGCGCAGGGAAACCATGCTGTTTATCTGATGTTATTACTTTTAAACCTGCTAACTCAAGTAACTCGCTATCTTTCGTTGTAGCAACGCACGCTGTAATTTTAGAATTAGCTATTATCTGAGTAATCCGTTGTTGAGGGTATCTATGATCAAGCGGCAGGTATGCCTTACCTGCTTTTAATATTGCTAGTATCCCTACAATCATTTCTATCTCACGCGAATTACTAATTCCAATTATTTCGTCATGATAATGATTATATAAGATGGCATTACTTAACTTATTAGCGGCTTCATCTAGCTCTGCATATGTTATCTTTTCTTCATTGCATATAACTGCAATCTTATCTTGGTATTTGGCAGCACTTTCTTCAAATAATTGTTGAACAAACAAACCTTCCCCTCGTTCATATATGCTTGTATTGGTAGTAGCAGACTCATTCATCTTTTCAAGCTTGACTGTTAGCAGGTTTTCATGTAATAATGCGTTCTAAGCAGAGGCCTCAACTGAGAAAACGGTTGAGAAAAGGACTGAGCTACATATACGCATCTATCAATGTATATAAATTTCCTAATAATATGAGATAAGTTCAACTATTATGCCATTGGGCATTGCTGTGGCATGATGTAAAAAAGGCTTACCCTCTTATTCCCTACGTGCTTAACACAAAAGTTATACAGCTAGCAGGCTAGGGAGTCACTCTCTTAAAACTGGTCCCTTATACTGGTTAAGAGCTATTTCAGCAAGCTGAACTATGCTTCCTCCCTTCATCACTATCTCTGCACTATGCCCTACTACCTCGAATAAGGTCAACAATACCTTGACACTTCTATTGTATTTATTAAAGTAAATATTTGTAATATACAATTGCCTATTCCGCAAAAAAGGGCATAATAGCCTAATAGACTTATGAAATAGCGCTAAGAGTACTACATACAGCTAGGAGCCAACCTGTACTAGGCAGGTTGTGATACTACTTTAGCATTATATGGACTACACCTGACAGCTGCTAGTCATATTTCCTTGGTGATTAATTAGTAAATATGTCCTGTTACGGCTGCGTACTTAATTATGAGATTAGCAAATGAATATTTTTACTCAGCAGACCGGCCCCGTCGATAAAATTGCTGCTCATCATAAGAAGTATGGTTATAGAACTCAGCATCCGCATGAGATGGTAGAGGTAGATTGAGCGATTTTAGCATTGCTTGCTCGTACTCACGCGTGATTTGTATTTCAACAAAGGGAGGATAATTCAATACCGACTCGCTTGTGAGTGAAGGCACAAATACATTATCGCTCTCTTCATCTAGTGCTGCTACACCAATAGGCAATAAGATATGCCGGTCGCGTTCGTTGATATTTAGCGACGAATCTAGCTCAACATCGAGATACCGCACTTTTAGTGCTTCTTGTTCTACAATCAGTTCGTACACTTCGCCGAACTTTTTACCATCACTTCCGCGCACACTCCATCCACGCACATCCGGATTGTTGCTCGCTACTTCAAAATCGGGCAGGTCACGCAAACGACGTAGGTGCATTCCTTGACCAGATGGAACATTCGCATTCGCTTCCATACTTATTTTGTCTTATACTATTGATTATGCATGCTCTCATACTTCCTTAAGAAGCGGGCTGACTTAATGCTTTCACTATTTCGACTGCCTTGACAAAATAGCCTTGCAATGCCTGCTTATCATCTGTTTCGGCACGGCCTGTTAGTTGGAGCGCCTGCTCGTTAAGCTCTGCTACCGAACGCTCCAGTTGTGGGTAGGCTTTTTGCTGCATGGCTTGCATGAGCGCAGCAGCAGCTACACAACCAGGTCGTAAGCTCATAGTAGTTTCTTCGAGACGGCTAGTGGCACTCGTTAGGTTGTCTCGCTTCTCGCTCACGGCCCTATCCTGCAAATCCTCGCGGTCGGTCAGGTCTATCAGTAGTCCGCTGAGCATTCGCAAACCCCGACGACCATAATCCGGATCATTGACTTGAGTAGTAGCAAAAGAAGCTAGGGCTTCGGCAGTAGTGGTTGGCTCTTCGGTGGCCATCGCAGCGACATTTTCGTCAGCAGGTGGAGTGATGTTGGTAGATGCTACCGTATCTAGAGTCGATGCAGCACTGCTTGTGGCTGACGGTGTGACGGGTGTTTCTCTACTGTCTGTGTTTGGGCGAAACAAGAAATAACCTATTGCCCCTAGCACCAATATTAGTAGCAGTACCAGCAACCATGGGCTAGGGGAAGCCTTTTTGCGTTGAATATTTATCTCAGCCATAAGGTTAGAGCAGAAGGTTTGCTAACGCAGTACGAACGCCATTAAAAATGGGTACTGTTTATCATTCGACACAAAAGCAAAAGGCCTCTTTCTTCAGAAGAGGCCTTTTGCTTTTGTGAGGATATATCTTGAACAAGCGTGAGCTAGGCAGTCACTTTGCGGTAGAGCTTAGCTAGTTGCGCAACGGCGAAATCTACCTCTTCTACTGTATTATACTTACTCATTGAGAAGCGAATAGCGCCTCGCGTGGGGTCGGCACCTAGGGCCGTTAGTACATGCGAGCCCGCGTTGGCCCCGCTAGTGCAGGCAGAGCCGCCTGACACTGAAACCTTATTTATATCGAGATTGAAGAGCAGCATCTCGCTTATATCAGAAGGAGGCAAGCTTACATTCAACACTGTGTATAAGCTCTCACTGACTTCCGCCGAAGTGCCGTTGAACTGCACATCATCAATTTCAGCCGTAAGCTTTGCTATAAAGCGGTCCTTCAGCTGTTGAATATGTTGTTGATGGTCGCTCATACCGGCGTAAGCAATTTCCAAGGCTTTGGCCAGCCCTACAATACCCGCTACATTCTCGGTCCCCGCGCGCACATTGCGCTCCTGTGAGCCACCATGAATCAGTGGGTCGACCTGCATTCCAGCACGCTGATACACGAAACCTACACCTTTGGGCCCATGCAACTTGTGCGCTGAACCAACTAGAAAATGTGCCTTTAGCTGTTGCAAATCATGCGGATAATGCCCCATTGTCTGCACTGTATCTGTATGAAAAATGGCATCATACCGCTGACATATCTCTCCAATTGTTTGAATATCGTTGAGGTTGCCAATTTCATTATTGGCATGCATCAAACTCACAAAAGAGCGGGAATGCGTCGCCAACAGTTCTGCTAGATGACCTAGGTCAAGTTGTCCCCGCTCATCGTGACGCACGTAGCTTAGCTCAACAGCATCCGCTTTGGCCAACGCTTCAAGCGTGTGCAATACGGCATGATGCTCCAGCGGAGAGGTAATGGCATGTTGCAGTCCTAAGGCACGAATGCTACCAACAGCAGCATAATTATCTCCTTCTGTGCCGCCTGAGGTGAAAAATACCTCAGCAGGCGCAGCGTTGATCAAGTGTGCAATGGTTTTGCGTGCGTTTTCAATGGCTGCGCGCAGCTTACGACCATGACTATGAACGCTACTTGGATTGCCGACATGCTCTAGCATGAATGGCAGCATGGCTTCTAGCACTTGCGGATCAAGCGGAGTGGAGGCCGCGTTATCGAAATACACCGTTTTTGAAGCGATGGGTATGGCAGAACCTGCAGGAACACTCATAAGCGGACAAGGATTGAAGACAACTTATTGTTGGTCAAACACAATAAGTTTGTGCAAAAATAAAGGATTCAGGCCATGTACCTGAATCCTTTCTTATTAAGCACCCAAAACACTACTCAGTTCCGCTTGGCTTTATTACACCTAGCCACTTTATAGGTAGCTAGAAGAGATGTTTACGCTTTCACCGAAATAATTTCTTTGATGTCGGCAATGATCTTGTTCGCTAGGTGGTCTGCCGTGGCATTAGAATCCGATTCGGCGTAGATACGGATAATAGGCTCCGTGTTCGACCGCCGCAGATGTACCCACTCCTTATCAAACTCGATTTTGACGCCGTCAATTGTATTGATAGGTTGTTTGGCATAACGCTGTTGCATCTGTACCAGAACTTGGTCAGTGTTGATTTCTGGCGTCAACTCGATCTTGTTCTTGGAAATGTAATAACTCGGGTACGTGGATCGCAGACGGGTCATCGTCAAACCTGATTTAGCTAGGTGGGTCAGGAACAAGGCAATACCTACTAAAGCGTCGCGGCCGTAGTGCAGTTCAGGAAAGATGATCCCTCCGTTTCCTTCGCCGCCAATAACCGCCTCTGTTTCCTTCATCTTGTTCACCACGTTTACCTCCCCAACGGCAGCAGCGGCGTATTGTCCCCCATGTTTTTCGGTCACGTCACGTAGCGCACGAGTGCTGCTAAGGTTACTTACGGTATTGCCGCCCCCAACTTGCTTAAGCACATAATCAGCAACGGCTACTAGGGTATACTCTTCCCCAAACATAGACCCATCCTCGCTCACCAACGCCAAACGATCTACGTCCGGGTCTACTACAATACCTAGGTCATAGCTGCCTTTGTCCAACACCCGTGCAATGTCACGCAGGTTTTCAGGCAAAGGCTCCGGGTTATGTGCAAAGTCACCAGTTGGTTCGCAGTAAAGCTTTTCCACACGCTCCACACCCAATGCTTCTAACAATAGGGGCACTGCTATTCCACCACTTGAATTAACACAATCAATTACTACCCGGAAGTTCTTTGCTCGAATAGCGTCTACATCTACTAGCGGCAATGAAAGAATTGCTTGTACATGCTTCTCTAGAAAAGTGTCGTCAGTGCTGTACTTACCTAGTTTCGTCACGGGAGCAAAGGAGAATGCTTCCGTATCGCCAAGAGCTAACACCTGTTTTCCTTCGACATCAGAAATAAACTCACCTTGGCTGTTCAACAGCTTCAGAGCATTCCATTGCTTAGGATTATGGGAGGCAGTAAGAATGATTCCGCCACCTGCTTGCTTAGCTGGTACCGCTAGCTCGACCGTGGGAGTCGTGCTCAATCCTAGGTCAACAACATTAATACCCAGCCCTTGTAACGTAGCAGCAACCAACTTGCTTACCATCTCGCCCGAAAGACGAGCATCGCGACCAATAATGATGGTATTGTTTTGCGTAGTCGAGAGTACCCACGTTCCAAACGCAGCTGCGTACTTAACCACGTCAATGGGCGTTAGACCTTCACCGGCTACGCCCCCAATAGTACCTCGAATACCAGATATAGATTTGATTAGTGCCACAAGGAAGGTTGTTTTTGAAAGCGCAAAAGTAAGTGAAACCTAATTTTATCTCTACGATAAAGGTACTGGCTGAGTGATATGACTTCTGCTTTCAACGAATTTACAATGCTGTGCCGTGCACTAGCAGGCATTGAATGTGTATATTTGGCTCAATGGAAAATACGTTGCCTAATCGTCGGGCGCAACAACTAGCTGCTTTTAGCCGGTTGCTTGACGTCTTAGATCGTCTACGCGCCGAGTGCCCCTGGGACCAGAAACAGACAATGGCTAGTCTGCGCCATCTTACCATTGAGGAAACGTACGAGCTTTCGGACGCCATCCTACGTGATGATCTCACTGACGTCAAAAAGGAGCTAGGTGACGTAATGTTGCACCTAACTTTCTATGCAAAGATTGCTTCTGAGACAGGGCACTTCGATATTGCTGATGTCTTGAATGCACAAAGCGATAAGCTTATCTTCCGGCACCCTCACATATATGGTGACACGAAAGTACAAACGGAGGAAGACGTAAAACGTAACTGGGAACAGATAAAGCTCAAGGAAAAAGGAAATACTTCAGTTCTAGGTGGAGTCCCGACCTCATTGCCTGCCTTAGTTAAAGCTATGCGTATTCAGGAGAAAGCCCGAGGTGCGGGTTTTGATTGGGAACGGCCTGAGCAAGTTTGGGAAAAGGTGCAGGAGGAATTGCAAGAGTTTGGTGAAGAATTCTCACAAGCTAGCAAGACACCCGAAACGAAAGAACGTGCAACAGCTGAATTTGGAGACTTACTTTTTTCCTTGATAAACTTTGCTCGCTTCGCAGATATTAATCCGGAAGAGGCACTTGAACGTACAAACCGAAAATTTATTCAGCGTTTTCAGTATATTGAAACCGCAGCAGCCCGCGATGGACATCAGCTTGCAGACTTAACACTCTCAGAAATGGATAAGTATTGGGAGCAAGCTAAACAGGTACCATTAATCGACAACAATTCCTCTCCTGAGAAGTAGATTTTTTGAAGTCGTTTATTGTTTTACGGCGTTTAAACCCATATTTCATTTGGCAGGCACTCTGATTTTATTTAGGTTTGCCAAGGCTAGATTCATTTTGAAGCGCCCTTTGCGCACGAGCAGACCTACACTTAATGCTTCTTTTTAGCAGTATGCGTATGGGTGAGCGGGGTCGTTATCATATTTGAATTTTAGCTCATTTTTTATTTCACCTTTTTCACATTCAGTTCAAGTTCATTCACCTTTCACCACCAAACCCTAATTCTCCGGAACAATGGAACAAAAGAATGCCATCAACAAGAATGCACGGCCCGCTGCTGCCTCGGCTCCTAAGAGCGAAGAAAAAGGCGGTGGAGGTGCGTTCGCTGCCATCGTTATTCCGCTGGCCTTTGTAGTTGCCCTCGTACTTTACAAGTTCGTTCTAGGTAACGGCGCTAACTTCCAAGGCGGCAACAACGAAAACTTGCCGCTACCCGGCAACATCTTGGGTACCATTTACGCTGGAGGTTTCATTGTACCGATTCTGCTAACACTCCTCATCTTGGTAATTACCTTCACCATCGAGCGTCTGTTGACAATTGGTAAAGCGAAAGGTTCTAAGAGCATCGAGAGCTTCGTACGTTCTATCCGTCAGAAGCTGAACACAAACGATGTAAATGGTGCTATTGCTGTATGCGATCAGCAAAAAGGCTCTGTAGCTAACGTGGTAAAAGCTGGCTTGCTCAAGTACAAAGAGATGGAGCAAGACCGCGTAATGGAGAAAGACCAGAAAGTACTGGCTATCCAGAAAGAAATCGAAGAATCGACGGCCTTGGAGCTCCCTATGTTGGAGAAAAACCTAGTTATCCTGTCGACTATCGCTTCTGTAGCAACGCTTATCGGTCTGCTAGGTACGGTATTCGGTATGATCCGCGCTTTCTCGGCTCTTGCTAACGCTGGTGCTCCTGACGCTGCCGCTCTTTCAACTGGTATTTCGGAAGCCTTGATCAATACCGCTTTCGGTATCGGTACGTCGGCTTTGGCTATCATCGCTTACAACTACTTTACCAGCAAAATCGACGCTCTTACTTACAGCATCGACGAAGCAGGTTTCAGCATCATTCAGACGTTTGCTGCTCAACACGGCGAAACGGAAACTTATAAGGCATAAGTTGCGGTTCACGCACTAAAGCCCTGTTTCTCTACGTTTCTGAATAATCAATTTAACCACGCCAGAAATGCCTAAAGTAAAACCTCACAGAACGTCCCCTTCGTTGGATATGACTCCGATGGTGGACTTGGCATTCCTGCTGGTGACCTTCTTCATGCTCACCACCAAATTTGCTCCGCAAGAGGAAGTGGTGGTTGACACGCCAGCATCAACGTCGGAAATACGCTTACCTGAAAGCCACGTCATTATTATTTCAATTGACAAGGACAAACGGGTATTCTTTGGTATGGACGACGCGAAGCCAAAGGCCGATATGCTAGCTCGGGTAGGTACCAAGTTTGGAGTCTCGTTCGACGCCAATATGGCTAAGAACTTCTCCAATATTGCCAGCTTTGGCGTACCCGTGCAGCAGCTCCCCGACTTTTTGAGCCGGGATACTGAGCAGCGCAAAGCCATTAAGCAACCAGGTATTCCGATCGATTCGGTAAATAACCAGTTGACTGAGTGGGTAGTTGCTGCTCAAGGCGCATCGTATAAGGCTTTTGGTAAACCCGCATTCATCGCCATTCGTGGGGATGGTGCCGCTGACGTACCAACGGTACAGAAGGTCATCAAGCTTCTGCAGGACAAGAACATCAACCGTTTCAACCTGATTACAGACTTGGAAGGCAAGCCAGGTGTAGCAGGGAAGTAAACTAAACCGACCGCAGACAATGGCAGAAATCCAACAACAAGCCGACTCCGGTAAAGGTGGGAAGAAGCGAGCCAAGAAAATGTCGACCAAAATCGACATGACTCCTATGGTGGACCTAGCTTTTCTTCTCCTCACCTTCTTCATGCTGACTACCACCTTCAGCAAGCCGACAGTCATGCAGCTTAACATGCCAGTTAAGCCCAAAGAAAACGAGCAGCAGTCGGAGATTAAAGCATCAAATGCTTTTACCATCCTACTGGGAGAGAACAACAAAGTATATTACTACGATGGCTTGGTAGACGCAACGTCCAAGCCTGAGTTGAAGCTCACCAACTATGCTGCGAATGGCATCCGCCAGATCTTATTAGCACACAAAAGCAATCCTGATCTGGTAGTGCTGATCAAACCAGCCGAAAAAGCTTCTTACAAGAACATGGTAGACATCCTCGACGAGATGAACATCACGAACCAAAAGAAGTACGCGTTGGTGAACATAGCCAAAGAAGACAGCGACTTAATTAAAAGCTCAGGGCTATGATGGATAACACACAACTGGCCAAGGCGTCCTTAGATGACATTGTCTTCGAAGGACGAAATAAAGCCTACGGAGCCTATGTGCTCCGGCGTTTGTACGGTAAAAACGTCTCACGTGCACTTCTCATTGCAGTAGCTCTTTTCGCCATTGGAGTAAGCTTTCCGCTAATCGCGGCAATGCTGAAGCCTGAGGAGAAAATTGTTGAGAAACCTAAAAATCTAAAGGTGAATGAGCTCATGCAGCCACCACCCTTGGATCCGGCAACGCCACCGCCACCACCCCCGCCGCCGCCGCCGCCTTCTGCGCCGCCGCCCCCACCACCGGTAGTATCAACTATCAAGTTTACGCCTCCAGTGGTAAAGCGTGACAACGAAGTTCGCAAGGAGGAAAAGGTACCAGACCAAGACGAGCTGGAAGGCAAGCAGATCGCAACAGAGACCGTAAAAGGTAACACTGATGCGCCGCCGCCCCCCGACTTGAGCGGTATTGAAGGCGGTACTGGTGCTGAGCCTGTGAAAGAGGTAGTAGACGCTAAAGTTTACACCTATGTAGAGCAAATGCCGGTGTTCCCGGGCGGTAACGATGCACTTCTCGCTGCCATCCAGAAGAACACTAAGTATCCTCCACTTGCTTTGCGCAACCAAGTAGAAGGTAAAGTATTCATTACTTTCGTCGTAGGTCCAGATGGTGCTGTTTCTGGCGTAACTGTTCAGAAAGGTATCGGCTCAGGTTGCGATGAGGCTGCTGTAGCAGCAGTGAAAACTCTACCCCGTTTCACACCTGGTAAGCAAAACGGACGTGCTGTAAGTGTATCGTTTACAGTACCGGTAACATTCGCTATCAAATAGTCTCTTTAAGAGATCTTGTATAGCTAAAGTCTGAAAGCCCGAATTGAGCAAAACTCAGTTCGGGCTTTTTGTATTTAATTTTTGTCGGCAAGCATACTATTCTGAGAATATAGCACGTTGATGTGTTGAAAGCCGGAGCAGTATGGATTGTGTAAGTAGGCTAGGCTTGAGTAATGCGGAGTGCGAATACCCATTCACCATTTATCCCATATAACTCATGACCCTTTTAAACTTGCTCACTGCCACACTCGACGACATTGTCTTCGAAAGACGAAACAAAGCTTACGGAGCCTTTTTGCTCCGTAAGCTTTACAACCGGCATTTAGCCACAGCCATTACTATAGCCTCTGCTCTAGCGTTCTTGTTAGTTGCTGTACCGATGTTGGTGCAACAGCTCTGGCCTGCAGAAGCAACAGCAGTTTCTCCGCCTAAAAAAGAAGTAATTGAACTCTATCGTGTCATTTTGCCACCTAAACAGGTGCAGCCGGCAGCACTGCAACCCAAAGCAATCCGTCATCCAATGGTGAAGGCTCAGTCTCAACCTAGTGCGCCTAAAGTAGTAGCAGACAACCAAGTAAAACCAGAAATAAGAAGGCTCGATGTAGCACCTCCCGTGATACAGCCTGGAGCTATAGTTGGGACAGAGGACTTGGTTGGGGACTCAGAAGCAACCAATAGCACTGCAACCAACACAACAGGCACAGTAGGGGGCGCCACAGCAACAGAAACAGCGCCATCAGGCACCTTCACTTTTGTAGAGGTGATGCCCGAGTTTTCGGGTGGTCAGGAGGCGCTGCGTCGCTATATGCAGCGTAATCTCCATTATCCTAGCACAGCGCTAGCAAATAATATTGCTGGTAAAGTGTTCGTTTCCTTTGTGGTCAATGCTGATGGTACTATCTCAAATGTAGAAATACTGAAAGGGCTAGGCTACGGTACTGACGAAGAAGCTATTAGAGTGGTACGTAGTATGCCGAGCTGGAAACCGGGTCGGCAAAACAACCATCCTGTTTCTGTACGTTATACTATGCCGATTACTTTTCGGTACGAGTAATAAAGTATAAGGATACGAGGTTTTTAGAACGCTCTTCATAGAAAACAAAACAGCCGGCTTCGTGATAAGTCGGCTGTTTTTTGCTGTTTTGAAGAATGTATAACGACTACTATTGTTTATTCCGCGGGTTTGGAGAACAATCTACTAGTGTTTGCACGTTATAACATAAACTCATTTGTTTTTCATTTTTCTTACATGTCCAACCGTCTTTCCACAGAAGAGCGCTTAGGCCGACAATCACCACAACGGTTAATCCGTTACTTCGTCATGTTTATGGCAGTACTCTACTGTGGGCTAGGAGTATTCATGTGGGTAGCACCAGCAATCATGCTGCCCTTCCAGCCTACAGTGCGGCACATCCTAGGTTTTGTATTCATATTTTACGGAATCATTAGATTTGTCCGGGCTTACCGCCAGATATTCTCTAAACAGTACGACGATGCACGCTAATCTGCTTAAAACTGGAGTTACCCTAGCTTTGGCTGTTTCGCTATTCACAGCTTGCAACCAAACGCAGAGCGGCAATGCCACTAGTGCAACTGATACGCCTACTAGCGGTAACGTTGCGATTAGTGTAGATGAGACATTTGCACCTATCATCAAGTCAGAAGTAGATACCTTCCAGAAGCTTTATCAAAGCGCAAAAGTGACGGCTTACTACAAGCCCGAGCAGGAAGTGCTACAGGATTTGCTAGATGATAAGGTAAAACTAGCAGTCTTGACGCGTGAGTTGAATGCAGCCGAGCGTGCTGAGTTTGATCGGCTGAAGCTAGTGCCACGTGCTACTAAGATTGCAACGGATGGGTTGGCCATCATTGTGCATCCTAGCAATCCAGATTCTTTGCTGAGTTTACCGCAACTACGAGACATCTTCACCGGCAAAGCGCAGCAATGGTCGCAGGTGAGCGGTAAAAAAGCGTTGGCTACCATCAACGTAGTATTTGATGCGAACCGCTCTAGTACCACCCGCTATATTCAGGATTCGGTGACACGTGGTGCGGCTCTCACGCCGCGTGCTTTTGCCGCAAAATCGAACTCTGCTTTGCTCGATTACGTTGCTAATCATCCTAACGCTATTGGTGTAGTTGGGGCCAACTGGATTAGTGACCGGGACGATGCTGCTGTGCAAACGTTTCTCCAGAAGGTGCGAGTGGTAAGTGTGAGCACCCAAACTGATCCGCCTAATCGGGATGATTATGTTCAGCCTTATCAAGCTTACTTAGCACTGAAAACCTACCCTTTAACTCGTACAGTATACGTCGTTAGCAGGGAGGCCCGCGCAGGATTAGGCACTGGTTTTACCTCATTTGTTGCCGGTAATCAAGGACAACTCATTATCTTGAAAGCCGGTTTGCTTCCTGCCATTGGACAAATGAGGGTTGTAAACACCAATAAACTGTAAATTCTTTCTCCCTTTCACACGCTTTTTCCGCTTTTAAACCAAACCTTTTGCTCATGAACTCCAAGCCCTGGAAGCTTTCGCTCCTCGCTGTCTTGTCTGTTTCAGCTTCTGCTGTAGTTGCTCAGGACGTACAAAGCGCACGAAAAGCAATCGAACTCGAACAGTTTGGTCAAGCTCGCGCTTCGCTGTTGAAACAAGGATCTTCGCCCGAAGCTGCGTATGAGCTAGGTCGTCTTTACCAACTGCGTGAAGTACCTGATTCAGCTGCTTATTATTTCAACCGCGTTCCTCTTAACCCGAAAGATGCTTTCAGCCTAGTAGCTGCCGGCCGTGCTGCTTTGGCTCAAGGAAAAACAGCCGAAGCCGAAGCGCAATTTGACAATGCCGTCAAAGCTAGCAAAGGCAAAGACGCGAAGATCTTCACCCTGATTGCGCAGGCCTACGCCGAATCAGACGTGAAGGATATCACGAAGGCAACTACTTACGTAGACGCTGGCCAGAAAGCCAATAAAGGCAAAGATGAGCCGATGCTCATGATTGCGCGCGGTGATATCTACCAGAAGACCGATGCGGGTGGTGGCGAAGCGATGAACAGCTACGAGCGTGCTAGCATGGCCGACCCAAACAATGTGCTAGCTTACTACAAAAAAGGAGAGTTGAACTTCCGCTCACGGAATTACAACGAAGCTCGCACGAACTTCGAAAAGGCTATCAGCCTTGATCCGAACTATGCACCGGCATACCGCGACTTAGCGGAGATGTATTACTTCGCTAACCAATATCCTCTGGCTCTGGAAACTTTCCAGAAGTACCAGAAAGTAGCCGAACAGTCACCGGAAACGGATGCTGAGTACGCTTCCTTCCTGTTCTTGACCAAGAAGTACCCAGAGTCGCTAACTGAAATTCAAAAGGTACTGGCCAAAGAGCCGAATAACATCGCGATGAACCGTTTGATGGCTTATACGTTGTATGAGACGGGCCAGAACGACCAAGCGATGGCGGCAATGGATAAGTACATGAAAATGGTACCCGCCGACAAGCTCATCAAAGACGACAACTTGTATTACGGCAAGATGCTGTCGAAAGCAGGCCGCGACGATGAGGCACTAGCTCTTCTGCAGAAGGCTGCACAGGCATCACCTAAAGATGCCGGTGAAATTCAGGGTGCCTTAGCGCAGACATACATGCAGAAGAAGGATTATCCGAATGCCATTAAGGCTTTCAAGGCCAAAATGGGCGGCGGAGCTCCTCTACTCACTGATCAGGTATTGCTAGCCACTGCTTATAGCAGCAACAAACAGTACCAGCAAGCAGATAGCCTGTATAACCTAGTGTTGACAGCTCGGCCGACGTATGCGCCAGGTTATCAGATGCGAGCTAGCAATGCCTACTACATGGATCCGGATTCCAAGCAGGGCACAGCACGGCCCTATTGGGAAAAGTATGTAGAGCTAGCCAAAGCTGATCCTACGAAATATAAGGACGGCTTGACGACAGCTTACGAGTACCTAGGCTACTATTACTTCCAAAAAGGTGATAAGGCAGCTGCCCTGCCCTATTATCAGCAATTGCTGGCCTTAGATCCCAGCAATGCAAGAGCGAAGGCTGGTATCGAATCTATTCAAGGTAAAAAGACGGCTACCTCAGCTCGCAAATAACCTAGCTTAGTTCACCAATAAAAAAAGCCCGCTACCTAGGTAGCGGGTTTTTTTTATTGGTTTACAATCAATTTGTAGGCTAGGTAGCGTACACTTCCCACTTCGCTAATACAGCTTCAAAGTCGGCGGGCAGTTCGGCCTCAAAATGAACTTGCTCGCCCGTAACGGGGTGTATAAAGCCGAGTGATTTAGCATGCAAAGCCTGGCGTGGCATTACTTTGAAGGCGTTTTCAACAAACGTCTTATAGGAGCCAACAGGCTGCCCGTACACAATCCGGTCGCCGCCGTACGTGGCGTCGGAGAACAGCGGGTGTCCAATGTACTTCATGTGAGCTCTAATCTGATGCGTACGTCCCGTCTCGAGATTACACTGCAACAGCGCCACATGCTGAAAAGAGCGTAGTACTTTGTAATGCGTCACAGCGGGTTTGCCCTGCTCGCCATCGGGGTACACAGCCTGAATCTTCCGGTCCTTAATACTGCGTCCAATATGCCCCCTGATGGTACCTTGTGGCTCCTTGGGCACCCCCCATACCAAAGCTAGGTAAGTGCGCTCAATGGTATGATGAAAAAATTGCTGCGAGAGGTGCGTCATCGCCCACTCGGTTTTACCGATTACTAAAAGGCCCGACGTATCCTTATCAATACGGTGTACTAAGCCAGGCCGAATTTCGCCGTTGCGGCCAGTTGGTAAATTACTCAAGTGGTAAGCCAGTCCGTTCACTAGCGTTCCGTTCCAATTCCCAAAGGCTGGATGCACTACTAAGCCTGCTGGCTTATTCACGATCAACAACGATTCATCTTCGTAACGGATGTCCAGATCCATGGGCTCTGGTACCACTTTGAACTCACGCGGTGGCTCCGGTAGCGTTATGGTAATAACGTCGAAGGGCTTGACGCGGTAGTTAGGCTTTACGGCTCTATCATTTACCTGTACTGCTTCAGCCTCTATAGCATTCTGAATCTTGGTGCGCGAGGCGTTGGGTAGCCGGTTGAACAGAAACTTGTCAAGGCGTAATAATTCCTGCCCTTTATCTACGCGGATGCGATGATGCTCATAGAGTTCGTCACCGCCGTCTGTATCCTCTTCTTCCGGCAGGTTATCAGGAGTTGGAAGTAGATCTTCTTCGGTCATGGTGATGGTGCTAAAACAAAAAAGCCGGGGCGCGGCGCCCCGGCTCATTTGGCCGAAAAGTAATAACTGCTTACTTCTTTTTGGTTTTGGTCTTGCTAGCGGCACTATTACTGGTCGGAACAGCAGGTGCAGCTGTTGGCGTAGTAGCAGGTGCAGTGCTAGCAGCGGCGGCAGCAGCGCCAGGCGTAATGCCCATTTTCTTCAGTACTAGATCTGAGATGTCGCCATCTTTCGGACCGTGTAACAAGACCGGGCTAGCACCATCCGAGTTCAACACATAAGTGTAGCCGTTCTCATCAGCTACTTGGTCAATGGTTTTCTGAAGCTTGTCGAGCGCAGGCTTCAGCAATGCCTGTTGCTTCTGCTGTAGGCTCTGGTCGGCACTGCGCTGAAACTCCTGAATAGAAGTCTGCAGACCAGTCAATTCTTTCTCTTTATCGGCCCGTACGACCTCGGTCATAGCTGCAGCACCTTTCTGGTAAGCGTCAGCTTTCGTCTGGTAATCGCTGTATTTGCTTTTCAGCTGATTCTCCAGCTGGCCGCTATACGTCTTCAGTTGCGACTCAATCTGCTTGCTCTCGGGCATCTGGCTGAGCACGTACTCCACGCTGGTGTATCCGATTTTCAACGGAGCTTGGGCCAGTGCAGCAGTAGACGTAGCGAAAGTGAGAGCAGCCGCGGCTAGGGCAAGACGGATTTTGTTCATAGGTGTCATTAAAAGAAAAACAGTCAAAGAGTTGATTTAGAATGCAAAGTTAATTTTTTCTGCCAGTCGGACGCTGTCCGTTAGCGGAACGCGTAGCTCTTGGAGTAGGTTCCGGCTCTGAGTCAGCTGTATCACCGGCAGGCGTTTTTGGCGTTTCTACCGTCCGAACTGCTCCTTTTTGGCCTGGCTGATTCCGATCCTCGTTTGCTAAACCTAGCTCCTCCAGCACAAACTCCGTGTAATCGTGCACCGGATTTGTGTACAGCATCGTCAGATCCCCCGATTTGTCGAACACAATAGCTAGCTGCTTTTTCTTAGCGACCTTCTCGACAGCTTCAAACACCTGGTCCTGTATTGGCTTTGTCAACTCCTGCCGCTTTTTGAAGAGTTGCCCTTCAAAACCAAAGATCTTGTTTTGGTAGCCTTTGATTTCCTGCTCCTTCTTTAGTATCTCTTCCTGCCGCTTCTTCTTCATCGGCTCGGTGAGAAGTACTTCTTCAGCCTGGTAGGTACGATACATCTTATCAAGATCCTTCTTCTGGTTCTCGATGTCTTTTTGCCAATTACCAGAGAGTGTATTCAGTTCCTGTTGTGCGGTAGAATACGCCGGAATCTTGCTCAGCACATACTCCGAATCTATGTAGCCAAACTTTTGTGCCTGCGCCACTTGAGCGGTGGCACACAATAGCACTAGTAGAGACAGCAGCAGTAGCTTCTTCATGAGTGTATGATATTATTAATTGTAAACCGCTATTAACGGATTTGCTGACCAATGATGAAGTGGAAAATGCCTTGCTTCTGATTGTTGCCTACGTTGTTCGCATTCCGCGGAATTTCGTCGAACGGAATACCATAGTCGAAGCCGAGCAAACCGAAAGCTGACATAAAGATACGCGCACCTACACCCGCCGAACGGTAGAGCTTGTACGGGTTGTAGTTGGTGTATTGGTCAAAAGCATTGCCTGCCTCTGCAAAACCTAATACATAGACCGTAGCAGCCGGGTTCAAACTCACCGGATAACGCATTTCCATCACGTACTTGTTGTACACAATACCGCCACTTTGTTGCGACTGTGCCGTCGGAATAGCATTCGCATCATTGGGGTCAGCATAGCCGCGCAAGCCAATGTATTCAGTACCTACCAGGAAGTTAGCCGATCCACCATACCCTAGGCCGGCACCACCCATCTTGAAGCGTTCAAATGGGCCAGGGTTGCGGTTGCCATTGTAGGTACCAATGAACCCGAAGTGTGCCCGCGTGTTCAGCACCAGCTTGCCCACAAGAGGCGTAAACCATGAAGCGTCGAACATCCACTTATGAAACTCAATCCATTCGATTGGGTCAGGGTGTGCACCTTTGAATACCGAGTAAGGTGGGGTCAGGCTTAAGCTTAACGACAAGGAAGAACCACGCCGCGTGAAGGTCGGATTGTCAATACTATTGCGGGACAGCGTTGTATTTAACGTGATGTTGTTTGCCTTGCCTGTATTGGGCAGCCCCCCACCTAGGTATTGACCATAGTTTTGGAAGTCGTACTGCGTAAACGACAGTGAATTGCTGAGCGTGAAGTAGTCATCTGGGATGCGGAGGCGACGACCTAGGCCCAGCGAAGCGCTACTTGATTTTATGTAGCTACCCGTGCTTACATCAAAGGTGCTACCGTATGTGATGCGGCTAATGCTTCTGTTTAGGCTAAAGGACAGAGAGTTAGGCTTACGACCACCTAGCCACGGCTCTGTGAAAGACATGGAGTAGGCTTGGTATTGCAAACCGTTGGCCTGCACGTTCAGAGATAAGCGTTGGCCGTCACCGGCTGGTACTGGCGTCCAGTTGTGAAAGTCTCCAGCCTTCCGCAACGAAAAGTTATTGAATACTAGACCCACCGTACCGATAAAGCCTGCATAGCCACCCCAGCCACCCGACAGGGTGATCTGGTCGGAGGGTTTCTCCACAACGGTATAGTTGATATCTACCGTACCATCCGCAGGGTTAGGAACAGGGTTGATACCTACTTTTTCGGGGTCAAAATAACCTAGGGTCGAAATCTCTCGCTGCGAGCGGATGAGCAGTTCGCGGTTGAACTTGTCGCCGGGGAGAGTGCGCAATTCCCGGCGCAACACATGGTCGCTGGTCTTTGTGTTGCCTGCGATGTTTACTTCTTTAATGCGCGCCTGCACACCTTCAGTCAGGCGCATCTCAATATCGATGGAGTCGCCTTCTACTTTAGTTTCTACCGGATCGATCTGGAAGAACAAATAGCCGTCGTTCATGTAAAGCGACGTGATATCCTGGCCCGTTGGATTATAGTTCAGGCGCTTGTCTAAGGTTTCTTTACTGTATACGCTCCCTGGTTTGATGCCTAGCACCGAAGCTAGTGTCTTGTCGTCGTACAAGTAATTGCCACTCCAGGTGATGTTGCGGAAGTAGTATTTTGGTCCTTCATCCACCCGGATGCGCAGTGCCAGCCCATCCTTCTGCCGTATCAGTGTGTCGGACAAGATAACAGCATCCCGGTAGCCTTGGGCGTTATAGAAGTCGAGCAGCTTGGTTTTGTCTTCGTCGTACTCCTTCTGCTGGAACTTACCAGAAGTCAATAGCTTATAAGGCTTCTTGGCTTTCGTCTTCTTTAATTTCTTCTGCAGCTTTCCTTCTGAGAAGGCTTTATTCCCCTCGAAGGCAATATCTCGGATACGAACTTTCTCTCCTTTGTCCACATTGATCCGCATCACCACGCTGTTCGACAAAGCAGAGTCTGGCACCTGCGTAATCGTAACTTTTGCGTCGAGGAAGCTTTTGTTCGTGTAGTACTTCCGTACCTGCGTGCGTGTGTTATTCAGCAACGCATCTGTAACCACTTTACCACGAATCAGCTTAATCTTGTTCTTGAGTTCGTCAGCTTGTCCCTTGCTGATGCCCGTGAACACGAAGCTTGATAAACGCGGCCGTTCCTTTAGATTGAAGTCAAGGAAGATGCGACGACCTTCCGTGCGAGCAATACTCACACTCACGTCGCCTAGAATTCCTTGGTCCCATAGCTTGCGAATGGCTCTACCAATTTCTTCGCCTGGAATCGTGATTGGGTCACCAATTTTTAAACCTGTTAGCCCAATAAGCGTATTAGGATCTAAGTAGCGCGTACCACTAATCGTGATGCCACCTAGCTCATAGCGTTGGGACTCGTCACCGGTTGGCGCAGAGGATGTAGCAGGAGTCGTTTGCGCTTGTGCAGTGCTAGTGCCTAAGCCAAGCACCAGCGCCACTGGCAACAGCCGCAAAAGCGTATTAAAAGAAGAACTCATTCGAAAGCTTACGAAACGGTTAGCTGTTCACTAGTTTTGCCAAAGCGCCGTTCCCGGCGTTGGTACGCTTGTATGGCGTCGTAGAAGTGCTCCTTCCGGAAATCCGGCCACAGCAGATTCGTGATGTACAATTCAGTATAAGCTAGCTGCCAAAGCAGAAAGTTACTGATGCGCTGTTCGCCACTAGTGCGAATCAGCAATTCTGGATCGGGCATACCAGCCGTAGTAAGATACTGGCTGACGGTATGCTCGTTTATTTCAGCCGCTTGCAGCTTACCAGCCGCCGCATCTGCAGCCATACGCTGAGCCGCTTGCGTCAAATCCCAACGCCCACTGTAGCTCAGCGCTAACACCAGCGTCATGCGTGTACCAGCTTTTGTCAGCTCCATAGCTTCGGCCAGTTCTTGTTGACAAGAACTAGGGAGACTACTGATCTGACCTATTGCTTGTAAGCGTATGCTATTCTTAAGTAACGTTGGTGTCTCCTGGCGAATGGTGTGTACCAAGAGTTGCATCAACGCCATCACCTCATGCTTTGGCCGGTTCCAGTTTTCAGTTGAAAAAGCATACAAGGTTAGGAATCGCACTCCTAGCTCTGCAGCAGATTCTACTGTTTCTCGAACGGCCGTTATTGCACTCTGGTGTCCAAAGATGCGCAATCCACCTTTCTGCTTTGCCCAGCGGCCGTTGCCGTCCATAATAACGGCAACATGAGCGGGTATATTATGGGAGTCAATTTCGGACCGGGAGGCCATCGGTATTTTTTAGTAAAGAGGCCGCAAGTTACGCAAATGGTTGCATTCCCTCTTTCCGAATATGACACTCTGTGCCTCAATTACTTCTTAACAATTGGTGAGTCCTCAGGGCAACGAATCTTGTAGAAGGTATATGAGACACTCAGACCGTTGTAGAAATACCAATCTTTGTCGTGGCTATTAGCAATTAATGGGCTCTGCTTGCTGATATGATCTAAGTTATCCGTAAAAGCTTTACGAGCGCCTACTTCCAAGCCTAGGTTCCAGCGCCGCGACATGGCATACTTGAAGCCGATACCTGCTGGCACAGAAATACCCAACATACTGCCACTCTTGTTCAGTTCGCCTGCCAACGCAGCGTTGTTAGTTTTCGTTTCGGTGTTAGCATAGAAACCTGCGATGCCAATAAACACATACGGGGTGAAGTGTACCTTATCGCGCCGGTTATGATAATCATAGAAGTTATACTCAAGAGCCCCTGATAGCTCAAGCAGGCTTCCTTTCATGTTGGCTTGACGGTAAGCAGGCAGTGGCAGTACAGTTCCCCCCTCCCCTTTTACGTTACCATCGTCAGCCCTCAACAGGCCACCTAACAGCGCTCCTCGTAAGGTAACAGGCGCTGATACGTCTCTCCGATAAAATATAGTAAAGGCTGGCCGGTTATTCTTAAACTGATAATTAGGTGACAACTCGCCTTTATAGGTAAGCCCACCAAAGCCCACTCCTAGCTCGCTAGTATTTTGAGCAGATACTGAAGAAGCAAAAAAAACACTCCCTGCTTGCACAAAGCAAGCAAGGAGTGCTGAACGGAGAACCAATTTTGTCATTATACTGGCTGTTGATGGAATGAGACAGCCAAGATAAGACTGCCTAGCGGAATTTCGGGCTCTTAACGCGTGGAGCAAGGATATAGTTAAGCGTTAAGCCTGTAACGATGTACCAATCCTTCTCATTGCCTTTGCCACGCATTTGTCCAGGCTCGTTGAAATTCGTGAAGTCAGTCGTATTACGAACATTGTCATGCCCGAAGTATTGGGCAGCTGGAGTAACTAAGCGACTACGCTCAATGTAGTTACCGCTCACGTCATCTAAGTAGTCGGTAAAGGTCTTGCGCCAACCGATTTCCAGACCAATATCAAAGCTTTTGTTCAGCTTGTAGCGAACACCACCTCCGAACGGAATCGAAATTTGTGTTTTGCTGTAGGATGTGCCCTCTGTTTGCAGTGGTTGTAAGTCGATGTAGCTATCGGTAGATAAACCGCCGGTGTTACCGCCTTGCACTAAGCCTTTAGGCGCGTGGTGAAACACTGCTACCCCGGCAAATACGTAAGGAACAAAGTCAGGACGCTTGAGATAGTTGTTCCGGTTTTCGATTAGATCAAAGATTCCGACGGCAGATAGTTCGAAGATGTCATTTCGAACGTTCATGTTCCGGTTGTAGCGGTAGCGTGCATCCGGGTCGTTTTGGTCAGCCGCCTTGGAGTCTTCAGCTGTGATACGACCATAGGCAAAAGAAGCACGACCCGAAATACGTGGTGCAAAGCGACGCGTGACGTTGATACCCACGTTTGGACGTGAAGCAGCTACTCGGAAGCTTGCGAAGCTAGCTTTAGGAACAATATCGCCGAAGTAGTTCATGGCATTCAGCGTTATGCCCACAGAATTGTATTGTTTCCGCTTAGTAAACTGTTGCGCATCAGCCTCAGTTGCGACTAGCGAAACTGCTAGAAGCAGACCTAAAGTATGAGTGAAAATTTGCTTCATATAAGCGGGTTGTTAAGAAAATACTAAATCAAATTATTCAGACGAATGGTAATGCCACGACTGTAGTCAATGACAAAAGTAGAAGTTGCTGAGAACTTTAAAAACAATTGATTAAAAAATGTGTATGTTTCAAAGGGGTATACCAGCCGGATTCCGACGATCTAACCCCCAGTTCAGCTTGCTTCGTAAGGTGCTTAAAAAGTTAACATGGTTGAGCTTTACGAGCCGAGCCGTAAAGGTCTCTCGCCGAACTGCAATTTGTACGCCAGCATCTACCGGTACTGATCGGGAATCTAGCGACAGTAGAAAATTGTTACTACGCCCTTCTATTTCGAAGGAAATAACACTACGATCAGAAACAATAAGCGGCCGAACGTTCAAGTTGTGCGGGCATACGGGCGCAATGATAAAATTGTTGGTTTGTGGCAACATCACAGGTCCGCCGCAGCTCAAGGAGTAGCCAGTAGAGCCGGTCGGCGTTGATACAATCAGACCATCAGCCCAATAAGAATTTAAATATTCCCCATCGATGTAGGTATGCACCACGATCATCGATGAGGTATCGCGCTTCAAGATAGAGAATTCGTTCAGTCCGAAGTTGACGTCACCGAATACATCGGGGTCAGTATCAACCCGAATCAGGCTTCTCTCCTCAATCACGAAATGCCCTTTGAACAAGCTATCTATCGCTTGCGATAGATGCGCAGGAGTAACAGTAGCCAGAAAACCTAGGCGGCCAGCATTAATGCCCAGGATCGGTATCTGTAGATTACCTACGTAAGTGACCGTGTCTAGCAAAGTGCCATCGCCCCCGATGCTAAACACAAACTGCACCCCGCGCAGCGAGTCGCCGCGACGAAAGCTACCAATCCCCTCCGGTAAGCGGAGGCTATTATCGAGGTAAGTTCGGAAAGACTCCGCAATGAGCACCTCGGTTTGGCGTGCTACTAAATCTTCGAGAAGCGCCTGTACGAAGGGTTGCGCAGCTTCGCTGAAAGGCTTACCCAGGATAGCTATTCTCATAGGGGGATAACCGGCCGCAGCAGGTTGTAAAAGTCAGATAGGAAACTCCGAACGAAAGAAGAAACCGCCTTGGCCACGCGCATTACGCGTGTACTCAACGGTCAGTACTCGGTCGTAGTACGTAACTAAATGTAAACCGACGCCGGCCGAAGCTAATACTTGATTTGGCAAACGATTGTTCGGCCACGGAGTAGGTGCCCCAACATAGCCAGCATCGGTGAAAAGATTTGCGTAGAGCACCAGCGGAATGGTGTTGACTTTTGGGTTTTGGATACCACCCAGCCGAATACGGGCCGCATCAAACAGCTGATACGAAACACTTTGTTGCAACAGCGCATAGTGCCGGCCATCTATCACATAGGCATCATAGCCGCGCACTAAAGCATCATAGCCAAAGGCGCGGTTATCGGCATAGGCTACTCGTCGGCTAAACCGTATCTGCCCTTGTAAACCAATGTTGTAGTAAAACTGATGACCTAGGTCCACGTACTGCACATAACGCGCACGTGCCGTCGTGATAGGCGAACTTCCCGGCGTTAGAAACACGCGCTGCACGAGACCTAGCTGTACAAAACGCCCGGTAAGCGGATAAGCAAATGTATTCCGCTGGTTAAGTGTGGTTGCCAGACTAAAGTCTAAATATTCCCGGCGGGTTCGCCCCAAGAAGTAAGCAGGGTTACGCTGCTGAACTGAATCTGAGATTCGTTCGTGGTGGTACGACACGTCGAAAGCGGATAGATGCTGCACGGTGCGGCGCCACCGCAAGCCGGCAGTCACATATTGTCGTTCAATGGGGAAGCCCTCCTCTTGCCGGAGGTTGACAAGCCGGTCGCGGATAGTCGCGTAGTCGAGGGCATGACTGCGGTAGTAGGAAGCGCCCGCACCAAAGCCAATACGTCGGCGCCGACCGTACCCAGGCGCTTCATAGAACAGCTCGTACTTGCGGTTGAAGCCTAGCTGAACATTGCCGATGACTTGTTCGTTTCGCCCGCGAAAGTTGCGTCGCACTAAGTGCACACCATAATCTACTCGCTTCCATCGATCAGGACGATCAAGCCATGAACGAAAATTGCGGTCGGCGAGTGAAAAGATCGGGATGGGAAACGTGTACCAGCGCTCCTGTACGCCGAACACCACCGTAATATCCCCGTCGCGGCACACAGTCTGCACGGCTACGGAGTGAAAGAGCTGCAAGTTGAAAATACGCCGGCGGTTTTCCTCTAGCCTACGACCTAGCTTTTGGGCTGTAATGGTATCACCTTCCTGGAAATCAAGCTCGGCGCGCAGAATTCGTTCTTTCGTTTTTTGGTTCCCGACGAATAACACCGTAGCGACCCGCATAGCTGTATAGCCAGGACACTGTGCTTGCATTAAGCTATCGAGGGGGGCTCGCCGCACGGAGTCAGGGAAGACCGAGGCAGCCACAGACCTACCTAGCAGCGCAAGGAACAAGAAGAGTACTAAGCTTCGGATGGCGCTTTTTGAGTTAGAATGAATAGCAACTGCTGTGCTTTGTTCGAGCAAGAAGCTTGCCTCTGTTCTATACCACACTCAATTTGCTACACCTTATAGGCTCAAGTACTTCAATAGGGCATCGAAGCGAGATTGTTCGTCTTCAGTTGCTTCGCTGGCTCCATTGAACTGCGCCGTTATGATATAGCCAAAGCGCTCTAGGGTGGCAATAATACGCGTAAGACTCGGTGTATTGAGCTTTAAAGTAAGGCGAATCTTATATGGATTTTGCTCATCCTGTGCCACGTGGGCACTCAAGATCTTGGCGTTATTTTCCTCCACGTAACGACTAATCTGCGTCAGCGAATAGTCGCGCTCGTCCATCGACAGCACTAGGATACCACCTTGTCCTACCGCAATGGGCATTTGGCCGAAAGCAGCTACTGTGTCACCAACAGATACGACACCTAGGTACTCGCGCTCTTCGCTGAGCACAGGTATCAACTGCACTTTATTCTGAATAGCTAGCTCCATAACGCTGTAGAAGTGTTGGTTGTACTGCACGTGCAGGTTTGCGTAACCAATCGGAACAGCGGTCAGCAGTTCTTCCGGATTAGCGTGATCGAGCAAATCGGCCTCGGTAATCAGGCCGCGGTATTCGCGGTTATTGATGACAGGCAATTGGCCAACGTGAAACTCTTCGAGCCACCGGGCCGCTTTGCCGACCGAGTCCGACACCTTGAGCGGCGGAATCATTTGATTAAGCAAGTCTTCGGCAATCATGCGGTATATCGGCGAGAAAACAGGAAACGCAGCAAAATCTCGCCACGCGTAGCAGTATTTAAGTAAGCAATAAAGCGCACTCTCCCCTTATTAGCAAACAGCTCCGCCAATTGTTTACCGACTTGCGACTATCTGCGTTATAGTGCGCCGCAAAAACCTGTCCAACAGGGCATTAAATTCATGCGGACGCTCCATCATGGGCGCATGGCCACAATGATCGAGGAAGTGTAGCTCCGAATTAACGATTAACCGGTTGAATTCGTGCGCTACCAAGGGCGGCGTAATCGTATCATTCAACCCCCATACCAGCAACGTAGGCGCCGTGATCCGACCCAGGTCCTTGCTGAGGTTATGGCGCTGAGCCGAGCGCGCAATACTAATGATGCGCAGACACTTCGCGTTGGAGTTTGTTACACTAAATACTTCGTCGACCAATTCTTTAGTGGCAACTGAAGGGTCGTAGAAAGTATAAGCTACGCGCTCCTGTACGAAGCTATAGTTGCCTCGCTTCGGGAAGGAGCCGCCCATAGAGTCTTCAAACAAGCCGCTGCTGCCTGTGAGTACCAAGCGCTGCACTTGCGTGGGGTAACGCAACGCATACTCTAGCGCCACATGGCCCCCAAGCGAGTTTCCCAATAGGGTCAGTGGCTCATCAATTCTTAGTTCTTTAACAAAGCTTGCCACATAAGAGACCAAACCTGGTACCCCGGCTTTGGTGAGGGGCATCTCATAAATAGGAAGCAGCGGAATGATAACACGGTATTCGGGACTGAATGTCGCAATAACTTCTTCCCAGTTGCTTAGGGCGCCAAACAGGCCGTGCAGGAGCAGTAGGATCTCTCCCTGTCCCTCATCGATGTACTGAAATTCGCCGCGTTCCTTGATCTGAAATTCCATAACTATACAGAGAGCGTGGGGTGGATCGATGCCTCCCGAGCATCCTTTGCAATGATACAATAGTTAACCCAATTCCGAAGTAGTGATAGTCCTTCGGTCGTAAGCAAGGCTTCTGGATGAAATTGCACCCCGTAGAGTGGTAGCGTACGATGCCGCAACGCCATGAGTTCATTGTGTTCATCGTTAGTATAAGCCAGCGGTAATAGCGCCGAGGGCAAGTTATTGAGTGTAAGTGAATGATACCGAGTGACGGTGAGTTGCCGGGGCAAATTGGTAAATAAGGGGTCATCCACTACACAACGCATTTCCGATACCTTTCCGTGCATGGGTCGGGCGGCACGCACTACGCTTGCACCAAAAAACTGCCCTACTGCTTGATGACCTAGGCACACCCCTAGCATAGGCACTCGTTGGTGATACTGCGCAATGACGCGCATCATACAACCTGCTTGGCCCGGCACTCCAGGACCTGGCGACAGCACAATCCCATCGAAGTGCTGCTCCTCTAGCTCCTCTACCGGCACGTTATTCCGACGTACATCAACCGTAACGCCTGCTTGCTGAAGGTAATCGAGCAGGTTGTACGTGAAGGAGTCAAAATTATCCAGCAGTAGGATATGCACGGCTGAGCCAATAGGTAAGAATAGCAGCAACAGCAGGATAGCGTAAGATGTTCAACGCGCTTGCCTGCCCTTATGACTGCTTACTATTTTAAAACACAGATCGTAGTTGGGTCAGGAGCGTACCAGCAAACGGCATCACGATGCTCACCAACTGTAGGGCTACGGGTGTGGCTTGCTTGACCACCGGCAGCACGTGTGACTCGGCGGCTAACTTGGGGGAAATCAGCGGCAAGCCTGCCAACCCGATTCCGTAGAGCAGCAAGCTCATCCCGAGCAGCCATTTGATTCCGCCTAATAGGCCCCCCAACAAGTTGTCGAGCATACCGAGCGGCGTAAGATGGATAGCTGTTTTGATGGCCCCACCTAGCAGATGCACACCCCAGCCGATTAGCACAAAGACGAGGATAAACGACACGAGAGGCAAAAACCCAAAGGCTTCGCCAATGTAGTTGCGCACGAAGGGTACGGCATCGTTGAGTAGTGCCAAACCGCCTATCACACCTAGCACAAAGGCCAGCAACGAAGCCAGTTCGATAACTAAGCCGCGGCGAAAGCCTTTAACGGCACCGACAGCCAGCAGCAGCAGCAGTAAAATATCGAAGCCGGACATTATTAATGGGCCGTGAACAATGAGTACGTATTCATGTAGCTATGATTAACTGCAGTACTCATTATTCACGGCTCATGAAGCTTTACACGTTCGTGTTGTTCAGCAAATTGCCTACTACCTGCGAAATCATACGTCCATCCGCTTGGCCTGCTAGTTCGCGAGCGGCAACGCCCATGACCTTACCTAGATCGGAAGGGCCAGTGGCACCTACGCGCTGGATGATGCCGACGAGCTTTTCCACCAAATCAGCTTCGGAAAGCTGCTTGGGCAGGTATTCTTCGATAACGGCTAGCTCAGCCAGTTCTACTTCTTCGAGGTCGGAGCGAAACTGCTTCTGATACGTTTCGGCGGCTTCGCGACGCTGCTTGGCTGCTTTGGTCAGGAGCTTTGTTTCGGCATCAGAGGTGAGGGCTGCGCCGTGGGCGCCTTCGGCCGTTTCGGCTAGCAGAATCTGGGACTTAATACTGCGCAAAGCCTGAAGCCGAACTTTGTCTTTGGCGAGCATTGCTTTTTTGATATCTGCGTCGATGGTTTCTTTCAGAGCCATGGGAAGAAGTGGGTTAAGGGAAAACTGCCGTGGAGAATGGACTTTAATTCCGGCGGCGGTTCCGATGAGCCGTGTACTTTTGGGGCACACTGCCCGTATGAGGGAACTATACTCAGGCGTAAATCTGATGACAAAGCTAAGCGTAAACATAAATAAAATAGCCACGCTGCGGAATGCACGCGGGCACAACCGCCCTGATCTGCTCCAAGCCGCCCGCGATTGTGAGCGATTCGGGGCCGAAGGAATTACCGTGCATCCTCGCCCTGACGAGCGCCATATTCGCTACCAGGATGTGCGCGATTTGAAAAACATTGTGACCACAGAGCTGAACATCGAAGGCAACCCGACCCCCGATTTCCTGGATCTGGTGCGCGAAGTGAAGCCGGAACAGGTGACACTCGTCCCCGATGCGCCCGACGCTATTACCTCGAATGCCGGCTGGGATACGATAACGCACCAGATGTACCTACTGGGCATCGTGACCGAATTGAAGGCCTTAGGCTGCCGCGTATCCATTTTCCTCGACCCGGACCTAGCCATGGTAAAAGCGGCCGTGGGCACAGGTACCGACCGCATCGAGCTATACACGGAAGCCTACGCCCAACAGTACAAGGCTGATCCAGCCGCGGCTATTGCACCATATCGTGCGGCCGCCGAGTTAGCCCAACAGCTAGGTATGGGGGTGAATGCTGGGCACGACCTTGATCTGGATAACCTAGCTTATCTACACCAAAACTTACCAGCCCTGGCGGAAGTAAGCATTGGACATGCACTGATTTGCGATGCGCTATACCTAGGCTTGGAAAACACCATTCAGCTGTACCGGCGACAGCTTGCATCTACCACTTAGCGTTTATCATCAAACAACCTAGGTGCGAACTACTCCTCACTACTTCGCATTAGAGAACTGATAAATGGTAACGGTTAACTGAAAATTATGCCTCGTCTTCCCCTTTCCGACTTTCTGCAGGTTTCCGCCGACGCTCCTATTCTCGATGCGCGCGCGCCTGTGGAGTATGCGCAGGGGCATATTCCGGGTGCCGTAAGTTTTCCGTTATTCTCTGATGAGGAGCGTGCCCGCATTGGCACCACCTACAAACAGGTGAGTCAGGAAAAAGCCGTGCTGGTGGGGCTCGACTTTTTTGGGCCAAAAATGAGCCGCATGGTGAAGCAAGCGCAGAAAATCGCGCCCAATAAGGAAGTGCGGCTGCACTGCTGGCGGGGTGGTATGCGCAGCGGAGCCGTACAATGGCTGCTGGAGCTAGCTGGATTTCGGGTCCACTTGCTCGACAAAGGCTATAAAGACTACCGGCGCTGGACCTTGGCACAGTTTGCACAGCCTCGCCCCCTGCTGGTGCTAGGTGGTCTTACCGGCTCTGGCAAAACGGATGTGTTACACGAGCTAGCGAAGCAACATGAGGCCGTCATTGATTTGGAAGGATTAGCCAACCACAAGGGTTCTTCCTTTGGGTCAATAGGGCTGCCGCCGCAACCAACACCCGAGCAGTTTGAGAATGATCTAGCGTTGCTTCTCAGCCAACTTCCATCCGACACCGTGCCTTGGGTGGAAGATGAAAGCCTCACTATTGGTGGCATTGGTATTCCGAAGCCTTTTTTTGAGCAAATGCGCCATGCGCCGCTGCTCGTGTTAGATATTCCGCAAGAAGTACGTATTCGCAAGCTAGCTGCTGAGTATGGCCGCGAAGATCCGGCGCAGCTCGCAGAGGCTATCCGGCGCATCGGCAAGCGGCTGGGCGGCTTGGCAACGAAGGAAGCGCTATTGGCTATTGAATCTGGCGACATGGAAAAGATGGTAGCCATTGCGCTGGGCTACTACGACAAGACCTACAGCTATGGGCTTGCGAGCAAGCAAAATGTGCGGGTGGTGCGCGTTACATCGGACACTTGCGACGCGGTAGAAAATGCAGGTCGTGTGCTGGCTGTGGCCCTGCAGGAAGGCTTGCAGTTGCTAGCTAGGCAGACAACTGTTGGGCTAACTTCACCCGCACCTAGCCCCAAAGAAGCGTCGGATAACACCCCTTGGAGCCAATAGTTGATCTTCGCTGCACCTAGTGCCAGCTTTCTTTGTTACGAAGCAATAGAATTTTGCCCATGACTCCCGATTCAACAATTACCGATACCATTCGCCTTACTCAGTATAGCCACGGTGCTGGTTGCGGCTGCAAGATTGCGCCGAAGGTTCTCGACCAGATTCTGCACACAAGCCTGCCTCAGCCTCACGACGACAAATTGCTAGTAGGTAACAGCAGCCGCGACGATGCCGCCGTGTACGACATTGGCGGTGGTCAGGCGCTCATCAGCACCACCGATTTCTTCATGCCCATCGTGGATGATGCCTATGACTTTGGTCGTATTGCCTCAGCGAATGCCATCAGCGATGTGTATGCCATGGGCGGGCGGCCAGTTATGGCTATTGCAGTGCTTGGTTGGCCCGTAGACAAGCTAGCCCCCGAAGTAGCCCGTCGCGTGATTGAAGGCAGCCGCAGTATTTGCCAAGAAGCCGGCATTCCGCTGGCCGGCGGTCATAGCATCGATTCGCCGGAGCCCATCTTTGGCCTTGCTGTTACAGGCATGCTCGATATCAAGAATCTGAAGCAGAACGACACGGCCACCGCTGGCTGTGAGCTTTACCTTACAAAGCCTCTAGGCGTGGGCATGCTGACGACGGCTCAAAAGCGCGGCATTCTGCGACCCGAGCACGAAGCTATTGCGCCACACCAAATGATGCAGCTGAATAAAATCGGCTATGACCTAGGTCTATTGGAAGCGGTAAAGGCCATGACGGATGTTACTGGGTTTGGCCTGCTAGGTCACTTATCAGAAGTGTGCGAGGGCAGCAACTTAACGGCAGAAGTTAACTTCCACCAAGTTCCACTATTGGCTGAGGCCGAGGAATACCGTCAGCAGAAGTCTATTCCGGGCGGCACGGTGCGCAACTGGGACAGCTATGGCCACAAGATCGGGCCCATCACCGATGAGCAGCAGCAATGGCTCTGCGACCCCCAAACCAGTGGTGGCTTACTCGTGTGCGTAGCTCCCGAAGGCCATGCCGCGGTGCAAGCAGTGTTCGAGAAGTATGGTTTGGCTCTGCAGCCCTTCGGCCACTTGCGTGCGCACCAAGCCAATGAGCCTTGGATCTTGGTACACTAGCAGGTGAAGCTGTTAGCGTTTTTGCGGCCGCTGCTAGAGTTTAGCTTCGCCGTTATGACCATTGTGGTGGGCCTACGCTTTATCACGAGCTTTTTCAGCAGCAAGAGCAAAGTATTTCGCCCCACGTTTCTGCGGCAGTTTTACTTGCTCTTTTGGCCTTTGCTCTGCTTGTGTGTGGGCTTGCCTTTCCTAGGTTCCTTCGTATACCTAGGTACGCTTACCACTTATGAGTTGATCTTATTGACCGCATTGGCAGCCGTAGTCTTTGGCTTTTCGGTGCCGGCCTTGGTGCTCCATGCGCAGTATTATGCGCGCAACCTGCACACCACACTTGTCTTTGACCCCAAGCAAAACAAGTTGGAAGTGTACGAAGGCAACTTCCGTATTCCGTTTGCCCGCCGCGATTTGCAGCGTGTAGAGTACGTTACGTGCGTCTCCAAGCGCCTGTTTTGGAGCAATTACAGTTTCTTGCGTCTCCACCTAGACGCCGGCCAGACCCTGACACTAACGTCGCTGCTTACGAACCTTGAACCCGTAGCGGAGTTTCTACGCAATACCAACCTGGAGACGCGTCAGCGCTGGTTTTGCTTCGTTTAACCTGTGAATGAGGTGTGGCTAGGCCTATAGCTTGGCTGCACTACCTTTGCCCCACTATGCAACTACACTACCGCGAGCTAGGCCAAGGCAAGCCTCTGCTGATTCTGCACGGCCTGTTTGGCACTTCCGATAACTGGCAAACGCTAGCCAAGCGTTGGGCCGAAGCTGGGCACCGCGTCATCGTGGCCGACCTGCGCAACCACGGCCGCTCACCCCACGCCTCCGAGCACACCTACGAAGTCATGAGTGCCGACGTGCTCGAGCTATTTGATGCCTTGCAGCTCCAAGACGCGACGCTACTCGGGCACAGCATGGGCGGCAAAGTGGCCATGCGTTTTGCGCTCGATCATCCTGAGCGCCTAGCTCGTTTGGTGGTAGTAGATATTGCGCCTGGCTTTTCCGACATGCGGCACCAGGATGAGATTTTGGCAGGCTTGCACGCTGTTGACTTAGCTAGCTTGCAAACGCGGCAGCAAGCTGATGAAGCCTTGGCACGGCACATTCCGCAGTTCAGCATCCGCCAGTTCCTGCTCAAGAACCTTTACCGCCTCGATGACAACTCCTTTGCTTGGCGCCAGAACCTCGACGCCCTGACTATGCACATTGCGGATATTGGGGCGGAAATCACCAGTGCACATCCGTTTCTTAAGCAGGCACTCTTTGTCCGCGGTGGCCTGTCAGATTACATTACGGCCGATGATAAGCTGCACAGCATTCCGGCTCTCTTCCCAAACTCCCAAGTAGAAACCGTTCCTGATGCAGGACACTGGGTACATGCCGAAAATCCAGATCGGATATTTGAGCTAGTGCAAAGTTTCATGCAGAGTTAAACGGCTGTTCACTCCTTACTTCCTCCTCCCCACTTGAAGCCAGGCATTCTTTACCTCATTCCAACGGTACTCGCTGACGATACGGCTGCGCAAGTATTGCCAGCCCAGATTGCAGCTCGTGTAGCGACCCTCTCCTATTTTCTCGTGGAAAATGCCCGAACGGCCCGGCGCTTCATCAAGAGTGTAGCACCCACCCAGGTGATTGAGGAACTGCGCCTCGCCGTTATCGACAAAGACTCAACACCAGCGGATATTAGTGCGGCCCTAAAGCAAGTACAGGCTGGGCTAGATGCAGGTGTGCTATCCGAAGCTGGCTGTCCAGGCATTGCGGACCCCGGCGCTGAATTGGCCCGCGCGGCTCATCAGCTAGGTATTCGGGTGGTGCCGCTGGTAGGACCTTCGTCGCTGCTACTTGCGCTCATGGCATCCGGTATGAACGGGCAGAGCTTTACTTTCCACGGCTATTTGCCGATTGAAAAGCCTAAGCGAATTGCAGCGCTTAAGAACCTAGAGCGCCTAGCTCTTACGCAGAATCAGACGCAACTTTTCATTGAAACGCCTTACCGCAACATGCAAATGTTGGAGGATCTGGTTACTCAGTTGCAGCCCTCAACGCGCTTGTGCATTGCCGCCAGTCTCACCGCTGAGAACGAGTTTGTGCAGACCAATACGCTAGCTGCGTGGAAGGGTAATCTACCGGATATCCACAAGCAACCCGCTGTTTTCCTGATTGGGCGCTAACGCAATAGGGGTCAATTTACTCGGCCCCTATTGTGTTATTTCATAAGCTGGTAAACAGTTAGCGAAGCTACGTAAGCTAGGCCAGTCATGTAGAGAAGTTGCAGAATAGGCCACTTCCACCCTTTCGTTTCGCGGTACACGACGGCCAAAGTACTCATACACTGCATCGCAAACACATAGAACACCAGCAGCGAAAAGGCTCGGGCCGGGGTAAAGAACGGCTGACCTTGGTCATCTTTTTCAGCAGCTAGCTTTTGCTGTACCGTGCGCATATCAGCATCCTGTCCCACACTGTAGATAGTGGATATAGTGCCGACGAAAACCTCTCGTGCTGCAAACGAGGTAATCAGCGCAATACCTACTTTCCAGTCAAAACCTAGGGGGCGAATAGCTGGCTCTAGTGTGCGTCCGAATAAGCCTGCGTAGGAGTTTTCGAGCTTCTCCGAAGCAATACGGTTGTCGGTTTCTTCAGGCGTTAGGTGCTGCTGAGCAGCCGTAGAACGCACCTTTGCTTCCGCCTGCTCCAGCGCATTGCCAGGCCCGTAAGAAGCGAGCACCCATAGTATAACGGATATAGCAACAATTACTTTACCTGCCTGAAACACAAAGGTTTTTACCTTTTCTACGATGGTGATGCCCACGTTCTTCCAACGCGGCCACCGGTAGACGGGAAACTCCATGATGAAGTAGCTCCGCTCCTTGCGCCGCAGCAGAATCTTGAGCGCCAAGGCCGACAAGATTGCCGCGAAGAAGCCTAGCAGGTACAGCCCCATCAAGGCAATGCCTTGTAAGTTAAAGAAGCCAAGCACCTTTTGATCGGGCACCACCAAAGCAATTAGAACCGTGTACACCGGAATGCGCGCCGAGCAGCTCATGAGTGGCGTCACGAAGATGGTGATAATACGGTCCTTCCAGTTCTCGATGGTGCGTGCACTCATGATGGCTGGTACAGCACAGGCCACGCCCGAAATCAAGGGTACAACGCTTTTCCCGTTCAATCCAAACTTGCGCATGATGCGGTCCATCATGAACGTAACCCGCGCCATATAGCCGGTTTCCTCTAGCACTGCAATAAAAGCAAAGAGCAGCGCAATCTGAGGAATGAAGATCAGGACGCCACCTAGGCCCGCTATTACTCCCTCAGTCAGTAAGTTGATGAGCGGCCCGTGGAAGTTGGTTTGAATAAGACTGTTAATCCATGCCACTCCCTCATCGATGAGCTCCATGGGGTAGCTAGCCCAGGCGAATACCGCTTGGAATAGCATGAACAGTACGCCAAAGAAAATCAGGTAACCCCACACTTTGTGGGTTAAAATTCGGTCGAGGCGGTTGCTGTACGGCTCGTTACGCTCCGTTCGCGTTACCGACACAGTATTCAGTAGAATCTCATTGATGCGCGCGTAACGGTCAATTGTTTCCTGCGCCTGTCGCGGCGTCGGTTGGAAATCGTACTGCTCCGTCAGCTCCTGAATATAGGCTTTGTCGTCAGCCGACAAGAAACTGATGTGCCGAAACTGGTGCGCATAGTGCAGCGCCAGGTAATCGTTGTGCAGGTTGAAGTAATAGCGGATTTGCCGGATCATAGGCAGCAACTCATCCGACGGTTGGTAGAAGGCCACGCTAGGGGCATCTAGCGTCTGCGCTATCACAATCTTGAGCGCCGTTACGCCAATGCCTTTGCGGGCATTCATCGGGATGATCGGTACCCCTAACTCCTGCTGCAACTGCGCCACATCGATATGCACGCCGTGCTGCTCCGCTACGTCCATCATATTCAGCGCCAGCACCGCGGGCAGACCTAGGTCGGCGAGCTGTGTGAAGAGCAACAGATTGCGGCGCAGGTTCGATGCATCAGCCGTTACGACCACGAAATCCGGATACTGCTCAGACGTACGATCGTAGAGTAGATCGGTGATGACCTTCTCGTCTAGGCTTTTAGGATAGAGCGAGTACGTGCCCGGCAAGTCGATGATTTCGGCGCGATGCTGTGGCGTAAGCTGGCTTGTGCCCGTTTTGCGGTCTACCGTTACTCCCGGGAAGTTGCCCACCTTTTGGTTGAGCCCTGTCAGCTGGTTGAACAGCGACGATTTACCGGAATTAGGATTGCCAACAAGGGCAATTCGTGTCAAGCCTTTATGATTGTGCGGCAAGTGTGCCGCTACGGCTTCCAAAGCGGCTGCCGAAGCTGCCGAAGCAGTTCGGTCAATTGTGATTTCTCCGCCGGCCATACTCTAAAACTTAATCCTTCAAAAAAATAGTAGCTGCCTCGCTCACGCGCAATGACAACGTGTAATCATCGTCGCCGAGTACGAGCGTAATCGGGCAGCCTAAAGGAGCCCGGCTGTTTAAACGCACTTGGGTACCCGGTATGCAACCCATTTCTAGGAGCTTGAGCGCCATCTCAGGGTCTTTCAGGCAACAAATTGTGCCGGTCTCACCAAGACGAAGATCGGTTACGCGGCGCTGTTCGGCAGACTTGGGAGATTTGGGACGAATAAGCACGGGCAGGATACTTTTATTTAGATTCTATTCAAACAAAGGTACTACCCATTTAGGTTTCGCCCAACTACTATACTACGACCAATAAAATTTACTCTGGATAGCTAACTAATTGATTCGCAATAAAAAAAACACAACCCTAGTAACCTATTACTATTCTACGACATGTTGTATTTGATTGGCACACTCATTGCAGTTTCGATATATGTCAAGCTTATACTCTATGTTCAAACGCATACTCTCTCTCGTCTCTTTTGCTTTAGTATTACCCATAGTGAGCTGGGCTCAGGAAAATCGTATCTCGGGCCGTATCGTAGATCAACAGACGAAAGAACCTATCCCCTTTGCCTCACTCGGCCTACGTGATGAGCAGTCTGGTGCCCTCACAAACGAATATGGCTTCTTCCAAATGTCTGGCCCTGAGAAGAATGCTCAAGACTCTCTCGTCGTTCTAGCTCTTGGCTACGCTCGCAAAGCTGTTTTGGTAAAACGGGGAGTCAGTCAGAAGGACATGATCATTGAAGTTCCCAAGCGGCAGATCTTGCTTGGCAACGTAACGGTAGAAGCTAGTAAGGTAAAGAACCTTGGCCTAGGGGCTAAAACGAATACACCTGGCGAAGGCATGATGCAGGGTTTGCCTGGTCAGCAATATGCCTTCTACGTGAAAAATGAGAAAGGCAAAAAGCTAGGTAATATTCGTTCGGCCTCCTTCTATATCGGAGAGAACGGCTTTCCTCGTGAGCCCTTCCGAGTGCGTATTTACAAAGCCGATGGTAACTACAACTCGCCTAACACAGATATCCTCAACGATAACGTAGTGGTATCTGCGCCTAAAGGCGGTCAGTGGTACACTATTGATCTTACCCCTTACAACATTCCAGCACCCGACGAAGGGTTCTTCGTTGCCATGGAATGGATTGTTAGCGGTGATAATTTCTACACGACCAACTTCATGGACTCTTACACCCCCTACGGACAGATCATGCGTCCGACGTTTGAATTCAAGGAGAGCCGCACGTGGAGCTACACGATTGGTAAAGGCTGGAGTTTGTTAACACTCGCCAGCAACGGTCAGCGCTGGAATGCAATGATCAAGGCAGAAGTAGATGTTTATAAATAATAAAATAGGCTAGGTTACTTATTGGCGTACGTAGGTGCCACAATAGTTATAGTACATAATAGTTATGTAACCCCAACAAAAAAGGGCGGCTTCTAAGCCGCCCTTTTTTGTTGGGGTTATTACGTCGCAGACCAATATTAGCTAGGTCGTCAATTACTTTGTGCGCACGGCAATTTCTACACGCCGGTTTTGCTGACGACCACTTGCGGTGGCATTTGAGGCGGCTGGTTGTGCTTCGCCCATAGGCTCTACACTGATACGTGAAGCATCGACCTTACCGTTCTGCACAAACCAGTTTTTGACGGCATCTGCACGCTTCTCGCTGAGCTCTTTGTTATAATCTTTATCACCACGCGAGTCAGCAAAGCCCATGATACGCACTTGATTTTTGCCATAGCGCTGCGCAATAGAAGCAGCAACTTGTTGCAGCGCCTTCGTAGCTGTCGGCTTGAGCTCTGCTTTATCAGTGTCGAAGAGCACCTTCTCTTCTAGACCGTACACGTTGTAGTTTTCGCTACCCCGCACGTCGATATCGGGCAAGTTGATCTCGGGAAGCTTAACATTGGAAAGCTTCTCTTTGGTGACGTCCCAGGCCTCGGCCACAACACCGCCAGCATCGGTTACTGCTGCTGCCGTTTTCGCGCCAGCATCGGAAGTAGCATCAGCAGCAGTTTCGCCCGTGCGGGCTACCACTGCTGTATCAGCTGTAGCTTCGCTGAGTTGGTCCTTGGTTTCCGGCTTTTTCAAGTCGTTGCAAGATGCCAGCACAGCTGCCACCGCAACAATAGATAAAAAGTGCTTTTTCATGGTGTAAAAGGTGTAGGAGGAGAGTTGATATGAAAGCACCTACGACAAGAGGCGCGGTACAGTTACCGCGCCTCTTGTCGTAGGTGCTCTATTAGCTACTGCTTACCGTAGCCGGTGCTTACTGCACCTGCTTCATAATCCACTCCCGAATAATCTCCTTTGCCTCGGGTGAAAACGTTTCTTTTCGTTGTCCATTCACGACTGGCCAGTCGTCCGGATCTGACTGAAATAGATGGTTTACTTTCGGCAACTTATAGGCTGTCACGTTTGGGTTCGTTTTCAACCCCTTCGATAAAGCATTGATGTTTGTATCGGCAGTGGTGTAGTGATCAGCAGTACCGTTTAGCAGCAAAACCGGGCACTTAACGGCTGGTAATTGAGCCAGCGGATCAAACGACAAAAAGGCGCGGTACTGGGGAGTCGTCAGCTGTGCTGCTCTTGCTAAAGCTGCAATTTCATCAATGGAGCCATCTTGCTTTTGCAGCACTGAGACGATAATCGAACGTGCCCGCTCGTCATCGGGCGTATGCCGTACTATACTCAACAGCTCTTGCTCATTCCGCACCGAAGTTTGCACCTGTTCATTGTACATACCGAGCGAGTGCAACATCGTTACTTGCTGCTGATAAACTAAGTCGCTGCCGGATACACCATGAGCAGCTAAGGTCACGACGAAGGAAGCCTCCTGCGATTGAGCCGCCGTTAGCAAAGCAACGTTGCCGCCCTCTCCATGACCAATAACTCCGATGTGGGTAGCCTGAATGTCAGGGCGCGACTTTAGGAATGAGATGCCAGCCTGTACATCAGTAACTAGTTCAGTGGTGGTACTACTTGCTGGCTTACCACCCGATTGGCCTATCCCACGGTCGTCGAAGCGCAGTACCGCAATACCACGCCGCGTTAGGTAATCGGCCAGAGACCCCAAGGGATGATAGTCACCAAGCGAACCATCACGGTCGTGCGCACCCGCATCCGACATGAGCACTACTGCTGGGAAAGGCCCTGGTCCAGCGGGTACTGTAAGCGTTCCTCCTAGCTTCAGATTTGCGGGCGTGTTGCTATAAGTGACTTCCTCTTCCCGGTATGGAGGTGTAAGACGAGCCGTTTTGGGGCTAACCAACAGAGGAACATACTGCAGGATCAAAGGCGCCGTGTAACCAGGCTGCTTCCAAGTTCCCTGTAACTGATGACCATCAGAAGCTAGCTTACCTTTGAAGCGGCTGTCAGCGTCTTCAGCCAAAAACATGACTGTATCACCTTGCATGGCTACTTGCACCATCAAGTTCCCAATTCGTTGCTGAGGCACGTCTAATGCGGCGAAATATCCACCACTCGTGAGGCTCACCAAGCGAAAGACTATTTCTAACTCACCTCCTGGAACTTTCAGCTTCCCTTTCCAACGACCTTCCAAAGGTGGATTCGCTGCACATGCGTTCTGAATAGCAGCAATGCTTATCAGAACCAATAACATCATCCAAAAGCGAAGGCTAGCGTAAACGTTTTTCTTCATAATACCTGGTTGAGGATTCCTGTACTCAGATAACAATATCTTTAACTATTTTTAGTTAAAAGCTTACACTTAGTAGTCAAAATACAAACGACTTTTTACGCTTACCGGATTTTTCATCTGGTAAAAATACCCATTCATATGTCCTTTCAGCCATTTGCCTGCTGAAACTAGCTACTTAAGCTTAGTTTACTGTATAGAAAAGCATCTTAATAACCATGCCATTAAAATATAATTATTATAATTCACCTCACTCAACCGCCGTATTATTCTATGACTTGACCTAGCTATCGTATACCCTATCCTTATACATACTTCAGGGCTAGTCTGCTAAGAACAAACTAGCCCTGAAATACCTAAACTTTTACACGTTGGCTCACTCAGCGAAGAACACTCTCTTTACCCGTTCGCTTACACTCGTTAGTAGCTCGTAGGGTATAGTTCCAATGCGTTGAGCTAGCTCTGGCAATGGCATTGCTTCTCCGAAAATGATGGCCATATCTCCAGATTGCGCCCCGGGAATATTCGTCACGTCGATCATGCACATATCCATGCAGACGTTGCCAACAATCGGGGCCCGTTGTTCGCGTACAACTACGGTACCCACGCCGTTGCTGAAGCGACGATTGTAGCCATCTGCGTAGCCGATAGCAAGGGTCGCGATACGGCGCTCATGCTCAACGGCTTGCCCACGGCGGCCATATCCTACAGTTTGTCCTGCAGGAAGAGTCTTAATTTGAGAGATAGTGGTCCGCAAACTACTTACTGGCCGCAAAGCTTCTTGGTTCTCACCGGTGGCTTCCACGCCATATAGCCCGATCCCTAATCGAACCATATCAAAGTGAGCATCGGGGAAACGCAAAATGCCCGCGGAGTTCAGCGCATGCTTCAACACAGTGTAGCCAATAGCCGCTTCCAAGGTTGGGGTCATGCGCTGGAAAGCAGCTAGCTGTTGGCGCGAAAAGTCGTTGTGCTGGGCTTCGTCAGCGCCGGCTAGGTGCGTGAGCATACTCGCTACTCGTAGGCGGGCGGCATTTTCGCGCAGCATGGCACTCAGTTCAGCTATATCTTCTTCTGCAAAACCAAGGCGCCGCATGCCTGTGTCGAGCTTGAGGTGAATGGCCGGTAATGGTTGATCATGGGATACACGCAGATATTCGCGGAGCCGCTCAAACGAATAAATCTCTGGCTCCAGATGGTACTGCTGCATCTTCTGGAAGCTGTCGGGCGACGGGTTCATTACCATGATTGGTAGACTAATACCGTGTTGACGCAGCTCTACTCCTTCATCGGCATACGCCACCGCTAGGTAGTCGACACGGTGAAATTGCAATAGGTTGGCCACTTCATAGCTGCCACTGCCGTAGGCAAATGCCTTTACCATCACCATCAGCTTAGTACCGGGGGCCAAACGGGCGCGATAGTAATTTAGATTATGCACTAAGGCATCGAGGTTCACTTCCAGTACCGTACCGTGAATCTTCTGTTGGAAAGCAGCCACGATTCGTTCGAAGCCAAAGCGCCGGGCGCCCTTCACCAGAATGGTTTCGTGCTGAAACTGATCGGGATAAAAGTTGGTCAGGAAGTCTTCGGTTTTGGCAAAGAATGTTTGCTCAATGCCCTGAAACAAGGCTTGGTGCTGGCTAATTTCTGGGCCGATTCCAATCAGTCGCTCCACTTTATGGATAGCTAGCTGGGTTGCTACACGCGCATAGAGTTCAGATGCGGGCAACCCCGACTCCAGTACATCGGACAGAATAAGCGTGCGCCGACCACGCCGCGGCTGCCGAGTAAGTACATCGAGAGCTAGGGTCAGGCCAGCTAGGTCATTGTTATAGGTGTCGTCGAGAACGTAGCAATCGTTAAGCGCCTGCTTCATTTCTAGGCGCATAGCCACCGGCGTGAGGCGGTCGAGGCGACGTTGAATTTCCGCGGCTGGCACTTGTCGCCACAGCAATACTGCTAGCCCGTGGAGCGCATTTTCCACTGAGGGCTCATCTGCGAATGGTAAGGTGAAGGTATGTTCTTGCGGTAGCGGCTTCGCAATAGCTATGTGCACCACCGTACGGTCGGCGCTAGCTTCCGCAATGGTCACAGCTACATGGGCATCGTGTGGATGGAAACGGCTCCAGGTAAAGGTGCGGTGTTCGGGTAATAACTGCCGTGCCGCTAGGTGCACAGCTTCATGGTCGCGGCAGTAGAATAGGGTATCTACTTCCGCGAAGAGCCGCATCTTCTCCGCCACTTTCTCTTGAGGCGAGGCAAAACCAGCGTCATGCGCAGTACCTAGGTTGGTGAAAATACCTAGGTTTGGCTGGAGTACCTGGGCCAAACGCACCATCTCGCCACGCTCCGAAATGCCCGCTTCGAAGATACCAAGTGTGTGCGTGCTGTTCAGCTCCCACACACTCAATGGCACACCAACTTGCGAGTTGTAGCTGCGCGGGCTTTTGCAAATCAGATCATCGGCGCTCAAGAGTTGCGCTAGCCACTCTTTCACAATGGTCTTTCCATTGGAGCCCGTTATGCCGAATATCGGAATTCGAAATTGGCGTCGGTGATAAGCAGCCACTGCTTGCAGGGCCGCCAAGCTATTAGCAACCATGAGGAAGCCAGCATCCGGGTAAGCACCTAGCTCTCCCGGCACTTCTTCTAATCGGTCCACCACAAACAACCGTACTCCCCGCCGATATAGATCGGGCAGGTAACGGTGTCCGTTGTGCTGAGCGCCGCGGATAGCAAAGAACAAAGCGCCGCTAGGTTGCCCTATCCGACGACTATCAAGCAGCAGTTGATGGATTGCGACACCCTCAGGGCCCGCTTGCAGCAGAGTACCGCCGGTAAGGGCCGGCAGGTCAGAAAAAGTAAGCATAAGACTAGTAACAGCTGCCACAAAGGTAAGGCTGTTGCGTCTTACGCTAGGTTTGCCCCTGCACGATTACAGATGGCTCGATGGATAACCACACGCAAAAGCCTCAGCTACTACTGAGGCTTTTGCGTGTGGTTATCTAATAGATTATCACCCAGTTCTTACCTAAAGTCCAAAGGCTACAGCTACTCTAACGAAGCTTGAAGGTATTTCTGAATTGCGGAACGATGTATTGCACGGTTACGCCCGTTACCATGTACCAATCGTGGCGCTGGCTGTTACCGCGTGCCTGACCAGGCATGGCCTTGCTGTCGTCGCGCGTAACGTCGTGGCCAAAGTAGAGCGCTTCGGGGCTAGTCAACTTACTTACGTCGGTGTAGGTGCCACTCACGTCGTCTAGGTAATCCGTGAAGGTTTTACGCCAACCGACTTCCAAGCTTACATCCATCTCCTTAGTTATGCGGTAGCGTACGCCACCCCCAAACGGCAGTGCGAACTGCGTACGGCTGTAACCGGCACTCTGCCCTTCGGTACGCAAAGGCTGCAAGGCCACGTAGGTTCTTTCAATTAGTCCTTCGGGGACCGTACCACCTTCGATGAAGCCTTTCGGGTTATGATGGAAGACGGCAACTCCCGCAAACACGTAGGGCACAAAGTCGGGGCGACGTAGATAATCTTCCCAGTTCTCAACTAGGTCGAAAACACCAGTCGCTGAGAGTTCTGTTATATCGTTGCGGAAGTTGATGTTGCGCGCATAGCGCATCTGAGCGTTGGCGTCATGGTCGTCGATGGCCTTTACGTCTTGCCCCTTGATCCGGCCGTAGGAGAAGGCTACCCGTGCCGAAATACGCTCTGTAAAACGCTGAGTAGCAGTCAAGGCAATACCCGGTCGCGTCGAGCCTAGGCGTAAGCCGCCCATGCCACGCTCAGGCGTTATATCTCCAAAATAGCTCAATCCGTTCAAGCTAACCCCCACACTCCGATAACGGTCGTGCTTGCTGTAGTTCTGTGCCTGCAAAGAAGAGGCCGCTAGGGTAAGAAAAGGCAACGCCAGTAGAAAAGTAGAGTAGCGTTTAATCATAAATGAGGTGGAGTAGATTAGTAGACGATTGTTCTATTCGGCAGCATACCCTACTGTTTACCCTTCTAAGACCAAGCGGCTATATAGGTTAATATTTATACAAAAACATTGCCGCTTGCACAGTACAAAAGCATACTCAAAGAACTCTTGCTAATAAGTGCCATCTTTTCAACGCTTTACTTTTAAGCGATATGCGAAAGAGGCGCTTTCGCTCTATGCGAATGGGCGTTTGGGTTATGGTGTTAACCTTGTGGCCTACGCACATATACAGCGTCTTCTTACCCGCACTCCCGCCCATTCTACTATCTTCGGCCTGCTTTCTGAACCTCATTGCGCTCAATGACTACTGTTTCTTCCGCTCCTGCGCCCTTATGGCGACGAGCATTGCCCCACCTGCTAGCGGTGGTGTTCTTTCTGGTGCTAGCTGCCATGTACTTTTCGCCAATTCTATTTGAGGGCAAGACACTCGCACAGCACGACATTGTGCAGTTCAACGGCGGAGCGCACGAAGCGGCGCAATACCGTGATGCCACTGGCAAAGAGGCTTTGTGGACTAACTCGATGTTCTCGGGCATGCCCACATACCTTATCAGCACGCGCTTTCCAGGCGACTTGTCGGGGTACTTGCATAAGGCGTTTACCCTAGGGTTGCCCGCCGTGGTAGCCAATCTGTTCCTGGCGTTGCTTTGCGGCTACATCTTATTTGTAGCGCTTGGTGTGCGGCCGTTGGTAGCTGCAGTGGGAGCTGTAGCGCTGGGTTTTACGAGCTACAATGTGATTATCCTAGCGGCCGGCCACAACACGAAGTCGTTGGCCCTAGCCTACGCACCGCTGGTGCTCGGGGGGCTACTGGTCACCTTCCGGCGAAATCGGTGGCTAGGTGCAGCGCTGTTTGCCCTAGGACTGACCATGAACGTGCGCTCCAACCACTTGCAGATAACCTATTATTTGCTGTTACTGGTCGTCCTTTTTGGTATCGTTGAGCTAGTAGCAGCCGTACGGGCCAAGCGCTTGCCTGACTTCCTCGGGCGCACAGCCTTGTTAGCGATAGCTGCGCTGCTGGCCGTGGGCGTGAGCTTCGGCCGTCTTTATACCACACTGGAATATGGTAAATACTCGATTCGCGGCCGCTCGGAGCTGAAGACGCCGCCGCCCGCTGCACCCGGCGCTACGCTCCAACCAGCCGGCGATGATGCCGGTAGTGGCTCGGGCCTCGACCGGGATTACGCTTTCGGCTGGAGCTACGGCGTGGGCGAATCCATCACTCTGCTCATTCCGAATTATTACGGCGGTGCATCGCAGGGTAAATTGAGCGAGACGTCGGAGACGGCGAAGGCACTAGCGGCGCTGGGGGTACCACCCGTGCAGCTGCGCGACTTTCTTGCACAGTTGCCATTGTATTGGGGTGCCCAGCCCTCAACTAGCGGACCCGTTTACATGGGCGCCGTGGTGTGCCTGCTATTTGTGCTCGGCTTATTTGTAGCCGACCGTCGTACGCGCACTTGGTTGCTGATCGGGACTATTTTATCGATTGTATTGGCTTGGGGAAAGAACTTCGAGACGTTCAACTACTTGATGTTCGATTATTTCCCGGGCTATAATAAGTTTCGCTCCGTATCAATGGCGCTGGTTATTGCGCAGCTTGCCATGCCGCTGCTGGCCGTGCTAGCATTAGCGCGTGTGCTCCGTGCTCAGCCGCTCGTTGCCACTGCTGCTGGTCACCCAGCTTTAACGGCTAAGCCCGCCGATTCACCCGAAATGGCGGACCTCAAGCGCAAACTGCTCTATGCGGTAGGCATCGTGGCGGGTATTTGCGTGCTGGCATTCTTGGCCGGCCTAGGTGCTGATTTTGCGGGGCCAGTTGATGCTCAAATGCAGCAGCAAGGTTTCCCGCTGGATGCGCTGCGGCAAGACCGAGCTAGCCTCATGCACACTGATGTATTCCGCTCTTTGATATTTATCCTGCTGACAGGAGGCGTGCTTTACGCCTTTTTGCTGCGCAAGGTAACGGCTACTACTACAACGCTGATTGTTGGCGTGCTGACTTTGGTAGACTTGTGGGGCGTGGACAAACGCTACCTCAACGAAGCCAACTTCCAACGGGAAACGGTAGCCCAGCAATTTATACCAACGCCCGCCGACGAGCAGATCTTACAAGATAAAGATCTGAGCTACCGGGTGCTGAACATCCAGAATCCGTTCAACGAAGCCAATACTTCATACTTCCACAAGAGCATTGGGGGTTACCACGGCGCGAAGCTGCGGCGCTACCAAGACCTGATCGACCGGCAGATTGCTAATAACAATACGCAGGTATTGAACATGCTCAACACGCGCTATATCATCACCGGCGACCCCAAGCAACCGGTGCAGCGCAACCCTGGCGCCCTCGGCAACGCTTGGTTTGTGAGCGAGATTGAGAAGGCACAAAACCCGGATCAGGAGATGGCAGCGCTGAGTAAGTTGAACCCTGCCACGACCGCCGTGATAGACGTGTCGAAATTTCCAGTGACTAAGACCACCTACAACGTAGCCGGCTCTACCATCCGGCTGAGCAACTACGCCCCGGATGAACTGAAATACCAAGTAAATGCAGCCCAGGACGGCTTCGTGGTGTTCTCCGAAATCTTCTACCAGGATGGCTGGAATGCTTACATCGATGGTAAGCTGACGCCGCATTTGCGGGCCGATTATGTGCTTCGCGCATTGTCCGTGCCCGCTGGCCAACACACGATTGACTTCAAGTTTGAGCCGAAGGAATACGCTGTCGGTAATACCGTGTCGCTGGTTTCTTCTATCGCGCTAGTGCTGGCGCTGCTGGCGGCGCTCTACTACGCCGTTAAGCGCAAACCTGCGCCGGTGCAAGCAGAAGAAATAAGGCTTGCGGCATAGCTCAACCTAAAACCTAGCTTCGGCCTGCCTGCTACTCTGTGCTTTGCGCAGGCTAGCAGGCAGCTTCTTTTATGACGGCTCCTCTCCTTCTGCAAGAACTCGTTGAACCAGTTGCCCAGCAACGTGGTGTTCGCCTATTGCTCTTGCGCGACGACCTAGCTCATCCGGATCTGCCCGGCAACAAGTGGCGCAAGCTCAAATACAACTTGTTAGCGGCCCGCGAACAAGGCCATACGACGCTGCTCACATTTGGGGGCGCTTACTCCAATCACTTGGCGGCAGTGGCGGCGGCAGGCCGACTCTACGGCTTTCACACAGTTGGGCTAGTTCGTGGAGAAGAGCACTTGCCGCTCAACCCCACCCTAGCCCAAGCGGCCGCCGACGGCATGGCGTTGCACTACCTCGATCGTGCCACTTACCGCCACAAGCAGGAGCCTGCGTTCTTAGCGACTTTGCAGCGTGAAATTGGATCAGCGTATATGGTGCCAGAAGGAGGCTCCAACGTTTTGGCCCTGCCTGGATGCGCAGAGCTAGTAACCGAGCTAGCTGCCCAAACTGACTTTGATGCGCTTTGTGTGGCTTGCGGTACTGGCGGCACGTTGGCCGGCCTGCTCACTGGCCTAGCCGGCACCCGGCACGCCGTGGGCGTCGCTGCACTGAAGGGCGGTAGCTTCCTGCAAACGGATATTGATACCTTGACCCAGATGGCTACGGGTACCAGCTACACGAACTGGTCGTTGCAAACGGATTATCACTTTGGTGGCTATGCTAGCTTCTCACCCGAGCTAATGCTGTTCATCCGTCGGTTTCAAGCTAGCCATGGCGTGTTGCTCGACCCGTTGTACACGGGCAAGCTGCTGTTTGGCGTGTTGCAGTTGATTGACCAAGGCTACTTTGCTACTGGTAGCACCGTAGTAGCCGTGCACACGGGTGGCTTGCAGGGCTGGCGGGGGTTCCGGCAGCGCTACGAAACCCGTAGCTCCTGGTGGCCAGTGCTTACGTAGCCAGGACCGGGCAGCGCCCTGCACCTAACCTGTTTTCGTCTGCCCCTTGCGCGGCACAGCCGTAAGGATGAGTTTAGCCAAACTTTGTCCTGTCCCGTACTTGCTCATCACAGGCCTTTTTCCTCTTTGTTGTATGCCCCTTGCTCGCTTCCTACGGCGTCTGTTGCCGTTGCTTTTTCTTGTTGGCTTAGGCTGGTTTCTCTGGAAAAAAATACAACCCACCTTGTCGGATCTGGAGAACCCGTTACGGACCGAACCGCGCATCACGGTAAGCCACAACACGGTGCTGACCAAAATAGAAGGGCTAGGTCGGCTGGAGCTGGTGCGCTATCACTTCAAGGATATCGTGGAGTATAAGAAAAACACGTACCGCTTTTTGCCCGACTCGAAAGTAGCGCTCATCGTAGCAGGCGACGCCATCGGCTGCCTCGATTTGCGCAAGGTTCGGGAGCAAGACGTGGTTTTTGAGGGTGACTCTATCGTGCGTATCGCGTTGCCGGCCGCTGAACTCTGCACCTGGCAGGTCGACCACAGCCAGAGCCGCGTGTACAGCGTGGAAAACGGCTTTTTCCAGGATGCGGCCTTAGTTGACGAAAGCTACAAGTACGCCGAGAAAAACGTGCGCCGGGCAGCTCTACAATCAGGCATTTTAACCCAAACGGAGCGAAATGCCCAACAGATTCTACGCCCTATGCTCGAAACTATGACAGGGCGGCGCGTAATCCTCACGCGGCAGATGGCCCCGCCACAGTTGCCGGCTAAGCGCTGAAGCTATTCGTCTTCTTCCGGCGGCTTACCTAGGTCATCCAGCGCTATTTTGATCAGATCTGCTTCGTAGCCTTTGGCAGTAAGAAACAGTTGGAGCTTCTGACGGCGGGCACGCGGATTTTTCTCTTTTTCCTGCCGATCCTTCTTTTCCAGCACGTCTAGCAGATTTTGATAGTACTCGTCGCCATCAATCTCCTTCAAGCCTTGCTTAATGCAGTACTCCGAGATGCCCTTAAACTTGAGGTCTTGCACGATGCGACGGCGGCCCCACTTCTTGAGCCGGTATTTGCCCCGCACAAAGCTTTTCGCGTAGCGCTCCTCATCGAGCAGCTTCTCGCGGCTCAGCCGAATGATGATTTCGCCGGCCTCGTCCTCATCAAGGCCATAGCTGCGTAGTTTCTCTTCCACTTCTTTCTGCGTACGGTCTTGGTAGGCACAAAACGACGCTATTTTCTGTAGAGCCTCGGGAGGAGTGTAGAATTTCTTTTGGGGTTGATTCATCGTCCGCAACTAGCGTCCTAGGGGTTTGGGTAGGTGGTAAACTGACGTTGCTGGTGGCTGTTTCGTTCACTTTTACGCAAGCTACGCGCTACTTCGCTATCTGTTCTACCTGCTAAACTATCGGCATCTATCGATCAGCTTCCTCAAGTCTAGAAATGGCACTCTGGCGTTATGACCGAGTTGCTACTCTCGCTGGCCTAGCCCTGCGTATTTGGGTGAAATAAGCAGGTGAGTACAGGTGTTTGTTTCTAAAACACTCGGCTACATTGTACCACACTAGGCATTCTGCTGTCCCACTCAATTTACACCTAGCTAGCAATGAGCCAACAACCTCCTTCGGAGTTGAACTCCACCCATACGACTACCCATTTACTTACCCATTCGATCCAGCGCCGAAACTTCTTGCGCTACTCTGGTGCTGGCCTAGCTTTAACCGGGCTGCTGTTGACAGGCTGCGACGACGATGATGACACTAGCAACAACAGCGGTGCTTTCGTAGATGTAGGCAGCGGCGACCTAGGGGTGCTGAACTACGCTTATGCGCTGGAGCAGCTAGAATATGCTTTTTACACGCAAGTGCAGGGCGGTGCTTACTACAAAGGCCTAGCTGCAACCACCGCCGAAAAGCAAATCCTAGACGACTTGCTGCTGCACGAGAAAGCTCACGTTGATTTGTTTCGCAATGCGCTAGGTTCTAATGCTATTAAAGACCTAGAGCCAGACTTTTCCACGATCAACTTTGATGATCGGGCCATTGTGCTCGGCACGGCCAAAACGTTCGAAGATACAGGCGTAGCGGCTTACAACGGGGCGGCGCGTTACTTCGAAACACCTACTTACTTACCGTTAGCGGGCAAAATCGTGTCGGTTGAAGCGCGGCACGCGGCGCTTATCCGTGACATCATCACCTTCAACTCTTTTGTTGCTACGGATGTGGTCGACTTATACGTGCCCCCTACCAGCGGTGCTATTGGCAGCGGAGCATCGGGATCTGGGCTAGAGCGCTCCATGCGTCCCGCCTTGATCGTGAACTCTGTTAATCAATACCTTAAAGTTGGCTCAAAGCTCAATGTTAGCAAGTTCGTTTAGTAGCTAGCCACTCCCACCTCAGTTCGTCATTCCCCATGGATTTATTTCAACTCCTTTCAGATATTGAAAAGGTAGACCCCGAAGTCTACGAGCGTTTCGACTCTCGGCGGCGCATATTCAAGCACTTCAATAAAATGGGCAAGGCGCTTTCCGCAGCGGCATTACCCGGTATGGTAAGCGGCTTATTTAGTAAGGCATACGGCCAAACATCCACCTTGCCCCCCGATGTAGTCAATGTGCTGAACCTAGCATTGAGCCTAGAATATCTAGAGTACTACTTCTACGATACGGCTCTGCGGCGGCCTACCTACGGCTTGCCTACCAGCGCTACGCTCCTAACGGGAGGCACTACTGCTACTGGCGAACAGCAGGGCATTACGCTCATCCGCAACGACGAAGAAGGTCATATCAAAACACTCCGCGCCGCCCTAGGTCCGGCGGCTATTGCGGAGCCTGCACGCACAGTATTCGACTATAGCGGTGGTAAAGGCACCTTTAATGGTCCTTTCAAAGACGTATTTACCAATTCAGCTACTTTCTACGCCGTCGCGCAGTCGTTTGTCGATACGGGGGTGCGCGCTTACAAAGGTGGTGCGCCTACGCTGTTCAACAACAAAGACCTGCTGGAAGCGGCCCTCAACATTCACTCCGTAGAGGCGCGGCACTCCTCGCACCTACGCACGCTACGGCGGGGCAAGGCGGCACGCGTTGACGGGGCTCCTTCGGCCCAAGCTGTTCCAGGCTCGCTCAACACAGCTCCGAAGAGTTGGATTTCGGGTAACGACAATGGTGGAGCTTCCCCTACTACTTCGGTTTCCACTACTCCTATCTATGGCGCGGGCTCATCGGCCACCGACTACCCTGCCGAGACTAACGTGGTACAAGCTGGTCGCACCATCACCACCGACAGTGGCATTAGCGCTGCCGCAGCCTCCGAGGCCTTCGACGAGCCGCTTGACCCCGCAACGGTTAAAAGCATTGCACGCAACTTTGTGGCGGCTAGCTCTACGCTGTTCACCTAACCACCACATTAATCTTGCAAAAAAAGGCAGCCGCTGGGCTGCCTTTTTTTGTTTGTGATGCATCTATACGTAAGTGAGCAGCCAATAGTCTTCAAGTCATTGGTCGTCCAGAACTCCTGAGAGGAATTTCATTTAAAAACACGTACAACGCATATCTACTTGAATGATGCAGAAGACGCAAAGCATAGTTTATGACGTTGTGTTTATATCGAGCTACCATGCTACTGTAGCCTTGTCAAAAAGCGGCCTTATCCGCAAGAAAGCACCTAGGTAAACAAGCATTAGCGTGCTGTTTCTCTTTACCTTCACGAAGCTTGAGCTCGTTTATCTTAGCATCACTTATGCCGCGTATCTACTTACTATATTTCCTCTTCTTGCTAGCCGCTTCGACCGTACAGGCTGGTATCGTGCGGGGACGCATTACCAATCCTAATGGCGAAGGACTAGCTTTCGCAAACGTAGCTGTGCGCGCTACCTCGTCTAGCACGGCCACCAACGAGCAAGGCAACTACCAGCTCCGGCTTAATCCAGGCCGGTACGAGTTAGTCTTTCAATACGTCGGCTATCGGCCGCACACGGAAACAGTGCAAGTGGCAGGTGGTGACACAGCAACGGTGCTCAACGTGATTCTAAAGTCTGAAAGCTACCAGCTCAACGAAGTAGTGGTGCGTGCCACCGACCGCGACCCGGCGTATGCCATCGTGCAGCAGGCTATCCAGTGGCGGCGCTACCATCAGCGCGAGGTAGCAGCTTTTAAAGCGCGCGTGTACATCAAAGCCCTAGGTCGTCTCACCGACGTTCCTGGCAAAATCCTGGGGTTGGTGAAAGTAGGCCCTGATCTGAAACCTGGCATTTTCTACCTGTCGGAATCGGTGTCGGAAATGACGTTTCAGCAGCCCAACGTCGTGCGCGAACGGATGATTTCCTCCCGCGTGAGCGGCGACTCCAAGGGCATCAGCTTCAATCGGGCTGGCTCCGGGCGCGACTTGAACTTCTATAATAACGTGGTGAACAGTGGCTTCTCCGAACGGCGCTTCGTGTCGCCGATTGCGGCCAATGCGCTGTTTTACTACAAATACGAATTAACGGGCAGTAGCCAACAGGGCGGCGTGCTAGTGCACAAAATTCGCGTGATTCCGAAGCGGCGCAATGATCCGGTGTTCTCGGGCTATATCTACATTGTGGATGGCACCTGGCGGCTGCATTCGTTGGCGCTGGACCTCACCAAAGACGCCCAGCTCGATTACCTCGACAGTTTCCACCTAGAGCAAATTTTCGCGCCTGCTCCAGGGCCTTCCGACGTGTGGGTCATGCAGTCGCAGAAAGCAACCTTGGCGCTTTCGGGCCTAGGGTTCAAAGGCAACGGCTACATCACGGCGGTGCTCTCGAACTATCAAGTGACGCCCACTTTTCTTAACCGTCCCGCCCCTGCTGCCCAACCGACTACGCCTACCACGCAGCCCACTGCCCCCATTGCCATGCCCGAGCCTGTGGCAGATGCAAAGAAGCCCAAACCCAGCTTGCGCGGCCTAGGCAAACAAGTACGCAAAGGAATCCGGCGCGCCGAGCAAGATAGCCTAAGCAGCAACTCTATCGGCTTGCGGCGAGGCGAGGTAATGCGCGTGGATAAAGGCGTGAATGAGCGGGACTCTAGCTACTGGACGGAAGTGCGCCCCATCCCACTCACAGATGAGGAGAAAGTTGATTACCACGTAAAAGACAGCACCGAAACTATCCGCAACTCGCGCGCTTACCAAGACTCTCTGGACCGTAAGCGCAATGAGTTTGAGCCGCAGAAGCTGCTGATGGGCGGCTACACGTATTCCAATACCTTTCGCAAGCAGCAATGGTACGTAGCTCCCATCTTTAACATCCTGCAATACAATACGGTAGAAGGGGTCGTTGCCAATCCGCACGCGACTTATACGCAGGATACTGACGACCGCCGTACGTTCTCCATTACACCTACTGTGCGCTATGGCTTCGCCAACAAGCTGCTCAGCCCTAGCTTGGTAGCTACCTGGCAGCACGATCCGGTGAAGATAGCTCGGGTGACACTTAGTGCCGGTCGTACCATCGAAAACTTTGACCGCGCCAGCCAGCTTACCCCGTTCATCAACACGGTGTATACGCTGCTGGATAACCGCAACTACGCCAAATACTACCGCCGCGATGGGGCTACGGTCAGCTACAATCGCGAAGTGGTCAATGGGCTGACCTTGCAAGGCCTGCTCAGCTACTATGACCGACGTGAGTTGCAGAACGCCACCATCGACTTGCTGCGCGACGTATCTGGGCGGGCATTTACGCCCAATCAGCCCTACAACGAGGAACTGCCTAGTACCAGCTTTGGGCGTAATCAAGCCCTCACGTTTGAGCTAACGGGCTCATTCACTCCGGGCCAGCGCTACATAACGCGCCCTACTGGCAAATATAATTTCCGCTCTAAGTATCCGACGCTCCGCTTCACGTACCGCCAAGGCATACCCGATGTGCTAGGCTCCGACGTGCGATACACGTTGCTTGCTGCTGGTCTGAACCAGAACATCAGTATGGGCCTGCTCGGTAATGGTAGCTATAATGTGGCGGTTGGTGGCTTCTTGGGTCAACCGCGTCTTTCATTCATGGATTACCGCCACTTCTCCGGCAACCAGACGTTATTTGCTAGCAACTTTGGGCAGTTTCAACTTCTTGACTACTACCGCTTCAGTACGCGGCAGCGGTATATAGAAGCGCACTATAATCAGCATTTCAACGGCTTCTTCCTAAATAATATCCCGCTGCTACGGCGCCTGAAGTGGCAAGAAGTTGCGTCGTTCAACTACCTGCACACGCCGCAAGCCGGCCATTATGTGGAGCTAGGTGTTGGTATTGAGCACATTTTCACGCTGCTGCGCGTCGACTTTTTCACGGCGCTACAATCGGGTCGTAAGCTGGATTCTGGCTTCCGTATTGGTCTAGGTTTCTAGGTTGCGCTCAGTTGATGCGGCTTGCTGCAGGGGCTACACTATGGCAGCTTCCTGCTGCACGGTTCTTAGCTCGAAAGAGGAGAATAGCGCCCTACTTACTGCGTGTGAGAAGTGTAGCTTTGTCAAGTCACGTAAGCTGGTAGCACATGGTATTTGCACGCTATAGGAGCCGGCTCTTGCTGCTGGCTGGTTTGGTCGTTGGGCTGCGAGCACAGGCCCAGCCTTCTTACGAGCCCACTTGGTCTTCGCTCGATCAGCGCCCCATTCCCCAGTGGTTTACCGACGCCAAGTTTGGCATCTTTATTCACTGGGGCGTGTATTCGGTGCCGGCCTACCGACCTGTTAGTCCCAAGATGTACGAGACTTATGCTGAGTGGTACGGAGCCGATGTGTACGGTAACCCTACTCTGCGCCAAAGCTTCCACAACAAGAACTACGGGCCTACCTTTACCTACCGCGACTTTGGGCCGCTGTTTCGGGCCGAGCTGTTCGACCCGGTGCGCTGGGCTGATCTGTTTGCCCGCGCCGGTGCCCGCTATGTGGTGCTCACGGCCAAGCACCACGATGGCTACAGCCTTTGGCCTACTACGGCGCCCTACAAGCAGCAATGGAATAGTGGCGCCGTCGGTCCCAAACGCGATTTGGTCGGCGACCTAGCCCAGGCTGTGCGCGCCCGCGGGCTGAAGATGGGGCTCTACTACTCGCTACTCGAGTGGGAAAGCACGCCGACCCAAAGCCGGCCTAGCGGCTATTACCTACCCCCAGCTAACATCAACCAGTACCGTATCCCCGACGCAGTGTACGTAGAGCAGAATTCGCTGTGGCAGCTGAAAGAACTTGTTACTCGTTATCAACCGGCTTTGCTCTTCGCCGATGGTGAGTGGGACCGGCCGGCTACCTACTGGAAAAGCACCGAGTTTCTGGCCTGGCTCTATAACCATGCGCCTAATCGGGAGGAAGTCGTGGTGAATGACCGTTGGGGCCAAGGAACCCGAGGCCAACACGGCGGCTACTACACCAGCGAGTACGCCAGCGACAACGACAAAGTAGGCGCGCATCATCCGTGGGAAGAAAGCCGCGGCATGGGGCAATCCTACGGCTTCAATCGAGCCGAGAACCTGGAAGACTATAGCTCTTCCGCTCAGCTCGTACACCAGCTCATCGACATCGTTAGCCGGGGCGGCAACCTGCTGCTTAACATCGGCCCGGCTGCTGATGGCACCATCCCGGTGCTCATGCAAGAACGACTCGTGGATATCGGCAAGTGGCTGGCCATTAACGGAGAAGCTATTTATGGCACGAAGGTCTGGAGGGCAAACGCCGAACCTAGCCAGCAGACGAAGACACTCTACTACACCACTAAAGGCCGCGACCTGTACGTGCTAGCAACGAGCTGGCCCACGGCACCCTTCGTGGTAACTGGCCTGCCTGCCACAAGCAACCTGCGCGTAACGCTGCTAGGGAGCCAAGTGCCGGTCAAGTACCGCCGCCACAAAGGCCAGCTCATCCTTCAGCCGCCTCCCCTGACCCCAGCCCAGATTCCCTCCCCGCTCGCGTACGTATTCAAAATTCAAAACGCTACGCCGTAACACTAGCCGCTAGCGGGCGTCCACGTGGAAAGCTAGGTTCGTCACCTTTATACAAATGCTACCGCACAGAAGCTCGCACAAAGCCAAGTTCTCGGCTTATTCCAGCACGATCCGCTGGGTAGCTTGGTAGCTCGGCGGCCCACTTAAGCGCAGCCAATATAGCCCCGCTGGCACAGCCCCTACCGAAACGTTGACCACTGTGGCGGCAGGTAGTTGTTGCCGTAAGACGGAGCGGCCGAGTGCATCTACAAGCTGTAGCTGCAAACCAACTGACGGCGCATCGGCGGGCAACTGTACTGTGAAAGAACCTTGAGCAGGATTCGGATACACCCGCCAAGCATCGCGGGCAGGAGCGGACTGATTGGTTAGGACCGTAGACGAAAGCTTCACCAGCCAATAATCCCCATAAAATTCGCCGCCTCGGCTCGGTTCGCTCTTATTGCCAACAGCATCACCCGTGGACATGCCAGCCAGCAAGTATCCACCATCCGCTGCGGTGCGCACCTGCACGAGTTGCGTGTAACTGTCCCCCGCACGGAGCGTCTGTTCCCATTGCTTGCTGCCGTGCGCATCAAGCTTCAGGACACTATATGTACTAAAGTCATTACCACCTAGCAGACAGCCACCATCCTGTGTAAGCGTGACGCCCGCTAGATAATCTTCCTTGTCCGTGCCGTACGATCGGTCCCACTGCTTATTACCCTGCGCATCTACTTGCACGAGCCAGTAGTCGCGCAGACCTAGGTTCGGTTGGCTCTTATCACCGCTAGCACCTGAGAGGGAAGAACCAGCCAGCAACGCGCCCCCATCGGCCGTGAGTTGTAGCTCACGTAAGTAGTCGTTGGAGTCGCCCCCAAGTGTGCGGTCCCACTGCGTGGCACCTTGTCCATTCAGCTTAACTAGCCAATAGTCGATGCCACCCTGGCTAGCTTGCGTTTTATCACCGGAGATATTGGAAGCAGAATAGCCGCCAAGCAAGTACCCGCCATCAACCGTTTGCTGCATGCTGCTGAAGACCTCCTGACCAGTACCGCCTAGGGTACGGTCCCATTGCTTGGCGCCTTGGCTATCGAGTTTCACAACCCAATAATCCGATCTACCCCAGCTAGCTTCCGTCTTGTCACCGGATGCGGCGGAGCTGGAAGTGCCACCAAGCAAGTAACCGCCATCGGCGGTTGTGAGCACGCTAACGAGCGCATCGCTGCCGCTGCCTCCTAGGGTACGGTCCCACTGCGTGTGGCCTTGCGCGTCCAGCTTGATAACCCAGTAATCTACATTGCCTTGGCTGGCTTGCGTCTTATCACCCGAGTTAGGTGAAGTGGATTGAGCGCCCACAAGGTAGCCGCCGTCGGCAGTTTGCTGCACGCTGATAGCGCCATCGTAGTCGCTCCCGCCGAGCGTGCGGTCCCACTGCTTCCGTCCTTGCGCATCTATCTTCACCACCCACGCATCGTCTGTTCCTTGGCCGTCCTGCGTCTTATCACCCGAACGCGGCGAGGCAGAGGCGCCGACCAGAATGCTGCCACCATCGCGGGTGGTTTGTATGCCAGCGAGGCGTTCCTCATCGCTGCCCCCTAGGGTACGATCCCACTGTTTGGTGGGCGCTTGAGCAAAGACGTGGCCTGCGAGCAAGATCCCGCTTGCCACTAGGAGGTGTCGAAATTTCATCACAAAAAGTAAAGAAGGAAATCATGCTGACGGTGCGCTGAGCCATTGTCAATAGCTCCACCCAATCAGCTTATTTCAACAAGCCAGCTTGGTGTATAGAATCGAAAATAAGTTGAGCGACTGCTGACACTTTAGCGCGGTCAGCGTAGGTAAGCCACACCATCTCTTCGATTTCGGCAGCGGGCGCAAGCTGACCATGGTAATCGGCCGCATAGCAGCGCATGCGAACCAGCGTACCAGCGGGCTTTCCGTGCGCTTGGGCTTCAAACTGCCCCACCAAATGCACCGTTTCTAGGATTAGATCAACGCTTAGCTCTTCCTTGATTTCTCGTAGCAAAGCTTCGTGATCTGATTCGCCGGGTTCTCTCTTCCCACCCGGAATGTAATAAGTGTCGCGGTTGTGGCTGCGAGCCGTCAGGATAGCTCCGTTTTCGATGCGTATCCAAGCTAGTTTATCGATCATATAAATCAGTATTAAGTCGTCAACAGACACATGATCTATGGTGATATATTCATTTATTCATCAGCTTCATAGAAAGCAGCTTATCTGAAAAGCCTGCATCTAGTGCCACTTTGAGCAGTAGTTTATAACACGAAGCCTAGCTTGATACCAGCTTCCGGCTTTACCCTGGTGAGGCGGCGTTGGAGCTCGTACCCTGTATCGGTATAGTGTGCTTGAATATCATTGGATAAACCTAGGCCGGCGTATGCCTCTACCAAACCGTGGTTACCGAAACGGCGCTGAAGCCCCCAAAGCACAGCCACGGCAGTAAAATCGTAGCGCAGACGCCGGCCAATGGTCCGTGGATTCCACCAGCTGCTCGTCGACTGTAGCGCCAGGTAATTGCCAACAAAAGCGCCAGTAGCCAGACCGCGTTGCCGTCGCTTGGTTTGGTTATAGTAACGTCGGACACCAAAGTCAGCCCCGGCGTTGTACAAGTTCATGTACTTCGTGATAGAGCCTTGGTTTTGAAGGTTGACTTTCAGACGCACGCCACTGAACCCGTTCGCATAAACGGTCCAGTGAGGTGCCACCTGACATTCTACTCCAACGACAAGTGGAAGAGTCAACCCCGTGGGCTCTCCCACAGCAAAACCACGCGTGAGCCCCGTGCTGCCTTTGAACAGAACGTGAGAAGAACTGTCTGCTGCGGCAGTCGGCACAGTTTGGCCGGCAGCGGAAGCGTGCACAAGGAGAGCAACGCTACTTGTGCACAGTGTCCTCTTGATGATCGAATAAAACATGTTGGTAGAAAGTAGATAATCCGCTTGGATACATCCCTGCTGGCTAAGCTGTTACCTTAGCTAGGTGATGTGTTTTGCAAAACTAGCGGGTGCTTTCGCCGAGCACTTTTGCGAAACGGATTTCTACTTGCCTAATCCGGATTTGTATAGCGGCTCTTGTGCGACCTAGGCGCCACGTAAGTCATGGGTAATCATGCAGGTCGACGCCAACTGCTACAAACAGGAAAGCTCAGCGACTTGGTAGCCACTGAGCTTGCTTCTACTCTCTGATATCGTTGCGAGCAACTGCTAATCAGGCAGCTATTGACGAGAGCAATGTATCGGTCTGAAAACGTTGTGGAGCGCGGCGTACCTGTGAAGGTCGTAGGCCAAACTTGCGCCGGAAGGCCGTAGCAAAGTGGGCCGGATTGGTGAACCCGACTACTTCGGCTACCTCCTGCACGGGCTGATCGGTGAGGGTCAGCAGTTGGTGCGCTACCGTTAGGCGGCGCTCGGCGATATACCCGAACACAGTGGTGCCAAACAGCTCGCGGAAACCCTTCTTGAGTTTGAAGTCGTTGGTGCCGAACTGACGGGCTAGGGCTAATAGGCTCGGTGGGGCGGCGTAGTTCGTATCCAGAAAGTCGCGAATGGCGTGCAGAATTTCCCGGTCGCGGGAGGTACCACGCGCCCGCATCTGCCTGAGTTGGGTTTGCTGCTCAATAAATAGGTCCAGAAAGCGCGCTTCCAGAAACATTTTCTTCAGCGAACCGCTGTACGGGCAGTTGATAATCTGCTGAATGAGCGTGCGCTGCTGGGGCGAAATGGCCACCCCTTCCGGCAGCATCACAAACGGTTTGGGCTGGTCGAGCTGCCGCCCGTGTATACCGAGCCACTCTTCGTTGCTGGTCACTAGTTGCCCGAAAAGCTCCCGCGTGAGATGGATGGAAAAGCTCGTATGCTGCTGCCCCTGAAAGGTATAGAAGTTGGCAGGTGCCTCATCCGCCATCATGTTGTGCTGTCCTTGCCCGAAGCGCAATGGACGTAGAGCGCAAGCCTTTGAATCGATCTGGCCGTCTAGTTGGTAGAGCATAGCTAGCCACGGCTTTTCGACGGCTAGCTCAAGCTGTAGTGGCCGATCTAAATGCCCAGTCAGCGTCGTGATCTGAAATCCCTCTAAGAAGTAATCTGAAAAAATCGCTTCGTTGCCTCCGCTTTGCCAAGTAGTAGTAGCCTGCAGTAAGCCTGTCTGCTGGTGCAGATTCGTGTGGCAATTGTCAGTAAACTCGGCAGTAAGAACTTGGTAAAATGGCTCCATACGCAGCAATACTTAATAACATACTACACTAAGCTGTGGGGTTAGCTAAGTTAGCAAGCGCCACTGCTTAAGCAAATTACAAAGTTGAGCACACTCAGCACACCGCGCAATCCCATAAACATGTCATAAATAAGGCAATGAATCAGTTTTATGGGCTACTTGCTTCGCCCACTAAACCTAGCCTCCCCGACTTTCACAGCGGTTAGTAAAAGATTGTGCTACACAAGCCTGCTTCCAGAAACCGCACGGCAAGGTTGTGAGCACTTGCTTAAGCTAGTCTGTTGCAAGTGAAGAATCTAGGTGGTGTCCTCGCAAAAGAAAAGCCTGTTGCTAATCAGCAACAGGCTTTTCTTTTATCGTATTCTATAAATAGACAGGCTATTTAACTTCTTCGAAATCAACGTAGTCGCCGCCTTTGAACTGCTGCGGTTTCGACGGTTTCTGCTTAGGTGGCACGTACTCAACACGCACCTCACCCGGCGGAGGCGACGCAGGTGGAGGGTTGAACGGCGAACCACCAAACTGCTGCTCAAAGCGCCGCGAGTGCTTTTGCACAAGGTTCCCCACAAGCAGCCGTAGCACCACGGGCACTACAAAGCGAATGATAAACGAAATAACAAGGAGCGTGAGCAGGAACTTGACCATTAGCTAACGGGAACAGAGGCGGTAACAGGTTGAAAGTAAAAATCGGCCGTGACAGCGCTTTCCAAGTGCGCCATTGTGCACGGGACAAGTTCAGAACGCTCCGACAGCACAAATGGTTTGTAACCTAGCTTTTCTAGCAGCCCAACTACGTTCCGCCGGTTCTCCAGGCCATTGAGCTCTGTTTGGATGAGCGGCTGGAAACGGCGTAGAGTATGCTGCATGTGGCGAAACACTTCATACTCAAATCCTTCGACATCGCACTTCACAAAGTCGAGGCGAGCTAGGTCGGCCAGCAGCTCATCCGGCACACGCATCGGTACGTCGTAGGTGCGGGCGTAGTGTTCTTGGGTATTGCTCGCTGCTATTTTGGTCATACCGTGGTGGAGCAAACCGTTGCGCTCGGGCGTGCCCATCTGCACGGTGGTGTTCTCGCCACCCAAAGCATAAGGCAATAGCGTCAGGTTGGCGTAGCCACTCAAGTGCACATTGTCTTTCCAAATGTTCTGGAACATTGGAATGGGCTCCACTGCCAGCACTTTACCCTGCGGTCCGGCTAGTCGCGATAGGGCTACGGAATAGTAGCCTAGGTTGGCCCCTATATCCAAACACACAAACCCCGGCTTGACGAGCTTAGCTAGAAAAAATAACTCAGGATACTTGTCCTTTCCCCAGCCCGCGCCCACCAACCGCAGGTACACGCGGCTTACCAATCGGATGTAGCGTTCGAAGCCAAGTGCCCGGACCAGCAGTTTGCGGAGTTCTTTCATTATAGGCGTAAAGGTAATACGCCGAGCCGGGCTAGCGATGCGCTACTTGCGCGCTTTGCTCCACAGCCGTGAGGCACCCGCCGCTGCCAGGCCTCCTACTAGGTACCAAGCCACCGTCATGAGCTTGGTTTGGGGAGTACGATTGCTAGGTGCCTTCCCTAGCCCCAATGGGCCCGGAAGCACCACGCCGCCTACACCAGCCGCTAGCCCTAGTAAGGCTCCGCGTCCCCATGCCTTCTTTCCTTTACCTACAAAGCTGTAATACAACCCATTAACCAGTATATCACCGGCCATGGTTACATCGAACAGGGTGTCATGATCCGGCTGAGGGGCTTCTGCGGTGTTCAGGATTTTTCGCAGCGCCCGCATGCCGAACACATCCATCCGCGGAGCAACATCGGGCGCAATACGACGAGCATTTTCGTGCAACAGCGTGAGTACAATGGAACCCGCAAAGCCACTAAAGAGGGCCTGTGGTAACTTAGTCGAAGATTTTTTTCCCATGAGTAATATGGCGTAAGGGCTGCTTGTTTGCCTTACCTAGCTTCCCAAACGAGCAAGCATGGCAGGACGTTGCGGGTATCAGTGTATTAACTCGCCTGAAATTTTTAGGTAGTAAGCTTGTGCTGGTTTATCTAGCTTTTCTATCTTTGCAGCCCTAAGTAGCGCCGGCTGCTTAGTTATTAGCCTTCTTAGCTCAGTTGGTAGAGCAGCTCATTCGTAATGAGCAGGTCGCAGGTTCGAGTCCCGTAGAAGGCTCAAAAAGGCCCGAAAACGCAAACGCGTTTCTCGGGCCTTTTTGCGTTTGGTGCTAGCCGCTCACGAGGCTACGCCTGCTGGTGCAGGTTGTCTAGTCCTAAGCGCTGCATCGTGTCGCCTTCGAAGTCAAACTCAATCATCACGGCTGGCTCATTACCGACCACCCAACCGTCGTGCCCCGGCGTGATAACCACGATTTGGGGTGCCGTGAACGTTTCATTAGCCCCATCAGCATACTGGATGTGCAGCTGGCCCTGCGCTAGAAATCCAACGTGCGCATGCTGGCAATACTCCGTCCCGACAAGCGGCTTCATGTTGCGCGACCAGCGAAAGTCGGGTGGGTATACCACGCGTTTGATTCGTGCGGCACCAGCCCGCATAAAGTCTAGTTGCACGCCACCAACTTCGCGGTGCTCAGTGCCCGACATAGGCGCCATCAGGGAATCGACAGGATTCATGGGAAGTAGGTTTGGGTGGATAACAAGTAGTTGAGGAATAACTAAATATATACACAATCAGCTTACTTCCGTCGCGCTTACGCTAATTCCTAGCAGGAAATTCTAGCTGTAGGTTGTGCTAAGTATCAATTAGGATGTTACCTCAAACGGTTTGCTTTGAACGCACAAAAAAGCCTCGCCAGCACGTGCTGACGAGGCTTTCGAATTGATAAACCTAGCTTTTCTAGCGAGCGGCTGACGTTTGTTCGCGCTGCTCGCGGCGGGGGCGCGTAATGCGAGAGAACAAACTAATTTCCTGATCAAACACAAAGCGGAGAAATAGCCGCGTGTACGACGTATGATGCAGCAGCGGCTCGTAGAATTCGGGAGCCAACGCCTTCAACTCCGGCAACTTCGTCCACGGCACAGAAGGCAAGTCATGGTGCTCGTTATGAAAGCCTACGTTGAGATTAATACCGTTCAGGCGACCATAGTAGCTGTAGGTTTCCTGTTCGGGGTCTAGGGTTAGGTAGTGCTCCTGAATCCAGCGGGCGCCCAGCGGGTGAAAGCCTACCGAAAACCAGAAGCTCATAAACAAGTACAGCAGCGCCATCCAGCCAAAGAAGTAAACGATTACGGCATCGAAAGCTAGCTGCGCCACAATATTGGCGACTACGAAGCGGTCGACGGCGGCTACCTCGCGGCAACGCAGCGTGCGTATCACCTGAAACAGCGGAAAGAAGAACAGCCAAATAGCCTTGCCAATCGAATAGTTACGAATCAGTTTGGCTTCGTACCAATCGGGTAAGTCGGCATCCAGTTCGTGCACGCCTTGGTGCACGTGGTGTTGCAAGTGGAAGTTTTTAAAGGAAATAGCCGTCGGCACTACCGTTGGGAAGTTTGCAAAGATGCCCGCGGCCGTGTTCTGCCAAGTTTTCTTGAAGATCAGGTTGTGCGCTGCTTCGTGAATGGTCACAAAAAGCGTGTGCGAGAAGAAAGCCCCGACCAAGTACGCCACCAGCAAGTTCCAATACCAAGCTAGGCCGGAGACCATATAAGCCAGGAGCACCTGCGCGCCAACGCACGCCACAATAATGGCAAACGTTATAGGCTCCTTGGTAATCAGGCGACGGGCTTCGGGGTGTGTCTTGAGGAGCTGCCGCCCACGTCCCCGGTGCGGCTCATGCGTGTTGACAAGCGTGAAGGTAGCAGACTGAGAAGGCATGGTGCCAAATAGATAAGATGAGGGGATGATAGCAAATTGAGCCGACAAGAATAAGGCAATTCTGTCAGAAAATGCGTCCTATTTTTTGTCGTTGGGCAAATAACGCGTTCGACATGATTTCTTCATGAGGCGCCCATTAGCTTGCCAACCATTCGTGTGCCGAGCGTCTGATTTGGTGCTGGTTCCTCGTAGAAGCCTAAGTTGGCAAATTTAGTTTGTGCGACGGCAAAAATAGTCGATTGCTCGACCTACCGCTGCCCCAGCTTTCGCGCGACCTAGCTCGATCACGGCCCGGTACTGCTCGCCTCTCCCCTGCTTGTCAACTGCTTAACTTATTCTCTAATGCGTTTTTTTGCGCGCACCAAGTATGTTGCCGTCGTGCTACTAGGCATAGGTAGCGCCGTTGTGGCGCATGCCCAAACAACGCCAGCTTCTCCGGCTCCGGCACCACCCGTTCCCACACCTGCCGCCGCACCTGCTTCCCCCCCCGACCAAAAACTGGCCCCGGATACGACTGTGGTGCAGCCGTGGAGTTTTCACTTTCAGCAAACCGTCATTCAGCAGTGGCATAACAAGTTTGAGGCTCCACGCACGGGCGCTTACAGCTTGCAGCCGGTAGAAAAAGCGAAGCTTTCCCTCACTACTACCCTCTTAGTGGGCCGACGCCTGTGGCACGGTGCTTCGCTATACTTCAACCCAGAAGTGGCGGGTGGCAGTGGCCTGAGCGGCGCCCGTGGCATAGCCGGCTTCGTGAATGGCGAAACGTTTCGCATCGGCAATCCGGCGCCACAGCTCTACCTAGCTCGTTTGTTTTTGCGGCAGGTGTGGGACCTAGGGTCGGAAAAAACAACGGCCACAGATGCGCCCAACCAACTCGGTGGCCCCGCCCCTACTCGCTACTTTGCGCTCAATGCTGGCAAGTTTAGCCTGTCTGATTACTTCGATCTGAACAGCTACAGTCACGACCCGCGCACGCAGTTTCTCAACTGGAGCTTGATGAGCACGGGCGCTTGGGATTACCCGGCCAACACCCGCGGCTACACCGTGGGCATAGTAGGCGAATACGTGACGCCCGCCTTTGCCTTGCGAGCCGCTAGCACGCTAGTGCCGAAGGAAGCTAATGGCCCAACGCTGGAGAAGAACTATGGCCGCTCGCACTCCGAAACTCTGGAGCTCACCCGTACCACCTACTTGCACGGCCGGGCCGGCGCGGTGCGCTTGCTGGGTTTCGTAACTCATGCCGACATGGGTGACTACCGCCTAGCCGCCAAGCGTCCCGACCTCGACCTAGTTGCTACCCGAGCAATTGGTCGTACCAAATACGGTGTTTCAGCGAACGTAGAGCAGGCCCTCACCGACCAGCTAGGGGTATTTGCGCGGGCTAGTGTCAACGACGGCAAGCACGAAACCTGGGCCTTCACCGAAATTGACCAATCGGTGAGCATTGGCGCGAGTAGCGCCGGCAGCCGCTGGCAACGCCCCACGGACCGCCTAGGTCTTGCATTTGTAGGGAATGGCATTTCGCAGCCGCATCGCGACTTCTTAGCGGCGGGTGGGCACGGCTTCATCGTTGGCGACGGCTACCTGAAGTACGCGCCCGAGCTCATTGGCGAGCTATACTATAGCTTCAACATCCCGAAATACTTTATCACCATCAGCCCTGATTACCAGTTCGTTGTTAACCCAGGCTATAACTGTGACCGTGGGCCTGTGCACGTGGTAGCCGTGCGAGCACACATTGCCTTCTAAGCAGCGGCTTACCGAAGCAGCATGCATTGCGCTACTACGCATCCATTTCATTTGGCGGGCGCGCCGGGTTAGATTTTGTGCCTAGCACGGAATAACAACTTGATTGCCTAGGTTTGGGAAACTCAATTACAGCCTCCTGCCCGTGGCCAATTCCGTTACTCGTGCTAACTTTTTAATCGGCCTGTGCTTGGCGCTGGGCGCTGCCCCCGTTGCCCAGGCGCAGCTCGACAATCGCGCCTTTCTGTATCCGCTAACTGTGCGACCCGCTTACGACCATCAGCTGCGGTTGAGCGTTAACGCCTTTCAGTTTTTCAAAGACAACGAGTATTTCAACAAAATTGCCGACGGGTATACGCTATTTGGTACGCAGTTCAACCCGCGCCTGACGTACTATCCTAGCCCTAACCTGCGTCTGGAAGCCGGCATCTTTTTGTGGAAGGATTACGGCAACCCACGTCTGCAACAGGTGCGCCCAACGTTCACCGGCGTTTACCAGAGCCCCAATGGCCGTCACCGGGTGCTGTTTGGTAACATCGAAAGTCACCTGCACCATGGCTACATTGAGCCGCTGTTCGACTTTGAACGGGTCATTCTGAAGCGGTTAGAAGAAGGCTTGCAGTATCAGCTTCAAACCCGGCGCGTGCGGCTCGATACCTGGGTCGATTGGCAGCGGCAGCAGTATCGCTACAGCAACTACCAGGAGGAAATTACGGGAGGCCTAGTTTCTGAATTCATTCTTACGCCTGATTCTACCCGCAAGTGGCGCTTGAGCGTGCCCGCCCAATTCACAGCACAACATTATGGCGGTCAGATTGATACGTTGGACAAGCCGCTGCAAACGCTCTTCAACTACAGCCTTGGTTTGCGGGTAGCACGGCAGCTAGCTTCCCGTACAGTACCACGCCTGCGCGCCGAAATACACGGTGCTTTCTTCGACGATCATTCTTTCACGAAAGCTTATCCTTACAGCCAAGGTACTGGCCTATATGCTAATGCGGGCGCCGATACGCGTTTTGTGAACGTACTGGTTAGCTACTGGCAAGGGCACCATTTCATTGCGCCCCTAGGTGGTCGGCTCTACCAATCTGTTTCGACTACAGTGGCCAATCCGCAGTTCACGGATGCTAACCGCGAGATCCTGCTGGTGCGCTTCTTACGCGACTTTCGCCTGCCGGGCCACGTGGTACTCACAACGCGCTTAGAGCCCGTGTACGATTTCAACGCCCATCTGCTCGATTTCTCCCTGGGCGTATACCTAAACTTTAATCAGGATTTCTTCCTGGCTAAGATCCGGCCATCAGAATCCAACTAAGCGGCACACGATAAGCTAGCTAATGAAAAAGGACCAGAGCACGAGCCCTGGTCCTTTTTCATTAGCTACTTAATCTCTTGGTTTACGAAGCAGAATCTTTGCTAGAACCTTTCTGCGAGGTACCCCGGTAGCTGCTATCGTTCACCGTGCCCGGCGACGAGTAGCTGCTGGTTGAGCCATAGCGTGAGCCGTAGCTGTCGCCGGAGGTGAACTTGCCACCCGTAGTGTAGCCCGCCGAGCTACCTCGGTAAGCTTCCTTCGAGCTTTTGCTCATAGGGTTTTTGCCGCTTTTCGAGCGCATAGACAACCAGCCAATACCGCCTAGCAACAGCGCGCCACCTACAATTTTTTGTGTGGTGCTTAGCTTATTTACTTGGGCAGTAGCTTTCGTACCTAGGTCTTTCAGGCTTTGTGGTAGCTGGTTTACCGTTTCTTTTAGGTTCGACTGATCCAGCCACTTCTTGGCGGTATCACCTACAGCCCCTAGGTTGAGAGCATCAATGGTGCTATCAAATAAGTTGCTTGGCTGCTGATCGGCTTGGGCATCGGCATGAGCAGCTTGGGGGGCAGGCTGCACGCCTTCATCCCCTACTTCGAGTGCAGCATCGGAGCTGCTATCGGCAGTAGCCGCTGATCCTAAATCAGTTGAACCTGATAGTGAATCAGATGTATTCGTAGAAGCTAGGTCCGGATCTTGGGCGGGTTGATTTTTTTTGCTGTCCATGAGCATTGAAAGTTTTGTGGTGCAAAGTAATGGCCGCTTGGGAAGCCAGGTGGCCCCTGTCTATTCGTAAACCACTGGAATGGGGTTGCAATTAGATTTGGGTTTTTCTTCTTCGTCGGCAACCTTCCGTTCAGCTGGTCAGTACGATAAGGCAGTTTGTTGCCCCTCCACCACCCTATCCCCTAACGAAACTATCCTCATGGCACGCGATTCAAATCTTTCTGTTGCGCTCGTAACCGGCGCTGCTAGCGGCATTGGCCAAGAGCTAGCCCACTTGCTAGCCAAAGATCAATACCAGCTCATTTTAGTTGACCAAAACCCCGGTGGCCTGCAAGGCTTTGCCGACCACTTACAGAGCGTACACCACATCACGCCAACGCTCATCACCCAAGATCTTGGTGAGCCTGGCGCGGCCCAAAAGGTATACGATGAGGTGCAGAGCAAAGGGCTGCAAGTAGACATTCTGGTCAATGACGCCGGTTTTGGTGTGGCAGGCCCGTTCTTGGATGCTGATCTTAACCGCAACGTGGCGTTGATCAACACCAATATCACGGCTCTAATGGAGCTCACCTACCTTTTCGGGCGCGACATGAAGCAGCGCGGCAAGGGCCGCATCTTGCAGCTAGCTTCCTTGGCTTCTTTCCAACCTAACGCCAACCTAGCCGTGTATGGAGCCTCGAAGGCGTTCGTTTTATCTTTCACCGAAGCTATCATTGCGGAACTGAAAGATTCGGGTGTAACGGTAACGGCGCTTTGCCCCGGTGCTACCGAAACCGAGTTCTTCGAAACGGCCGGCGCTCAGGACACCAAAGAGGGCCAGAGCAAGAAGGCTGACCCAAAAGACGTAGCAAAAGACGGCTACGAAGCCCTCATGAACGGCGAGCCCCGTGTGATTTCCGGCGTCAGCAACAAATTGCTGGCTACGCTGACCAATATTATCCCAGATAGCTGGTTAGCTGCTGGCAGCAAGAAAAACTTCGAGCCTGCCAACTAACCGCTTAGGTTAGCCCAAACGATAAACGCCCGTCCCTCAGCTGAGGGACGGGCGTTTATCGTTTGGGCTAACCTATCACTACGGCCTAGCTAGGTTCGCCAGCCCCACGGTGCATAGTAGCGGGGTCAGGCAGCACACCGTTGTGCACGTACAGTTGAGCATCGCGCTGACCAGCTACGCGGGCCTCCGCCTCATACTTATTGTTATAATACCCGACTCGCGCCGACTCAACCAGATACTTCCAGAGGAAAGGCAAATACCCATGCTCCTGGAATTGCCGGATGTGACACATCTCGTGTGCTACCCAGTACGGGTCGCGCAAAAACTCTTCGCGCGTGGCACCGCTCAGGTGAATAGCGTTGCCGAGTACCATTGCTACGCTTGAGGAGCCAAGCACCCGGCGAGCGATACGCGCAAAGGGAGAGTTGGGGATAATACGAGGAGGCTTCATAGAGGCAAAAAACAGCAGGCGCCATATACGCCAAGCAACGAGTTCAGGTTTTCTTTTTAGCAGGGATATTCTCGAAAAAAGTGTTCCTAAATCAAGAAAGTTGTTCATTTTGACACCCCAAATTTGGATACCACAGAAATTATGGTTTAGCTTTAGACACCGGCGGAAGAAATATCCGTTGGTTTTGCCGCCTCGCGCGACTCATTTACGGCTTGTTTTCTACTGCTTTTAGCAACCGAATTATCGAGTAAAAAGACGTACGCTCTGGCTTACCAGCCACCCAGGAATCCGATTTTGCCACCTTACGACGGACAATGAAAAACACCATCCTATATTGCCTCGCCGCTGCTTCCACTACGCTTTCCTTTTTCTTCGAGCGCACACCTGACGCTACCAACACTTCCTCGGCTTCTATTATAGCAGAAGCCTCTCTCCTGCCAAGCTTCGCGGACGACGGCACGCCCAGTGACGCCACAACGGCCTCCCGCGACTCGCTAGCTTACCACTACTACTCCCAGACGCTTGGCGTAGACCTAGCTTTCAACGAAAATAAAGACCTGCTACGCACCGTCACCGACTGGATCGGGACGCCTTACCGCTACGGCAGCAACTCCAAAAAAGGCACCGACTGCTCCGGCTTCGTAACGCGCGTGTTTGAGGAGGTATACGGTGTTACGCTTAAGCGCAGCTCCCGCTCCATGTTCGAGAATGTGAAGCGCGTTAACAAAGAGCAGATGGAAGCCGGCGACTTAGTATTCTTCCGTCGCGGTCCGGGTCAACCCATTTACCATGTGGGCATCTACATTAAGGATGGCAAGTTTGCCCACTCTGCTACCAACGGTGGCGTCATGATCAGCTCCCTCAACCAGCCGTATTACCACCGCAATTTCTACGCGGCGGGTCGTGTTGAAAACGAGTAATCCGCCCCACACTCCTCTCAAGCCCCGTTCCAACCGAGCGGGGCTTTTTTGTGACTTTTAGCCTAGCTTGCAAACTCGGTGCGGAGAAAACTATTTTGCCCTGAAATAGTATAGCAGGCAAGCTATGGTTGCGTTTTCGCTCCTAGCTAAGTAGCTAGCTTTTTCCTTTTAGCTTGCTGCTTGTCCTCTCTCAACCACCACTCTCTCCTCTTTTGTATGGATACGCAAAACCCTAAAGGCGACCAGATTGCCTCTTCGCCACTGTTCAAGAAGTTTCTGGGCAAAGCTGAAGAATACCTCAAGAAGCCTACCCGCATCAAGCAACTCCTGAGTGATGCGTACGAGAAGGCCAGTGAGAAAAAAGATATTGGCTCCATCGCCCAAGAGGCTTGGGAAACGATGCAAACCCTCTTCCGCCTGATCAAGCTGTCGGCTTCGGGTGAGTACACAGGTTTGCCGACGTCGACGGTCGTAGCGGCAGTCGCCGTTACCATCTACTTCTTGTTTCCCATTGACCTTATTCCAGATTTCATCCCGGTACTCGGTTTGCTCGACGATGTAGCGCTAGTAGCGTGGTTTAGCACGTCTATCAAAGAAGAGCTCGACAAATTCACGGAGTGGGAAAAAACCCGCCCTACGGTTGTGGAGCCGAGCGACATGGTACCAAGTGCGGCCGTAGTGCTGAATACCGGCCAAGACGGCAGCACGCACAACTCTGGCCCCCAGCCACAGGATGCCAACCCAACGCCTTTCGGCCACGATTTGCATGGGCAAGTTTCCACTGAATCGTCCAAGCGCCATAGCACCACAGACCTAAAGCCTTCTGAAGCTCCCGTGTCGAACACTGATTCCGGTATTTCGTCGCCCGATAGCAGCAACCCAAACCCTAGCCTTACCGGGCCAGATGATACGGAGCCAGCGGCTAACCCAAAGCCACACGCCGACGACATTTACAACACCGACGGCAGCCGCACGCCCAACGATGGCTCCAACGACGCGGGCGGCAACGTACGTTAGGGGAGTACGCAAAATCACCCACAAAAAAGCAGCCCGGAGCCATATAATGGCTCCGGGCTGCTTTTTTGCTGCCTAGTTGAGGAAGGGCGAATAGTAAGAAGTTACGCGACCTGTGCCTGCTCAGGGGTATGCGAGGCCACGTAGGTCACGAAATCACCGACTGTTGCGAGCGGCACCTCATCCGGAATAGTGATGTGGAAGTTACGCTCGAGTTCGAGGATGATATCTACCACATCAACGGTATCAAAGCCTAGCTCGTGGCTTAAGTTGCTACCGATACGCAGGCGACGAGGCTTGATAGCCTTGCGCTTGCTAATGATTCGCAGTACTTGCTGCTCAATTGATTTGGGAACGGAGGTCGTTGAGGTGATCATAGGGGAACGACAGAGAAAAGGGAAAGCAACTATTTAAGCTAGCCGCCCGCTGTCATATGCTAGGTCTGTTGATCGAGTTGACGTTTTTACAGGCAGCAACTAACGCAACATTTTCGGCAACAGACTTCGCTAATAGACAACGGGCAACTAGTAACAGACAAGTAGGGACTGGCAACCGACTTACGCTTCGGCCAGCACAGGAGGGCGGGTTGCGTGAATCTCTTCCGCGTCGGCGGGCGGCGTCTGCGGAGCGTCTGGATTAACGCCGGTGATCTTAGAACGAAGAGTCTCGTTCAATAAGTACATAACAGGGACTACCAACAGGGTAATCATGGTTGCAAACACCAACCCGAAAATAATCGTCCAGGCGAGCGGACCCCAGAATGTTACGGACTCACCCCCAATGAAGAAGTGCGGGTGGAAGGAGTTGAACAGCTCGTAGAAGTCGATGTTCAAGCCAATAGCCAGCGGAATCAGACCCAAGGTAGCGGCCGTAGCCGTCAGGATTACCGGGTTCAGACGCGTACGACCAGCCAGTATAATGGCTTCACGAAGCGGCATCCCCTGCGAGCGGAGCATGTCGGTGAATTCCACGAGCAGAATACCGTTTTTCACCACAATACCTGCCAGCGCAATAATACCCACGCCCGTCATCACGATACTGATGTTCATGCCTGTGATGGCCAGACCTAGCATTACCCCGATTACCGAGAAGATAATTTCGGATAGGATAATGAGCGGCTTACTCACCGAGTTGAACTGCGTTACCAGGATGAGGAAGATGAGGGCCAAAGCACCTAGGGCTGCTACCCCGAGGAAGCTACTAGTTTCCTGCTGGTCTTCCTGCGCACCACCCATCCGAACGTTGTAGCCGGCCGGGGTCCGGAAGGACTTTAGTGCCTGCTCGATGTTGCGCACCACGTCGGGGCCGGTGTAGCCACTCAACACGTTCGACGAGATGGTAATAACACGCTTGTTGTCCTTGCGCTTAATACCGCCGTAGGTCGTGCCGTAGTTCACACTAGCAATCGACGAGATTGGCACCTGCCGCACTTGGCCCGTGGCGTCACGGAACGTAAGGGGCGAGTTGACGATGGCATCAATGTCTTCGCGGTACGGCTTAGCGTAGCGCACCTGGATTGGATACTCATCATCAGGCGTTTTGAACTTGCTAGCCTCGAAACCATAGATGGCCGTGCGTACCTCCGAACCAATCTGCGCCGTGCTGATGCCTTCGCGGTTGGCCCGCACCCGGTCAATATTCACGGCAATTTCTGGGTTGCGGTCTTCTAGATTAGAGCGCAGTTGCTCAATACCGCCAATGTTTAGCGAATCGACGTAGCGCGTGACCTTCTTCGACAGCTTCGCCAAAGTTGGGTAGTCGTCGCCAGCTACTTCGATGGCAATTTCCTTACCCGTAGGCGGGCCGCTCGCTTCCTGGTCAACCGAAATTTCGGCGCCCGGAACGCCTTTCACGGCCTCACGAATTTGGTCCATGTAATCGCGGGTGGGCTTACCAGTCCGCTCGCCGCTTTCTTTGAAGGCCACTGCCACCTTGGCTAGGTTCGACTGCGACGTACCTGATGCGGTAGCTTCGCCGGGGTCACCAGCACCGATAGCAACGTTGGTAATGACAGATTCCACGTCGTGATTATGGGCCCCGATGACGCCATAGATACGACGCTCAAGCACCCTAGCTACCGAGTCCGTTACCTCTACCCGCGTGCCCACTGGCATTTTGAGGTACGTATAGATAAACTTGGGGTCGCCTTTCGGGAAGAAGTCAACCTTCGGCTTACGTACGCCCACCGCAAAAATCGACAGGAAGAACAACACGATCAGGCTGACCATGATACCTGCCTGGCGCCAAATAGAGCCGCCCACGGCAATCCGCACCAAGCTAGCATAGCCATTCTGGAAACGGGGTAGCACTTTGGTCTGGAAGCCAGCAATCCAGTGCACGAACACGAACTTATCGAGTACGCAAAACAGGATGACGAACACGAACAGGTTGCCCACGAAAGGCGAACCAGACACGTAACCAATCACGGCAATGAGCAGCAGCACACCCATAGCAATCAAGAAGTTCTTGGTCAGCTTGGGCTTCTCGCCGCTGTGGTGGTCTTCGCGCTCCATGAACGACACGGCAAACACCGGGTTCATGATGAAGGCCACAATAAGCGACGACATCAGGGTGAGAATCAGCGTAACAGGCAGGTAGAACATGAAGCTACCCACAATGCCCGGCCAGAACATGAGCGGCACGAAAGGCGCCACCGTCGTGAGCGTACCAGCTAGCACCGGAATGAATACCTCGCCTGCTGCGTATTTAGCGGCTTGCGCCGTCGTCAGGTTGGGGTGCTCGTGCAGCAAGCGGTGCGTGTTTTCGATTACCACAATGGCATCGTCCACTACAATACCGAGCGCTAACAAGAAGGCGAACAGCACAATCATGTTCAGCGAGAAGTCCAGCGTGGGCAGCATCACGAAGGCCAAGAACATAGAAATCGGCACGGATAGACCTACGAACAAGGCGTTGGTGGTACCCATGAAGAACATCAGGATCAGCGTCACCAGGATGAAGCCGATGATGATGGTGTTGATCAGGTCATTCAGTGTTACGCGTGTGTCGTTCGAGGTATCACCCGTTACAGTGATGGTCAACTCCTTAGGAAGCGCCTGCTTCGACTCCTTAATGATCTGCTGAATCTTGTCGGAAGCATCAATCAGGTTTTCCCCCTGGCGCTTAATTACGTTCAGGGTAATAGCCTGCTTGCCGTCGAGGCGGGCGTATGACTCCCGGTCCTTGAAGGCATCTTGCACGGTGGCAATGTCGCCGAGGCGCACTGCCGCACCGTTCAGGTTTTTCACCTGGATGTTGGCGATGTCGGCTGCGTTGGCATATTGACCAGCCACGCGCACAGCACGCTTCTGGTCGCCCACGTCGATGGAACCGCCCGAGATAGTAATGTTCTCGCGGGCAATAGCCCCTTCAATGTCGGTGAAACCTAGGCGTGACGCCCGCAGCTTGTTCAAATCGACATCGACGTTCACTTGCTGCTCAAGCGCACCGATAATATCGACGCGGGTGATTTCGGGCAGCGCTTCAATCTTGTCCTGGAAGTCGTCGGCGTACTTCTTTAGCTGATTGAGGGGAAGGTTACCGGCCAAGTTGATGTTCATGATCGGCACCTCCGACAGGTTCACTTCCTGCACAGTAGGAGGCGTAGGCAAATCGTTCGGTAGTTCCGAGCTAGCTTTATCCACGGCATCCTTGATGAGCTGCTTGGCATACTGCACATCTACCCCAGAGTTAAACTCTACGTCGACAATACAGTAGTCCTGGTTGGAGGTGGAGTTAATCTTCTTCACCCCGTTTACCGACTTGATTTCCTTCTCCAGCTGGCGCGTCACGAGGTTCTCGATGTCGGCTGGCGAAGTGCCGGGGTAAATCGTGGCCACGATGATGCGCGGAATTACGATGTCAGGGAATTTCTCTTTGCCTAGCTTGATGTAGGCAAAGATCCCCGCCACGCATAGGAGAAGCGTGATAATGTATACGCTAGTTTTGTTATCAATCGACCAACTGGTCGGCTTGAATTCTTTCTCAATGTCCTGCATAGTCGATTTAGTTGTCGTTCAACGACTAGCCTCAACCTATAAGGTCACGACTTGCCCTTCGTTCACGTTCTGATAGCCCGCTGAGATTACTTGGTCGTTAGCGGCTAGACCTTTCGTTACTTCCACTTTCCCGTTGTAAGTGGCACCAGTCTGAATAACGCGCTTGGCAGCAATTTTCTGATTACCTTTCTGCTCTACCACATACACGTAGCTGTTTTCCTCATCCTTCTGCACAAGGTCAACGGGTACTACGGTGGCGTTGGCGCGGTTGTAGTTTTGGATGCGGACTGAGGCTACCATGTTGGGGCGAAGCTGAGCACCCTCTTTCCCATTAAGACGCAGCTCCACGGTGAAGGTGCGGCTCGTTGGATTGATGATGCGGCTCACGGTACGTACCGTCGAAGTCAGGTTCTCAGCACCTAGGTCAGGGATGCTGACCAACGCTTTGTCACCGGCCTTGATGCTGTTAGCATACGCCTCCGAGATGTCGGCCACAATCTTGCCTGACGATCCACTCAGCAGCCGCACGACGGGCACACCCGGCGAAGCTAGCTCCCCAACTTTAGCTGGCACATCATCGACGGTACCCGAGAAAGGCGCCCGCACGTTGTAGAGGTCGCGCTGCTGCTGCTGGGTAGCGAGGTTGCGCTGCAACGCCTGGTAGTTGTTTTTAGCTTGTAGATACTGCACCTCCGTGCCGATCTGCTGCTTCCAGAGGCGGTCTTGCTTCTCGAACAACACGCGCGCCAAGTCGAGGCGGGTGCGTAGCTCGGCAATACCAGATTCGAGCACAGCCGCGTCGAGGGTAGCTAGCACTTGGCCCTTACCGACACGGTCGCCGCGCTGCACGCGGATATTGGTGATGGTCCCGGAGGCCCGCGCCGACACGTTTGCATTCTGATCGAAGTCAGCACGGCCCTGTACCTCCAGGTAGCTCCGGAAATCCTCCGGCTGCACTTTGATGATGCCTACTGGTACCGCAATAGCAGCCGCGTTGCTCTTGTCGGGGCCTACCTTAGCTTCTAGCTCCGCAATCTTGGCCTGGTTGTTTGCTTGTTCTTTTTTCAGCGCAGCCAGTTCCGCAGCAGGATCTTTTTGGCCACCGCAAGCGGCCAGCATTGCCAGCGCCAGCAGCGCGGCAGAAGTAGTATGTTTCATTGGGGAAAAGCGGTTCGAATAAGTCATATAGAGTGCGCGGGCTGCTTACTTTTTGTACAAGGTACCGGCTGCTTTGTCATAGTCTACTTTAGCCACCAGCGCATCGTAGAGCGCGGAGTAGTAGTTCGTCTGTGCTTGGCGCAAGTCCGTTTCGGCCGTCACTAGCTCCACATTGGAGCCCACCCCTTCTTGAAACTTCACTTTCGCCACGCGGGCCACTTCGGTAGCTAGGTCTAGGTTAGCTTTCTGGTTAACTAGCACATCCAGGTCGTTCTGCAACGTCGTCTGGCTTTGGGTCCGCTGCAAGTCGATGCTCTGCTGAAGAGTTGTAAAGCCTTTATTCAGCTGTTCCAGCGTTAGCTTAGCACTCTGTACCAGGTACTTCTTGCGAAAACCATCAAACACCGGGATTTGCAACTGTAAGCCTATGTTGCCGAAACCAAACCAACTCTGATTAGGGAAGTTGGTAACAGGGTCCAGAGAGTTAGGACCGCGGAATTCCAATAGGCCGGGCAACGACTTCGCGGAGCCGATGAAACCATAAGCGCCCACCAGATTTAGTGAAGGCAGATAGCCTGCACGTTGGTTGCGCACGTCGAGGGCAGCTAGGTCGCGCTGGGTTTCCAGCACCGAGTACTCAACACGGTTACTGTAGTTAAAGTCTTTCTCCACTTGGCTTACCTGCTGTTTGAGTCGCTCAGCGTCTAATACAGCTGTGCTTAGCGAGTCAGTCAGCTGCACCGGCTGACGCTGGTCGAGGCCCATCTGGAACTTCAGTAAGGCTACACTCAGATTAATCAGGCGTTCAGCGTTCTGCTGCTCAATGCGCAGGTTATTACGCTGCACTTGTAAGCGCTGTACATCCAGCTTCTCAACAAATCCTTCTTTAAAGGTGCGCTCCGTTTGATAAAGAAGCGTATCGAGGCGCTGCACGTTGCGAGACAGCAGTTTCAATCGCTCACTGGCTACCAGAGTGCTGTAGTAAGCTTTCGAAACCTGCTCCACCACATCCACCTCACTCTGTACCGTCTGCTTGGTTGCCAATTGCTGGTACACTTTTGCTGCCTTTAGGCCCAATAGATAAGAACCATTAAACAACTGTTGCGAGAAGGAAGCCGAGGTGTTGCCAGCGTATTGCAAGCCGAACGCCAGTGGTTGGGGCGGAGTAGCAACAGCCTCTTTATAAGCAGGTTGCAAGGTAACAGGCTGACCAGACTGCGCAGTAACAATGTCAGTACTGGTAAGGGTAGCACCTTGCAGTTGCGGACCGGCAAACGCCCCGAAATCAACTAGGGATTTTTGTAGTTTGAAGTTATCCGTCAGCGTGGCAGCCACATTCACCTGTGGCAAACCCTGCGACTTAATCTGCCCAATGCGAGCATCAGCTAGCTGTTCGTTGATACGAGTAGCCTGTAGCGTCGACTTATTCTTAAGCGAGTAATCAACAGCCTGTTGCAGCGACAGCGCCAACGGCGTTGAAGTAGCAACCGGCTGGCCAGTGGAAGGCGTCTGGGCAAGCAGCTTTTGCATTCCCAGAAAGCTTAGCGCTGCCAGAAGTAGCAGGAGGCGAAGCGAATTTTTCATACGATAGAAAGGAGAGTGTACGGAATAAGCGAGGTTATTCTTCCTCCGTCACATGACGGTATTGGTTGATAAGCTTGTAGCCTTTAAGGCTGGCGATACCTAGCATAAAATGCTCTAGGATACAGGTTTGCACCCTTTGCTGAGAGAACTGACGAGGTGGATAAACTTCTGCATTCAACAACAACTCAATCAGGGCTAAACGCATGCGGGCTATCACTTCCACGTCTAGCTCGGGGCGGTAAAGCCCTTCAGTAATTCCGCGTTGCAGATTGGCCTTAATCTGCGCTAGAATAAAAGTGTTCTTGTGTTCTAACCACAGCTGCCAAGCTCCTGGGTAATACTTCTGCATGTCGTAGAAAATACCCGGAACGATGTCGGCGAAATGGTTCCGAATCCACTCCAGCATCAGAAAGAACTCATCAATGGCATTAGCAGCCCCATTGAGTAATTGTTGGCCTTCGCACTGGTTATTGCTTAAGTATTGCTCCAGAGTGGCTTGCACAATCTGGTCCTTGTTTTCGAACCACTTGTAAAGCGTCTTTTTCGACACGGCCAAGTGGGTCGCAATGTCATCCATGGAGACGCTTTTCAAGCCTCGTTGCGAGAACAGCGCCCCGGCTGATTGTAGAATCCGATCTTTGATTTCCATAATTCTGGGACAAAGATACATCGGAAACTTTTTTCATTCCCAAAGTTTCCACTAAAATTTTCCGATGATACATCATATGCGCTATCACTTTCACCTTCTAAGACGGTGAGCTGTACCGGATACTTTAAGATTGAGAAAATATTTTTTCAGGATCACAAAGCAGCCTGTCTCATACCATCCTATTGAGTATCAGCCATTTGTTAACACTACCATAATCTGAGCACAGACTAATACCGGGTGTGTTGTACCTTGGCAGCCGTCTTCCTTACCTAGCTTCTGCTTTATGAAAATTCGCACCGGCTTCGGCTACGACGTGCACCAGCTCCGCGAGGGGCTTCCTTTTTGGCTCGGCGGTGTCCAGATTCCGCATACCCACGGCGCCCTCGGCCACTCCGACGCCGATGTTCTCATCCACGTGATTTGTGATGCCCTGCTCGGCGCCGCCAACCTCCGCGACATCGGTTTCCACTTCCCCGACACCGACCCGCAGTACAAAGGCATTGACTCGAAGCGTTTGCTGGCTGAAGTGGTGCGCCTGTTGGAGGAACGCGGCTACGCTATTTCCAATATCGACTCAACCGTTTGCCTAGAAGCGCCCAAGGTAAATCCGCACATTCCGGCTATGCAGGAAACTTTGGCAGCCGTCCTGCGCATTCCCACGGAAGACATTTCCATTAAGGCCACGACTACCGAAAAGCTAGGGTTTGTCGGCCGCCGGGAAGGTGTCGCTGCTTACGCCAGCGTGCTCATTACTAAGTCGTAAGCCGGCGCGCCAACCTAGCACCTATTTCGGTGGTGTGATGCAAGCTTTTGCTTAGGCTTGTGTCTTTGCTTCGCTATTTCATTCCCTCATTCTACTCCATGCACAAGAACACCTTTTACGCGCTGCTGCTAGCGGCGTGCTGTGCTACTTCTGCCGGGGCGCAGCAAGCGCCGGCCAAGGGCAAAACCAAAGTAAAGAGCCGCGGCGACGCTACTACTACCCCGGTGCAACCCACCATGACCCCGGCCCCAGCACCTTCTGCGGCTGACCTAGCTACTGCGTACGCCAACAGCATCACGCAGGAAGATCTGCGCAAGCACCTCTCCATCATCGCCTCCGACGCCTACGAAGGGCGCGAAACAGGTGAAAAGGGTCAGAAGATGGCCGCTGAATACATTGCCAAGCAGTTCCAAGAGCTAGGTCTGGTGGGCCCCGTGCAAGGCTCCGACAACCCCTACGTGCAGCACTTTACCATGGTGCGCTCCACTTGGGGCAACGACGCCACCCTAGCTATCGGCAAGCAGACGTATAAGTGGACCACGGACTTTCTTGGGTACGGCCGCACACCTTTCGCCACCGAAACCACGGTGCAACCTGTGTTTGTAGGCTATGGTCTGGAAGCCGACTACGCTGGCAAGGAGCTGAAGGGCAAAGACGTAATCATGCTGGTTAGTGAGCCGGGCATGAACGAGTATCGTTCGAAAATTGCCACGGCCAGCAGCAAGGGCGTGCGCAGCGTATTCCTGGTCAACTTCACACCGGGCGCTTCGTTTGCGGCGGCTACGGCTCCCATCGCGGCGTACGTGAATCGGCCAACGATTATGTTTAAGGATGCTCCGCAGCAAAGTGGTGGCCGGGCCGCAGCGTTTGTCGTGACGCCCGCAGTGGGCTACAAGATGCTAGGCACGAACGAAGCTGGTGTTACCAAATACCTAGCGGCGGCAAAAGCTGGTAGCCAAGCAGCAGCGCCGTTCAAACCCGTTAGCTTCCAGATCAAAACGCCCCAAAATCAGCAGGAGTTCGTCACCGAAAACGTGATGGGCTTGCTGGAAGGTACCGACAAGAAAGACGAGTACCTAGTATGCTCGGCGCACTACGACCACGTAGGCGTAATCAAAGGCGAGGTGTACAACGGCGCTGATGATGACGGCTCGGGTACGGTATCGGTACTGGAAATGGCGGAGGCGTTTGCCAAAGCCAAAAAGGAAGGCCACAGTCCGCGGCGCAGCATCTTGTTCCTCACCGTAACCGGTGAAGAGAAAGGCCTGCTCGGTTCGGAGTACTACACGGATCATCCGGTGTTGCCGCTCGCGCAGACTATTGCCGACCTGAACACCGACATGGTAGGCCGCACCGACAAAGACCACGAGGGCAAGGGCGCCTACGTGTATGTGATTGGCTCCGACAAGCTTTCCTCAGAACTGCACACCATTGTGCAGGCTGAGAACAAGCAGCACACCAACATCGACCTAGACTTCCGCTTCAACGATCCGCAGGACCCGAACCGCTTCTACTATCGCTCCGACCACTATAACTTCGCTAAGCACAAGATTCCGGTGGCGTTCTTCTTCAACGGTGTGCACGCCGACTATCACGGCGCCGGCGATGAGGTAAGCAAGATCGAGTTTCCGCAGATGGAAAAGCGCGTGCACCTCATTTTCTACACCGCCTGGGACCTAGCTAACCGCGACAACCGCATTGTAGTCGATTCCAATAAGCAATAATGTAAGAACCAGCGCCACGGCACGTTCTATTGCTGAGCAGCGTGCTTTTGTAATTCTTTACAGGCGGCGTAGACGATGAACACGCCGTGACGCGTTCTTACATGTCATTCTTTTTACATGAACAAACATCCTTTTTATGCGCTGCTTTTTGCGGCAGCGTGTAGCATAGCCGTGCCGGCAACGGCGCAAAAAGTAAAAGCGAAGAAAGCAGCCAAGACTGCTGCTTCGACCGCGGCACCAGCAGCTGACACCGATTTATCGGTGACGTATGCCAATACCATCACGCAGGAAGACTTGCGCAAGCATCTATCTATCTTGGCTTCCGATGCCTATGAAGGCCGCGAAACGGGCGAAAAAGGCCAGAAGATGGCTGCCGAGTATATTGCCAAATATTTCCAAGACCTAGGTTTGACCGGCCCGGTACAAGGCTCCGACAACCCTTACGTGCAGCACTTCCAGCTGGAGCGCACGCACTGGGGTGATGTGTCGTTTACGGTGGGCAAGCAGTCGTTTAAGTGGCTAGAAGACTTCTTCATCTTCGGCAAGTCGCCATTTCAGGAGGAAACAACCCTACAGCCGGTCTTTGTGGGCTATGGCATCGAGCAGGAGGGCTACTCCGACTACGCCGGCAAAGACGTGAAGGGCAAAGACGTGGTGATGCTAGGTGGCGAGCCCAAAACCAAAGAAGGCAAGTTTGTGCTCGGCACAGATGGCAAGCCCAGCAAATGGAGCACCGACCGCAGCGCCAAAATGACGACAGCCATGCAGAAAGGTGCCCGCAGCGTGATTACCATCAACCCCGACGCGGCACTGTTCATGGCCAATATCAACCGCATCAAGCCGTACTTGCAACAGTCGCAGATGGGCTTGCCCAAGGCAACCACGGAAGATGCAGCCAAGCCTGCTTCGTACGCAATTTTCTCCGTTTCGCCTGCTTTAGGTGCGTCACTGGTCGGAACCACGCCCGCGGCGCTTCAGCAGTACCAGGCCGACGTGCTGCAAGCTGGCAAGCCTGTAGCGGTGAAGTGGAAAGCTAGCCCCGCGAAGCTGAAAGCTCCTATTATCAAGGAAAACGTCACGACGGAAAACGTGATGGGCTACCTGGAAGGCACCGACAAAAAAGACGAGCTGCTGGTGTGCTCGGCGCACTACGACCACATCGGCATCACGGATGGGAAAGTGAACAACGGCGCCGACGATGATGGCTCGGGCACCGTATCGGTACTGGAGCTAGCGCAGGCATTCGCGCAGGCGAAGAAAGATGGCCACGGTCCGCGCCGCAGCATCCTGTTCATCACCGTAACCGGTGAAGAGAAAGGCCTGCTCGGTTCGGAGTACTACACCGAACACCCGGTGTTCCCGCTGGCGAGCACCATTGCCGACCTGAACATTGATATGATCGGGCGCATCGACTACAACCACAAGAAGGGTGACAACTACGTGGGCCTGGTAGGCTCGGATAAGCTGTCGTCGGAGTTGCATGCTATCAACGAGGCCAACAACACCAAGTACACGAAGCTTGACCTCGACTACCGCTACAACGTGCCCAACGAACCCGAGCGCATCTACTACCGCTCCGACCACTACAACTTCGCCAAAAACGGTATCCCCGTAATCTTCTACACCACTGGTGAGCACGAAGACTACCACAAGGAAACCGACGAAGTCGACAAGATTGAATTTCCGCTGATGGAAACTCGCGCCCGCTTGGTGTTCCACACGGCCTGGGAACTAACAAATCGAGACAACCGAATTGTAGTAGATTCCAACAAACCGTAAGTATCTTTAGTATTCTGATTGCCGTCAGAGGTTCGTGGAGGTCGTCTCTGCGAACCTCTGCGTTTTTTCTCCGCGTGCCTCTGCGGGAACCCACCACCTAGCTGCCATGACCAAAGTCCTGCAATTTCTTACCGACTCCGAGCAAAAAGCCTTTGATCTGGAGCACCGGCGCAAGATTCGCTTCAACATTGGCAAGTACAACGCCGCTGTGCAAACCGGCCTCACCTGGTACCACGACCACGAGCTAGCTCGGGAGCGCGCCTCTCATCTGAAGTCTAAGGCGATTAACAACCTAGAGCAGTACTTGCTTGAGTTTGAGCAGAACTTTACGGCCCGTGGGGGCAAGGTCATTTGGGCGCAGAATGCGGACGAAGCTCTGCGCGAAATCGGCAAGATCATGGCCCGCCGCAAGGCGCGCACCGTGGTAAAAGCCAAGAGCATGACCACCGAGGAAATTCATCTCAATCACTTCCTCGGCCAGAATGGCATCGACTCTATCGAAACCGACCTAGGTGAATACATTGTGCAGCTCAACGGCGAACGGCCCTACCACATCGTAACGCCAGCCATGCACTTGAACAAGCATGACATTGCCAACATCTTTGTCAAGCACCTAGGTATTCCTTACACCGACGATGCTCAAAAGCTGGTGCTTACGGCCCGGCACCTGCTGCGCGACAAGTACACGACGGCTGAGGTAGGCATCACCGGCGGCAACTTCCTTATTGCGGATACTGGTGCCATTGCCGTAACCGAGAATGAGGGCAACGCCCGTTTGTCGGCTACGTTTCCGCGCACCCACATTGCCATTGTTGGCATTGAGAAAGTTATTCCGAAGCTGGAAGACCTAGCTTTGTTCTGGCCCCTGCTGAGCACAAGCGGCACGGGGCAGCAGGTCACCGTTTACAATACCATTTATACCGGGCCGCGCCAGCCCCTAGAAAAGGATGGCCCCGACGAGATGTACGTGGTGCTGCTCGACAATGGCCGCACCAACCTGCTCGCCCAACCCGATAAGCGCGAAGCCTTGCATTGCATTCGGTGCGGCGCTTGCCTGAACGTGTGCCCCGTGTACAAGAACATTGGGGGCCACACGTACGAGGCTACGTACTCCGGCCCAATTGGCTCCGTCATTACCCCGCACCTATCAGGCTTAGCCGAGAACAAACACCTGAGCTATGCGTCGTCGCTGTGCGGCGCCTGTACCAGCGTGTGCCCAGTGAAGATCAACATCCACAATATTCTGCTCAAAAATCGGCAGCAAAGCGTACAGGAAGGCCTCACCGACAAAGAAGAACGCTTGGCCGTGAAGCTTTGGATGCGGGCCATGCTGAACCGGACGCTGCTGAACCTCTTACCAGCGCGCGCCAAAAACTACGTGCTCACCCGCCTGCTAGACTTGTCCTGGAACAAGCGCCGTGGCTCGTTAGCAGTAGCACCCAAGTCATTCAACCGCATGTGGCGGGAGCGCAAATAGCGAGAATCCGTCATAGAAGTTTGGCCTTGCGCTAACTATTCCAAGCTGAGCCTAGTACAACAGCAGCACAGGCTACGCTTTCTATGTTCGGGTCCTATTTGTTGCACATCCTAGCTTTTGTGGGCGGTGCTTTTCTGATTATCAATGCGGTTTTGGCAGCGGTGCGGTCGTTTGTACTGCCCCGCAACGAGTCGGTTTTGATCAACAACTGGACCTTTATGGGGGTCCGCTTCGTGTTCAATCAATTAGCCGCCGGTCGGAAAACCTATGCACAACGCGACCGGATCATGGCCCTCTATGCTCCGCTCGGCCTGATTTCGCTGCCTATTGTATGGTTGGCCATAGTTAGCGTAGGTTATACCTTCATCTTCTGGGCCTTAGGCGAGGAAGACTGGACGCAGTGCTACCGTCTTAGCAGCAGTGCTTTGCTTACCCTAGGGGCCGAAAACGCCGAATCCGTCTGGATCAGCGCCTTTTCCTACTCAGAAGCAGGCTTAGGATTGCTACTCATGACCCTGCTGATTTCGTACTTACCCACGATCTACCAGGCTTTTTCCCGCCGGGAATTGGTTGTATCTCGCCTAGAGCTACGCGCGGGCGTCGATCGGTCAGCCCCAACTCTAATTCGGTGGCTCAACCGTAGCGGCAGTTTGCGAGACGACCAGCAACAGTGGGAGAAGTGGGAAGAGTGGTTTGTTGAGATTGAGGAAACGCACACGTCACTGCCTATCTTATCTTTCTTTCGCTCCCCGCAGCCAGGTCGCTCTTGGGTCACGGCGGCCAGCATCATTCTCGATACGGCCGCGCTGATCATCAGTACCGTAGACCAAGAAGATGACCCGGATCTGCAACTCTGCTTTAAAGCAGGATGCTTATCTGTTAACCGGGTGTCGCGCTTCTTCGATCACCAGGCCCACGCCGAAGCACCCGACATAACGGAGGATAAGGACCCAATCGAGCACCCCGATCGAGAATCGTTTTTGACTGCTTTCAAGCAGCTCGGTGACCTAGGTATCGCCCTGAAGCCCGACCGCGAAAAGGCTTGGAACGAGTACCGCCAACTGCGTAGCCGCTATGTCGAAGCCATTGATTACTTGGCCAAGCTTACCATGTCGCCTGATCTGAACGTTTTGAGCAAGTGAGCAGAAGGGCTTACTCGTAATATTACCTTACTGCGCAATTTTCATAATGACTTATAAATAGAATCTTAACAATTGATTTATTTGTCTTATTTGAATATTAATTAAAATAAATTATTAGTCCTATTCAATTTAAACCAGCTTAAGAGTCATTTACTCATTAAACTTTAATAATATTTTATTATATAAATCATACAACACGTGTTTGGACATTTGGTATAAAAACAATCTAAAATTTACTTCTATCGTATATTTGCCGTCACTCATCCAATTAGTTAGTGGTAACATGCAAAAATCTGTACATTCTCACCCACTTTATTCTTCCTTATATCTAGCTGTATTTAGGAAGAATTTTTCTCTTCTGCACCGGGCCCTGCTGCTAGCAGGTTTTACTTTACTGTTGAGCGGGTTTTCTATACCTGCGAAGGCTTCTGATTTTTTCAAAAACTTCGTCGTTATCAATTATGGAGGTGGTACTCCTAATCAATATTACTCCACCAAGGCACCGAGTGATGTGCCGAACGATAAGTTCGACAACAAAGACCTAGGGACCTTCGATCGTACAAGCACAACTAGGACCCTTGTACTCAACGGAGCTGAGGCAAATACTTTTAATCAAGGTAGCGATGTTACTGCCACTCGGATGTGGTATCGCATTTACCCAGAAACTAACAGATCAGGCTCTTTCTCTTCCGTTGAGCTAGGATATCGAAATTCGAGCGGCGTTAACAAACTCTGGGATCAGACGGCTCAAGGTATCAACCTAGTTAGCTTAGCTACTGGTAATGGCAAGTATGTATTAGAGGTATATTTCGAAGGCAACGAAAACAACAATCCCACTCCTTCTATCTACGATAGCCAAGGCTTCGACAGGAATTACAGAGCAACGTTTACGGTAAGAGGAGCTTTGCCAACTACGTGGACTGGTAACGTAAGTGAGGATTGGAATACCCCGGGAAACTGGACTAACAATGTACCAACCAGCGAAAATGACGCATTAATTCCGGTAGGTCCAACTAGATTCCCTAACATTATAGCTGGCGCTTTTCAAGTGCACAACTTAGTTATCGACGGCAACGCACCCAATAACAAGGCAGTACTCAAACTCACAGATGGCCGCTTAGAAGTTTTCGGCAATTTTAGCAATGCACAAGGCGGTTTTGAGCAAGGCGGCGGTGTGTTCCAGCTAGCCGCAAACGGAGATCAATCGTTCGACGGAGACAACTTTTTCAATTTTGAAGTAAGTGGTAGTGGCAATAAGAAGCTAATCGGCCAGATGACTGTGCAAGGTGAGTTGCGCTTTCAGGGAGGTATTCTCATGACCGATCCTACTTTGCCGACGACTAATAACGTAACACTGCTTGGTAACGCCACGATGCAGAATGAGGCGGAAAATACTTACCTAAGTGGTACCGTCACCGCCCGCCAGGTGGTCAACCAGGGAGATGTTGCTAATTTCGGTAACTTAGGTTTACGCTACGAAAAAACCAGCGCCAATGCTGGCGAGACGCTAGTAACTCGTATTACGAGTATTTCTTATCCATCGGCTAGCAAAGCGGGTCAAAGCGTACGGCGCTCATTCAATGTTATTCCTGCAAATGATGTTACCGCTCAAATCACGTTTAATTACCTGGATGTTGAGCGGGGCAGTCTGAATGAAAACCTATTAGTACTCTATCGTTCCACTAACGGAGGTGCTACATTCGACCAACTCGGCAAAGATGGCCAGAGCACAGCCAATAATTTTGTGTCTAAAGGGCAAATACCTGGCTCGGGACTTTTCACAGTAAGCGTAGAACGAATTCCTCTACCCGTAGCTCTCACCAGCTTCACCGCCGCTCGCCAAGGCGCTGATGCCGCCCTAACTTGGGTTACAGCACAAGAGGAGAACAACGCTGGCTTCGACGTGCAAGTATCGACCGACGGTTCCTCCTTCCGCACGCTTACAACCATCACGCCCAAGTCGCCAAACAGCAGCATCGGCGCTACCTACAAGTACATCGACCAAGAGCTAGGTAAGACTGGCATTCGCTACTACCGCTTGCGCCAGTCAGATGTAGATGGCAAAGAGTCCTTCTATGGCCCTAAAGCAGTCGAGTTTGGTGATGCTGCCGTGGCTTTCTCGGCCGCTCCCAACCCTTTCAACTCAGAAGTTATGCTCACCGCACAGACAAGCGTTGCTGGTGCCGCTACGCTGCGTCTCACCGACATCAATGGCCGTACAGTCCGGGAACAAGCGCTGAGCCTTAATAAAGGAGTATCGACTCTACCTATGTCTGACCTTGATGCCCTGAAGGGTGGCATGTACTTCGTACAGCTTACCCTACCAAATGGTCAGGTACAGCGTCTGAAAGTGCTGAAGCAATAGCACAACGTAAAACCATCAAAAAAAGCCGACCTAGCTAGGTCGGCTTTTTTGTTTTCAACGCTTTAGAATCTAGTTGATTATACTCGTCGTCGCATGTTTTTGCTCTGCATCACTCAGCGGATTCATCGGGCAGGATGTTGATATCTTGTACTAACACGCGCTGTTCAATCTGACGGCCTCGCGGAGTATTGGCCAAGCCGCCCAGGGCGGTTTCTTTGTAGCGTGTTTCCATGCTTTGCCCCACCTCCCCTAGCGCGGCTACGCACTCATCAACAGGAATGACAGGGTCGACGCCTGCAATGGCGATCTGAGCTGAGGAGAAAGCAATAGCAGCGGCCGACGCGTTGCGCACAACGCATGGCACTTCCACCAAGCCAGCTACTGGGTCGCATACCAGACCTAGCATACACTGAATAGTGATAGCAACTGCGGCAAAAGTTTCTTCCACACTACCACCCAGGCAATACACAATGGCACCGCTGCCCATGGCCGCGGCACTACCCGTCTCCGCTTGGCAGCCTCCCACGGCGCCTGCCAAGGAAGCGTTTTGTTCGATAATCAGTGCGATACCTGCGGCCACCAGCAGCCCTTCCAAGATGGTGCGGTCTTCAAGCTTGTGTAGATCTTGCAGGGTAACCAGCACGCCGGGCAGAATACCAGAAGCCCCCGCCGTAGGGGCTGCTACCACCCTGCCCATGCACGAGTTTACCTCTTTGGCGCCGAGTGCCCGGGTAACAAGTTGTTTGAACTCAGGGGAAAGCACTGTTACGGGTGAGGCAGCTATTTTCTTAGCGCCGTTGTTGATCATGCCTGAGCGAGAAGTCATGTTTTCGGTCAGGCCGGCGTGTACAGCATCGCGCATCACGTCGTAAGCGCGTTGCAAACCCGCCCAAATCTCTGCTTCAGTGCGGCCTTTCTGCTCAATCTCATAGTCGAGCACTGGCTGATACAGGGGCTCCTGCGTTTGGGCGCAGTGAGCTTGCCAACTAGCAAAATCTGTGAAAAGCAGTGACATAAAGCGGGAAGGCTAAAGGTGTAGTAAGTAAGATACGGTAAGTTCGGCAGCATCTGGTGCGCTCTGCAAGCGACGCAGGTACTGTGCTAGTCGATCTACCTCCGTAGAACACGTAATTACCAGCCTGAGTGCAACCTAGGTTTGTCATCTTCACACAAATAAAAAGCGGCTGACAAGTCAGCCGCTTTTGTTCTTTCAGCTTACGCAAGGGTGTTTACACCGCCTCTTGCTGCGCTTTCACCAGTTTGATGGAAGCCGAATTGATGCACAGGCGCAAGCCGCTCGGCGGCGGCCCATCCGGGAAAACGTGGCCTTGGTGTGCATCGCAGACGTTGCACAGTACTTCTACGCGCGTCATACCATAGCTCGTGTCTTTCTTGTATTTCACGGCATTCTCCTGCACGGGCTGCGTAAAGCTAGGCCAGCCCGTTCCCGACTCGAACTTAGTGCTCGAATCGTAGAGTGGGGTGCCGCAGCACACGCAGGCGTACAAACCGGGTTCGTGTGCCTCGCAGTATTCGCCGGTAAACGCCCGTTCGGTGCCGTGTTGGCGGGTTACGTGATATTGCTCGGGGGAGAGCTGCGCTTTCCACTCTGCGTCGGTTTTCTCCACCCGATGATCGGGCGCAGGGCTGCCGTGGTTAGCAAGGCGGATAACATCATTCCAAGTTTGCATGGCGTTCTAATTACGAAGTCAAATCAAAAGGTACTCTATATCTGCAAACGCAGTCAGCGGCCGGAAGTTTAAACCCAACCGTTGACTACTCAGCAGCGGAGCTTATAGCACCTAGCTTGCCGCTTGTAAGCGCTTATTGCTAGGTTACTACAGCCCAGTTCTCATCAACAACTTGACGTGCGTACTCGTTCGCGGCTGAGTCGCTTTACCAAGCTTAGCCGACCAGCTTGGCCGATGCTACGTAGAAAACCGACGCAGACCTCACCTTTTACGCCCTGACACCCACTGTTATGAAGATTCTGACGGCCGCCCAAACTAAACAAGTCGATCAGGCAACCATCCGAGCAGAAAACAGCAGCTCCGATCTGCTTATGGAGCGCGCCGCTACGGCCTTCACCGATTGGCTTACCGCTCGCCAATCGCCAGCAGAAGCTGGTGAAGTCTTGGTATTGGCTGGCCCCGGTAACAATGGGGGCGATGGTCTGGTTGCGGCTCGGTTACTCCACCAACGCGGCTACCAAGTGCAAGTGCTGATCCTACCGGCTGAAAAGCATTCCACTGATTTCACCACTAATCGGCAGCGCTTACCTGCTGCTGTGCCAGTAGCGGAGCTAGCTTCCGAACAGTTGCCAACCCTTACGCCTAGTACACTGGTCATTGATGCTTTGTTTGGCACCGGTCTGAGCAGGCCATTGGAAGGCTTGGCGGCTACAGTAGTGCACCACCTCAATACCGCACGCGCTCGGGTAGTCGCCATTGATATACCATCGGGCTTACTCACGGATGCGCCTCAGCCCAAGGATAGTGCCGTTGTGCAAGCGCGTCACACCATCAGTTTCGAGCTACCAAAGCTAGCTTTCTTACTTCCGCAGAATGCCAAATTTCTCGGCGAATGGCACCTACTTCCAATTGGGCTGAACCGAGAAGTCATCGAGCAAATGGACACGAACATGCACTTCGTGGACGCTACGCTGCTGGCGGGCAAGCTTCCGAAGCGAGCCAAGTTTGGGCACAAAGGCACCTACGGTCACGCGTTGTTGCTAGCCGGCAGCAAGGGCAAGATAGGCGCTGCCGTGCTAGCCACTAAAGCATGCCTACACAGTGGTGTTGGGCTGCTCACACTACGCACCCCAACAGTGGGCTACGATGTAGTACAAACCATAGTGCCCGAAGCCATGGCTTTGGTCGATCCGCACTATGACTTCCTAACGGAGCTACCGGACCTAAAGTCCTATTCAGCTATTGGCATGGGACCCGGTATAGGTCAGGAAGCAGCCACGAAGGAGGTTCTAGTGCAGTTACTACGTACCGCTAACGTACCACTGGTGCTCGATGCGGATGCGCTAAACTTGCTTGGCCAGAACCGCGACCTACTCGACCTACTTCCACCTGATACGCTGCTTACACCACACCCCAAAGAGTTCGAACGCCTCACAGAGCCTGCCCGCGACGATTACCACCGGTTAGAGCTTCTACGCAACTTCTGTCAGCAGCATCACTGCTATGTAGTATTGAAAGGTGCTTACACTTGCCTAGGCACCCCAGAAGGCAACTTCTACTTCAACAGCACTGGCAACCCCGGTATGGGCACTGGTGGCAGTGGCGATGTACTTACGGGCGTACTCACCGCTTTGCGCGGCCATTCCTTTTTGTCACCGCTGGATGCTGCGCTACTTGGCGTGTATGCGCACGGCCGCGCTGGCGACCTAGCTGCCCAGCAGACCGGCGAAGCTGGCCTGAGCGCCGGTGACATCACGCGCTTCCTAGGCCCCGCCTTTCAAGAGCTGACAACAACAGAACCCTTCTAAAGCCAACTACTCACAGGCAGCTGCTTATACCTGGTTCAAGAAGCTAGGTACACTGCGATAAACTGCACTAGCAGCACGCCATCCGCCAGGAGCGCGAAGTAATAATCGGGGCGCGTTTCATCAGCAAACCAAATGATAGCACCGGCTAGCAACGTAGGCAAGGACAGCACGAGTACATGGTGAAAAGCCGCGCCTTGTGGAATTAGGAAGTTGGAAAGCACTAACGCTACCAAGGCGACCACCTTGGTAGCACGTACCCCGAATACGCCTGGAAAGGTACGGGTACCCGTGAGTTGATCCTTGGTGTAATCCCGAATGTCAAATACAAAGGCGAGAGCCAGGATAAAGAGAAAACGCCGGCCAAACAGCACCAATACTACAGGTGAGAGCAAGGGCTTGCCTAGGTAAAAAGCTGGAATCCATACCGTAACAGCCGCCCACACATAAGCAATGAGAAATACCTTTAGCAGTGGAAAATCACGCAAGGCGCGCCACTTGCCTCCCACTCGCATAACGGGCAAGGAATATAGCAGCGAAATAGCCGCCAAATGACCCAGAAAAACTAGCAAGTGTTGCCAACCATCTAGCCAGAAAAGTACCCCAGCTATAGCCAGGGCGCCCAGCGCTAATAAGAATAACTCACGCCGGTGGTTGATCATCCACAGCTTGCGTTCCGACAAAATCAGCCGCTGACTGTGTTTATAAGGCAATACACTGTCAATGTTGTAGAGGAACAGCGTTGCCGTGAAGATCATGATAGCTAGGCGCGGCGGCACATCAGCGCGCCAGAATAAAAACGTCGCCCAGGTAAGCCCAACCGCCGCAGCCGACAACCATACGCTACTGTACAAAACCGCGTCTACCCAACGCTTCAACCCGGCAAAGGAAGTAGAGGCAGAAGTAGGTGTAGGTTGACTGGGGTTCCGCATGTTGAAGCGTATACGTGAGTGGAAAACAAGCCACTTCAAGAAGGGTTAAATAATTTCTTATTGGCCTCTTCTTTCCAGCTAAGAATTACCTCTTGTCCTGTTCCGTCTGAGAGTAGCTAGGTCAGCATAATGGCTTCTAACCAACAAAATTACCTAGCTGGCAGCAGCCATATCATCAACACTAGTGCTGGTAATGGAAAAGCCAGACATTTGCTTCTGCTCCAGCCTAAACAACAAAAACCTTCCACACTCAAGCGCGGAAGGTTTTTGTTGTTTAGGCTAGTAACTGTCCAGCCCTAAGCACTTGTTCAGCTTACAACTCGACGTTAGCAGCCTGTTGGGTTGGCTCTGGCGTAGCGCTTCCCAGCGGGAAAGTTTCGTTATACAGCTTGATGCTCTCTTCGATGATGCGGTAGGCATCTTCGCGGCCCATGAAACGCTCTACAACTACTTGCTTATGCTCTAGCGCTTTGTAGTCTTCGAAGAAGCGGCGCATCTCCAGCAGCGTGTGTGGCGGCAAGTCAGCGATGTCGTTGTAGTGGTTTACCGATACGTCGTTGGCAGCTACGGCAATGATCTTGTCGTCTTCCTCGTCTTGGTCTACCATCTGCATCACGCCGATTACTTTGGCCTCGATGATGCACATCGGTACCACGTCGACAGAACAGATAACGAGAATATCAAGCGGGTCTTTGTCGTCGCAATAGGTTTGGGGAATAAAGCCGTAAGCCGCAGGATAATGCACAGCCGAGAATAATACGCGGTCTAGCTTGAGCAAGCCACTTTTTTTATCAAGCTCATATTTACCTTTCGATCCTTTCGGGATTTCAATGATGCCGTTTACAATACTTGGCGTCTTCTCGCCACGCTCAACGTCGTGCCAGGGGTTAAAATGGTCCATTTTCTGAGAGAATAAGATGATTAGGTCCAGGGAGTGAGACCTTGTGGGTATTTCAAAAATAGGAAGGAGTGAGCAGAAATGTTACAAAAAATCCCAGAAAAAATCAGGTTTTTGCTATACTCCACAGCACTAGGAAAGTAGAGGCTTATCTACGTAGCAGCAATTACAAAGTTGAACTATTTATATGTGCTCCTTGCTAGGCCTCAAGCACCAGCTACTTAGCCAATACCTCCAGCAAGGGTGTACCGGTGCAGCCGTCTGGCTCCTGAATATGGAGGAAGCGCGCTATAGTCGCGGCTATGTCTGTGATCTTAGCAGGCACATACGATTCGCCTTTCCGAACGTGCCAACCCCAGAATAGCAAAGGGACGTGCGTATCGTAGGCAGAAGCGCTGCCGTGCGTGGTACCGCGGCTGATTGGGTAAGAATATGCCTCAAGCCAGCCGGGCTCCAGCACCACTAACACGTCGCCGCTGCGCTTAGGGAAATAGCCGTTTTCCAGGTACATCAACATTCCGCTTTCCCAGTGAGACTTCTGCACATCGTCGGCAGTAATGGCCCGCGTGACGCCTGCAAACTTCAGCATCACCTCCGCTACTTCCACCTGGAAGTTGTGCAGGTCTAGCTTTTTTTGCGCAATTAGGGGCCGGTTCAGATATACCTGCTGGTTTTCGTAGGTGAGCACCCAGTTGCCGGCCCCGTGCCGGCGAACTAGTTCGTGCTGCAATGAGTCGCGCATAAGCGTAGGCCCAACCGAGCCCGCCGGAATCTTCTTATCGCGCAAAAACTCGGGCGAGTGAGCCGCGCCGTGGTCAGCACTCAAGAACACCAAGGCCTGCCCCTTCCCTACCGTCTTGTCGAGATAGGTCAATAAACGAGCTAGGTCTTGGTCTAAGCGCAGGTAGGTATCTTCCGTCTCAATGGCATTCGGCCCAAACTGGTGCCCCACGTAGTCGGTGCACGAGAAGCTCACGGCCAAGAAGTCCGTAATACCTCGTTGACCCAGCTGCTCAGCCCGCACCGCCTCCAACGCAAAATCGGCGGTTAGCGAATTACCAAACGGGGTTGAGCGTATCAGATCATAATTCGCCGACTTGGTAGCAACCGAAGCATCTGCCCCTGCTCGTTGGCCCGCTTTGGATGCCGCAATGTCAATGCCGCTTAACTGCGGCAAATTGTGAGGAAAAACTGGTTTGCTTTCGCCTTTGAAAGCGCCTTCCCATGCTACATCGTCGGCTGTGCTCTCCGTGTATTGCCCGATGGGCAACAACGTCTCCCAAGGCTTTGACAAATATTGCTCGGATAATTTCCGGTTGTTGAACTGCACGACCCACTCCGGCAGCGCCTGCTGGTAGAACGTGCTACTGATGAAAGCGCCGTTGGTGCCATCGTACCAGTAAGCCGCATTGGCCGCATGGCCAGCTGGCAGAATGGAGCCACGGTCTTTCATGCTCAAGCCAATCACCTTTGCTTGAAAATTAGTAGCTAAGCGTAGTTCGTCCGTGATGGTAGAAGTCAGCATATGGCGCGGCGACTGTTGACCAGCGGCGACTGAGCCACCTACTGACTGCACAGTTTTGTCTTCCGTCACGTACGTGCCCTTGCCCTCCTCGCGCACCCACCAGTTGTTGCCCACAATGCCGTGCACCGAGGGAGTAGTGCCCGTGTAGATGCTAGCATGCCCTGGCCCGGTATAGGTCGGCACGTAATTATAATGCGTATTCTCGTAGCTAAACCCCTCTCCTAGCAACCGCCGAAAGCCTTCGCTGCCGAACTTATCCCAGTATCGGTAGAGATAATCGTAGCGCATCTGATCTACCACAATGCCCACCACTAGCTTGGGCCGTTCCAGCGCTTTTCCTTTCTTCTGACCAAACGCTGTGCCCGCCAATGCAGCAGTCATCAGCAAGAGTAGGGTCTTTTTCAAATGCAAAAAGTTAAGTAACACGATTTGAGGCTAGCCCAATCAATTTCCCAAAGATAGATTCACAAGTTGAATCTCAACTCTAGCGGCCAAAGCTAGGTGTCTTGCGTAGGTAAGGGCTATTACGTTTTTGTTAAACGCTTTCCAAGCTTATAATGCCTACTGACCAATCTTACGCGCTCATCTTCGACATGGATGGCGTGATCATCGATAACACGGATTACCAAGCAGAAGCCTTTCAGCTACTCTTTCGTGAACATGGCTTAACTACCAACGCCCAGCATTTGCTCGAACGCCTGAATGGCATGCCTGCTACAGCTATTTTGAAGACCGTTTTTCAAAACCCGGTGCCTGAGAAAGAGTTGAAGCGCTACGCTGATCAGCGTGAATTTCTCTACCGAGTGTTGTACTGGGAGAAACGCAAAGAGGTAAAGGGCTTAACCGACTTCCTGCGTGCTGCCCGACAAGCAGGTTTCAAGATTGCCCTAGGCACTGGCTCTGCCCCCGACACGATTGGCTATATTATCGACCACCTGCACCTACGCCCGTTCTTCGATGTAATCACGGGCGCGGCCGACGTGGAAAAGGGCAAGCCTCATGCCGACACCTTTACTGTAGCAGCGCAGCAGCTAGGTGTCCCGCCCGAGCGTTGCGTGGTATTTGAAGATGCCGTGCTCGGTGAGCAAGCGGCTTATCGAGCTGGTATGCGTTGCATTTGCCTAGACACCTCTGTGGAAGCCAGCAAATTTCAGAGCCCTATCAGGGTCATTAAGGACTTTACGGAAGTCGTGCCACAAGATATAATTACGCTCTTAGAACAGCACCCGACGGTTCCAAAGCCCGATAAACAACGAGCGCAACGACAATACATGAAGCTGTCGTAAAACCTAGCTTTACAAAAAAGGCCCGCCTCTAGACAGAAGCGGGCCTTTTTTGTAAAGCTAGAGTGTCGTTGTCTAACGGCTCGATGCTAACGCTTCAGCACCACCTACGATTTCGAGAATCTCAGTAGTGATAGCCGCCTGACGCGTGCGGTTGTATGTTAACTTGAGCGACTTGAGTAGCTCACCTGCGTTTTCAGTAGCCTTGTCCATGGCTGTCATCCGAGCGCCATGCTCAGAAGCATTGCTCTCTAACACGGCTTTGTACAGTTGGATCTTCAACGACTGCGGAATGAGCGTCTGCACAATTTCTTCCTTCGAAGGTTCGAAGATATAGTCGACGTTTGCAGTAGTAGCAGCTTCAACAGGAGCCTCGGCGGGTACTAGCGGCAGCAACTGTTCATAGCGCACGATTTGCGTCGCAACGTTCTTGAACTCGTTGTATACCATCGTTACCTCATCGAACTCACCCGTGCGAAAACCTTCCATTGCTTGCTCAGCAGCAACTCGAACCGTATCGAAAGAAAGCTGGCCGAAAACGTGAGTATACTCACCTAGAATTGGACCACGCTTCGAGAAGTAATCATGAGCCCGTTTGCCAATAGCCATTACGGTGATATTGCCAGCAGCAGCTTGCGTAGCGTAGCGCTCTGCAATCAGTTGGTTTACTCCTTTGAAGATGTTGCTGTTAAATGCACCAGCAAGACCACGGTCAGAAGTAATGGCGATAATGAGTACTCGGTTCGCTTCACGCTGAACACCGTACTCACTTACCATGTCATCACCAGCTAGACTAGTTAGGTTGCTCAGAATGCTGTTGAGGCGCTGTGCATAAGGGCGCATCCGCAGGATGTTATCCTGAGCCCGACGCAGCTTAGCCGCCGCCACCATTTTCATGGCTTTGGTGATTTGCTGCGTGCTTTGCACTGAGGTGATGCGGTTGCGGACTTCTTTTAAGCTAGCCATTTATTGAATGGGAATGTTGTTGGATAACTGAATGATTAACGGCTGTTTCTGTGTGAACGATTGACCATTAATCATTCAGCCATCCGACCATTTACTTCGCGTAAGCAGCCGAAAGATCTTTGGCTACTTGCCGGATTGCGTTCGTGATGTTATCATCCAGCTTGCCAGCTTTTAGGGCCTTCAGTTCTTCTGGATGACGAGACTGCATTACCTGACGGAATTCAGTCTCGAACGTGCGCACTTTGTCAACGGGCACTTTATCGAGCAGACCATTGGTAGCAGCGTAGATAATTGCCACCTGATCTTCCACTTTCACCGGCGAGAATTGCGGCTGCTTCAGAATTTCCAGGTTGCGACGTCCGCGCTCAATAGTCAGCTTGGTCGAAGCATCTAGGTCAGAACCGAACTTCGCAAACGCTTCCAATTCACGGAATTGCGCCTGATCAAGTTTCAGTGTACCAGCCACTTTTTTCATCGACTTGATCTGAGCGTTACCACCTACACGGCTTACCGAGATACCCACGTTGATAGCTGGACGCACACCTGAGTTGAACAGGTTGGTCTCAAGGAAGATCTGGCCGTCCGTAATAGAAATTACGTTCGTTGGAATATACGCCGATACGTCACCTGCCTGCGTTTCAATCAGTGGCAAAGCAGTTAATGAACCACCACCTTTTACCAGGTGCTTGATGCTTTCTGGCAAGTCGTTCATGTCGCGGGCAATAGCATCGGAAGCGTTGATCTTCGCGGCACGCTCCAGCAAACGGCTGTGCAGGTAAAATACGTCGCCAGGATAAGCTTCACGTCCTGGAGGGCGACGTAGCAGCAGCGACACCTCACGGTAAGCTACAGCTTGCTTCGACAAGTCATCGTAAACAACAAGAGCCGGGCGGCCCGTGTCACGGAAGAACTCGCCAATAGCGGCACCTGTGAATGGCGCGAAGAACTGCATCGGCGCTGGGTCAGAAGCCGAAGCTGCTACCACAACCGTGTAGTCCATAGCACCACCGCGCGTCAGGGAGTTTACCACCTGCGCAACGGTCGAAGCCTTCTGTCCTACGGCTACGTAGATACAGAACACGGGCTCACCGCGCTCAAAGTACTCGCGCTGATTCAAGATAGTATCAAGCGCCACCGTCGACTTACCCGTCTGACGGTCACCGATGATCAATTCCCGCTGGCCACGGCCAATCGGAATCATAGCGTCGATAGCTTTGATACCTGTTTGTAGCGGCTCGTTTACTGGCTGACGATAGATTACGCCAGGAGCCTTACGCTCCAAGGGCATATCGTAGGTTTCGCCTTTAATCGGACCACGGCCATCGATCGGCTGACCTAGGGTGTTAACAACACGGCCGATGATGCCGTCGCCAACTTGAATAGAGGCAATCTTATTTGTACGGCGTACAGTGGCTCCCTCTCGGATGTCGCTGTAGTCACCGAGCATTACGGCACCTACGTTGTCTTCTTCTAGGTTAAGCACCAACGCTTGTAAACCATTTTCAAATTCGAGTAGCTCTCCCGATTGAGCTTTGCCCAATCCGTAAATACGAGCTACCCCGTCGCCAACCTGCAGCACCGTACCGACTTCTTCTAGTTCGGCTTCGGTTTTGAAGTTGGATAACTGCTCCCGCAGGATGGCGGATACTTCATCCGGACGTACTTCTGCCATGATGCTTGTTTATAGTTGAGATTGGTGGGAGGTCTCTTTAAGAGTATTGCGCAACCTGTTCAAGCGGCTGCGTACGGAGTCATCGATTTGCCGATCACCCACGCGTAGCACAAAGCCACCAATGAGTTCCGGATCAACTTTCTCGTTAAGCGTTACACTTTGATGACCAGTTTGCTCACGCACCAGCTTCGTTACCTCATGACGCAGAATAGCGTTGAGAGGCGTAGCAGTTGTTACTTGAGCTACCTGAATACCACGTAGCGCTTCATATTGACTTTGAAACTCGGTAGCTACCCACTCGAGTGCACTTTCACGGTTATGCTGCGTGATAATAGTGAAGAACTTTTCCGTAACCTCTGACACCTTCCCTCCGAAGATGGCGCGCAGAATAGCTAGCTTTTTGTCGTGCTTCACAATTGGATTACGTAGCAACAAACGAAGGTCACGGTTCTGCCCCAATGTCTTGGCGAACAGATCCATGTCCTCTTTTACTTGCTCTATATTTCCCCGCTCCTGCGCCAAGTCTAGCATCGACTTGGCATAGCGCGAGGCAGCGCGTTGTTCAGACATTGATTTTAGTATTGAGTAGTTGGCAGTGAGTACTGAGATAGTCTGGCGTCGGCTAACCGAAACTCACTACTCAATACATAATACTCACTACTAATTCAATTTAACATCCTTTAGGTAAGAATCCACAAGCTGCTGTTGAGAAGCAGTATCCGTTAGTTCACGACGGAGGATACGCTCAGCGATGTCGATTGACAGTTGAGCAGCAGTATTCTTAACTTCAGCTAAAGCAGCATTCTTTTCATTCTGAATGGCTTCGCGGGCTTGTACAATCATGCGGCCACCTTCTTCAGTGGCTTTAGTTTTAGCCTGGTCTATCAGTTGATTAGCCATTTGCGTAGCTTCCTGTAGCATACGGTCACGCTCTTGGCGTGTCTCAGCCAACAGTTTCTCATTGCTAGCTTTCAGCAACTGCATCTCTAGCTTGGCTTGGTCAGCCATGCGCAGAGCTGTTTCGATAGACTCTTCCCGCTCTTTGAGAGAAGAAAGAATAGGCTTCCAAGCAAACTTGGCCAGCAGAAACAACACGATCAGAAAGATGACCAGTTGCCAGAAAATCAGGCCGAATTCAGGCGTTACGATTTGCATAAGAGGGTAGTCAGTAAAGCGTTCGTACTGATGGTAATAAGTTAGCGGACAAGTGGCAACTCAGAAGGCTGCCGCTCAGTGGCAACGACTAAAGCACTTGTACCACAAAACCACGAGCAGCCCGTTGCGCCGTGCGCCGAAGCGACGCGCAACGGGCTGCTGCTATGATACTTCTAACCTCTTTAGAGCTTGAAGGAGATAAGCAAGCAGACTACTACTGCGAACAGTGCCAGACCTTCAATAAGGGCTGCAACGATAAGCATTGCGGTTTGAATACGGCCAGAAGCTTCGGGTTGACGACCGATAGCCTCCATAGCGCTACCACCGATGCGGCCGATGCCTAGACCAGCGCCAAGTGCAACCAAACCAGCACCAATTGCGGCGCCGAATACGGCCAGACCAGCGGAATTAGCAACCTGCAACAACAGAGAAAGAAGCATAAAAAGGAAGTTTTAAAGAGAATGAAATGAAAAGCTGGGTGAAAAACGTGTTAGTGACCGTGACCATGAGCTGGCGCAGCACCATCACCACCACCGATTTGCAAATCGGCATCGTGGTGCTCCTCCACTGCTCCACCGATATACATCGCTGTGAGTAGCGTGAAGATATAGGCTTGCAGAATAGCTACTAATAACTCTAGTACATTGATGAACAGACCAAAAGCTAGAGAAACAGGCGCTACTGCCACATTACGGAAGATGAAGATCAAGCTGATAAAGCTCAAAATTACGATGTGTCCTGCTGTGATATTAGCAAACAGACGAACCATGAGGGAAAAAGGCTTGGTGATGACACCAATCAGTTCTACCGGAATCATGATGGGCCGTAACCACATCGGTACGCCTGGGGTAGCAAAGATGTGACCCCAATAATACTTGTTGCTGCTGAAAAGCGTGATCAGCAACGTCAGTGTAGCGAGGGTCAAGGTCACAGCAATGTTCCCTGTCAGGTTAGCGGCGCCAGGCGTTAGGCCTAGCAAGTTGTTAAACCAGATAAAGAAGAAGACTGTAAGCAAATACGGCATGTAACGCTCGTACTTAGGACCTATTGATTTTTTAGCGATTTCGTCGCGGATAAACACAATAATAGGCTCCATAAAGGATTGCAAGCCCCTTGGGGCACTACCCTTGCGTTTTCTGTAGCCACTAGCAACAATGCTGAATACCACTAGCATCATGATGCTGCTTAACAGCAGGGCGAAAGCATTCTTGGTAAGCGAGAAATCGTATACCTTGCTGCCGTCTTCTGCTACCAGATGCTCATGTTCCAACTTTAAGCCTTCGTGCATTTCACCTTCAGCAACTCGCTTCGACGAAAAAACCGTCAGCCCTTGCCCTGGCCGGTAGGCAATAATCGGCAGATAAGTCGTTAAATGATTGTTATCGGTAGAAAACCAGTGCCACTCATGAGAGTCACCAATGTGGTGCAAGATCATCTCACCAGGGTTGAAGGCTTCCTCTTTGGTAGCTTCAGCCTGGGGTGCAACTGGTTCGTTTGCAAAAACAGGAAGTGAAAGAATGCAGAACAGAGCTATTAATAAGCGCTTCATTAAGAGCAGGTTATAGGGTCACCAGAGGAAAGATGAAGATTTGATTAACCCCGTTTTGAAAACGGGCGCAAGTTACTCAGCACGCTCCAGATTTCAAACCCGGCAAATAGAAAATACAAGAGAAAGAAGCTCCCTAGGAAGGCCCAAGTACCGGCTCCTTCTTTAGCACCTCCTTTATAGAAGTAGACAAGCACGAATCCTACTGACACTAACAATCGTGCTACTACAGACCCGAAATAAGCGGCCATAAAGTGGTTTGGGTTGGCTTGTACAAGCCGATTCGTAACCCAGTAAGTGAGTGCTGAGAGCAGCGCAAAGAACCCTAGAATGTAGTATGTAAGTGGATGGATAATACGTGGACCAAATTGACTGCCAATGGCATAGATTACACTTCCTAGTAAAATACAGAACAAAAGAAGGTCGCGGACAAATCGCTTCATTGTAGCAACGCTAATGCTTAGTGCGTATCAGTTTATAATTATTAATGTAGAATATTATACTTCACGACTTGCGAGTGATAGAGCGTATGACTTGGTACATAGCCCCTAGTACACCTAGGAGCATCAACCCAATGGTATACCATGGATTTTTATTCTGAAAGTGTGCATCAAGCTTTACTCCTGCCCAAGCGCACAAGCCAATAGTTGCCAACATTTGAAAACCTAGCCCTGAGTATTGGGCAAAACTGCGCATACGGTCAGCCCCATCATCAGTAGATTTCTTATCAGAATCAGGGGAGTTGAACATGATTGTCTGGACTTAGAATGGCAAAAGTATTACTTTTCAATGTAGCAGTGTCTATCATTGTCACGCTTCGGGCAACGAAATCAAAACCGCGCCGAGAAAATCGTAATTTTACTTAACGTGCTACGTTGTGCAGCAGGTGAGCTTTCCCAAACGAACGAACCGGGGTATAGCACACGTTTATTTCTGCATACTACTGTTCCGACCTTCTTTACCTTGAGTCATTCTTTAGCTTCTCGTCTGCTTCTGGCTTTTGCCGTGCTCCCAATTGTTGTGGCAGGGCTAGATGCCTGCTCCTCCGAGCGCTCAGTTGTGGGCAAAACCTACGACAATGTAGTAGCCCGTGACAATGCTTATTTTCTGGCGCGGGAGAAGATGCGTACGCTTGAAGCTTCTCTCTATAAAAATCGGGTAAACGACTACAATCAGATTCTACCGCTTTTTCCTACTCTTGACGAAGCTACTACGACGAAGATTACGGCAGATCTGGATGACATCATTAAGAAAGCCTCCTTACCAATTCAACATCGTCCGGGCAGTGACTGGACAGATGACAGCTACGTGCTGATTGGCAAAGCGCGGTATTATAAGATGGAGTTAGAAGATGCCATCAAGACGTTCAAGTACACCAATACAACTAGCAAAGATCCCAATGCCAAACACGAGGCATTGATCTGGCTAATGCGCTCCTTCTTGGCTGACAAAGATTACGAGAGTGCGCTATTGGTTTCTAATCTTCTGGATAAAGAACAGGGCAAGGAGCAAAATGCCCGCGAGCTGTTTCTGACGCGTGCGCAGTACTACTTGCTCACGGGCGACCAGAAGCTAGCTATTGAGCAACTGGAAAAAGCTATTCCTTACATTGAGGAAAAGAATGAACAGTCGCGCACACGCTACATTCTGGCACAACTGTACCAGGCTAACAACGACGATAAGAAAGCTTACGCCGAGCTCAACAAGATTCTGAAGCGTAATCCGCCTTACGAGCTTGACTTCTTCTCGAAACTGATGCTAGGTCAAGTTTCGGATTTGAACCTGACTGATCGGGCACGCTTAGATAAATACTTCACAAAGCTGCTGAAAGACACGAAAAACAAGGAATACCGTGACAAGATCTACTACGAGATGGCACGGCTTAACTACCGCCAGCAGCGGTATGACCAGGCGCTAGCTTTGTTGCAAAAATCGGCACGGACACCTGGCCCTAATAAGGCGCAAAAGTCATACACGTACTTGCTAGCTGGCCGTATTTATTACGAGAACTTACAGAAATACCGCTTAGCTGCCGCTTACTACGACAGTACCGTGCAGAACATGCCCAAAACAGCACCGGGATATGAGGCTACGGCAGAGCGAAGCGCTATTCTGAAAGATTTCGCGCAGCAGATTACAATTGTCGAAACGCAGGACAGCTTACAAGCACTGGCCAAGCTAGATCCTGCTACTTTGCAAACTCGGTTGACGGCCTACGCGGTGACCGAGCTAGAAAATCAGAAGAAAGAGCAGGAACGCTTATTGGCGCAGCAAGAGAAGCAAGCTCGTCAACAGGAGTCGATTTCTGGCGTAAGCTCTCTGCGGGCAGGTGACCCTAATATTGACCCAAACACATTTGCAGCGACGAGCACTGGCGCGCAGTGGTACTTCGATAACCCTGCTGCTCTTGGAACTGCACGCAGCGAATTTATCCGCCGCTGGGGCGACCGGCAGCTACAGGATAACTGGCGCGTAACTAGCCAAGCGAGCGGTTCAGCTGTTACTAACCGGGGTGGCAATGTGCCTGTCAGCATCGCTGGAGCTAATAATACGAGCGTTAATACAACAGGACAAGCCGCTACGCCAGCACCTACCGACCCAGCAGCCCAACAGGAGGCATTAGTAGCAAAATATCGTCAGGCAATTCCGCTTACGGAAGCTCAGATGCAAGCTTCTCAAAAGCAAGTGGAAGAGGCCCTGTTCATTCTAGGTACCATCTACGGCCAACAACTACGTGAGCCAGCCCGCGCCGCCGAAACCTATGAGAAAGTAGTAGCTCGCTTTCCGCAGAGTAAGCACTTACCGGAATCATACTATAGTCTCTATCTCATTTACAAAGAGCAACCAAATGCTCCTAAAGCAGAAGCTTATGCTTTGCGCCTGCGGCAAGAATTTCCAAACTCCTCCTACGCGAAGCTGGTCGCCGACCCGGAATATTTGCGTCGCACGTCTATTGTCAATGCAAAAGTATCAGTACAAGTAGATTCTGCTTTTGCCTTATATAAAAGGCAGGAATTCAAAAAAGCGGCCGATTTAGTAGCCGCTACTCGGCAGCAGTACCCGGAAAACGATTTAAATGATCGTTTGGCTTTCTTGACTACGCTGCTCACTATCCGTACGCAACCGCCACTTACGGCGAAAGCCTCTGTGGAGAAGTTTTACAAAGATTTCCCAGACAGCCAGTTGAGCAGCCAGGCGCTAACCATGCTAAATACCTACAAGGAGTATGAGGCTGGTAAAATAACGGGCGCCCTAGCTTCTACCGACAAACCTGTGGTTTCGATCTTCAAACCTGGCGAAGTGGAGAGTCGCCTTCGCGTTATCTATGCAGAGAATCAAGCTGCTGTTGCTTCGGCTCGCGCAGGGAAAACAGTACCTATAAAGCAACAGGTACCTCGGGCCGTTATCAATCCCGCAGATGCACCTGTAGCACCTAGCTCTACCCCTCCCGTGGCTACTACCCCTGCTTCGGCTACCACGACGAGCGCTGCTACCTCCACACCAGCGACAGCCGTAGTTCCTCCTACATCAGTAACTCCAACGCCTACACTCCCCACGGCTACTTCAACTTCACCTGTTCCCGCTGTTACTCCATCGGCGAACAATAAGGAAGCTACAACGCCAGCAGTTCCTAGCAAACCAGCTACTGCTTTTATCGCCAACCCCAATGTCCAGCACGTCGTGGTGCTAGCTTTCCCCAAGGGAGCATCTCCTTTGAAGGACATGCCTACTTTACTAGGCACCTACAACAGCCGATTCTTCCGCGCTAATAACCTTACTATTCGGGAATCAAGCTTGAATGATGCCTTGGATATGGTTGTTATTCAGCCGCTGCCAAGCGCCAAAATTGCCCAGAGTTACGCTTTGAAGTTACGTGGCCCTCAGTCCCCGTTAAGTCGTCTGCGCGGCGTGGGTTACCAAACCCTAGTTATTGGTATTGATAATCTACCGCTGCTGCTCCAAAGCAAAGATGTAGAAGAGTACCAGCGTTTCTACCAACAGACTTACGCCAAGTAGCCCGTTGCTGCTGTAGTGCTGAGGTAAGTTACTTCTCTCCTGAGTTCGTAAGCAATGAGAAGCTAGCTTTCTTCTGGCATTAGATCCTGTAATTCATTACCAGAAAACATGGCTTATCCTGCCACTAAGAATAAACCTTCACTCCGCAAACCTCAGCAATCCGGACGGTTCGCTCGCATTACGCGTGCCCTATGGTGGCTATTTGGGGGAGGCTTCGTTCTGTTTGTTCTATACATTTTTGCGGTCAGCATCAACTTGCTGAACCTGTTCGGCCGTATGCCGAACCTCAAGACCCTAGAAAATCCTAAGAGTGAGCTAGCTTCTGAGATCTACTCGGCCGACGGCGTGCTGATGGGAAAGTTCTTCCGAGAAAACCGCACCCCAGCCGATTACGAAGACTTACCTCAAAACTTAATTGACGCGCTCATTGCAACGGAAGACGTGCGCTTTGAGCACCACTCAGGTATTGACTTGAAGGCGATGGGCCGGGTAGCTAGCGGTCTGGTAACTGGCAGCAAAGGTGGCGGCGGCTCAACCCTAACTCAGCAGTTGGCCAAGTTGCTATTTCGTACCCGCGAGGACCTAAATGATGGTTTATTAAGCCATGTGCCAGGTCTGCGAATGCTCATCGTGAAAACGAAGGAGTGGATCATGTCGGTACGCTTAGAGCGTAACTACACCAAGCGCGAGATTTTGCGCATGTATCTTAACACCGCTGAATTTGGCTCGAATGCTTACGGCATCAACGTAGCAGCGAAGACGTTCTTCAACAAAAAGCCTAAGGCACTAACCCTAGAGGAATCGGCTTTGTTAGCTGGGTTGGTGAACGGTCCGTCGTGGTTCAATCCCGTACGGAACCCCGAACGATCCAGGAAGCGTCGCGATTGGGTTTTGAACCAGATGCACAAGTACGGCTACATTGACGAGCCAACGTACGAGAAGGCAGCTAGCAAATCAATCGTTTTACACTACAATGTAGAAAATGCCAATAAAGGCATCGCTCCTTACTTCCGTACGGAAATCGCTAAGTCGTTGCTGAAGTGGGCTAGGGAAACTGACCATGACCTCTATGCTGACGGTCTGAAGATCTACACAACTGTCGACTCGAGAATGCAGGGCTATGCGGAGTCGGCGGTTGCGGAGCATATGCAGTTGCAGCAGAAATGGTTCAATCAACACTGGAAGGGGCAGTTGCCATGGCGCGACGAAAATGGTCGCATCATTCCCAACTTTTTACAAACATCTATCAAGCGTACAGAGCGGTACAAGTCACTTTATAACCGCTTCGACGGCAATAAGGACTCCATTAAGTACTACCTGAATAAGAAGTATAAAATGACGGTGTTCTCGTGGCAAGGCGAGAAAGAAGTAGTGATGTCGCCCATGGACTCGCTGGCTTACTATAAGCGCTATCTACACGCAGGTTTTATGGCCATGAACCCACTGAATGGTCATATCCTAGCTTGGGTAGGAGGCACCAACTTCAAGTTCTTCAAGTATGACCACGTCAAGCAAGGTAAGCGGCAGCCAGGCTCTACGTTCAAACCTATCGTGTATACCGCTGCTATCGACCGTGGCTATTCACCATGCTTGCCACGCCCCGATATAGCTACCACCTTTCCAGCAGTAGCGGGGCGGCCAGCTTACACACCTAAAAACTTTGAGGGCGGTTTCTCGGGTCGGGTGTTCACCTTACGCCAAGCTCTAGCTCGTTCGATGAACTCCATTACAGCGTGGCTAGTAAAGGAAATAGGGCCCAGCGATATTGTAAAATACGCCCATCGCCTAGGTATCTCCTCTCCTATCGAAGCTGTGCCCGCAGTGGGTTTTGGCTCGAGCGACGTGAGCATCTACGAACTCTGCGGTGCCTACAGCACTTTCGTGAACAAAGGCATCTGGACCTCTCCCATGATGGTCACAAGCATTGCGGATAAGAACGGCAACGTATTACGTGAGTTCATACCGCAAACGCGTGAGGCGTTGAATGAGGAAACAGCCTACCTAATGACCTACATGCTACAGGCTTCTACAACTGAGCAAGGCGGTACTTCCACCATCCTAAAAACTGGCTTTAAGTTTCCTTACGAGATGGGCGCAAAAACCGGTACTACCAGCAACTACTCCGATGCTTGGTTTATGGGCATTACGCCTAACCTTGTGTGCGGCATGTGGGTAGGTGGTGAAGACAGAAGCATTCACTTCCGCACGGGAGCTTACGGCCAAGGAGCTCGGTTAGCTCTTCCAATCTATGGGTTATTCATGCGTAAAGTTTATGCGAATAAAGACAAGGTTGATATTGACACCAATCCTTTCCCCAAGCCAGCTAACCTTTCCATCGAAACAGATTGTAGTCGTTATAATGGCGGGCAGCGTGACACCATTCCCTATAGCCAGAAGCTCAACCAAGCTGAGCTAGATGACTTGGATGACAAGGATATTTAAGCCTAGGTATCTAGTCAACCTATTCTCCCCTTCAGACACGTGGCAAATGCAGTGCACTTGCCACGTGTTTGTTTATAAAGTATTCTGGCGGAAATTCCTTTACGAACCTCTGCGTTGTTACTCTGCGTACCATTGTATGCTAATGCTTCCTCCTTTTCAATTTGTGCTACATGGCTGCTAACGCCCATTTACAAGAGCAGATTCGCCATCTCCCCCATCGTCCCGGTATCTACAAGTACTTTGATGATGAGGGTATAATATATGTTGGCAAAGCCGTAGACATCCGTAAGCGTGTCAGCAGCTACTTCACTAAGCAAGACCATAATAAGAAGACCCAACAGCTGGTCAAAAACATCAAACGCATCGAATTCACGATTGTAGACAATGAGTCTGAAGCGTTCTTGTTAGAAAACAACCTGATCAAACAGCATCAGCCTAAGTACAATATACTGCTCAAAGACGGCAAGACCTACCCGTATTTGTGCTTGACCAACGAGCGGTTCCCTCGCCTTCTACCTACTCGCAATAAGATTGACAATGGATCTAAATACTACGGTCCTTATGCCAACCTCACGGCAATGAACATTGTGCTCGAACTGATTCGGGCTCTGTATCCGCTCCGCACCTGCACTTACAACTTATCGCCCGAAAATATAGAAGCTGGCAAGTTCAAGGTCTGCTTAGAATACCACCTAGGCAACTGTAAAGGTCCTTGCGAAGGCCTGCAAGATGAAGAAACCTATGCACAGTATATCCAGCAGATCCGGAATATCTTGAGCGGTAACCTATCCGTTCCGAAAGCTTATTTCCGGGAGCGAATGATGCAGGCAGCACAAGAGCAACAATTTGAGCTAGCGCATACCTTGAAGCAGAAGTTGGACCGCTTAGATGATTTCCAAGCCAAATCGACTGTAGTAAATGCGGCGCTTTCCAATATCGATGTGTTCAGCATAGCTTCTAACGAAAAAAGCGCCTTCATCAACTACTTGAAGGTGATGAACGGAGCAATTATCCAGACACAGTCGCTAGAGGTACAGAAGAAGCTTGACGAACTGGATGCGGATATTCTAGCTCCATTAGTCATGCAAATGCGGGAAGAGTTCGAAAGTGAATCGAAGGAAGTTTTGACGAACGTTCCCCTTTCTCCTTTGCCGTTGCCAGGGGTTACGCTCACAGTACCGCAGATAGGCGATAAGCGTAAGTTGTTGGAGCTCTCTATTAAGAACGTGCTTTATCTGCGCAAAGAAAAGGAGAGCATGAATGACCGCTCAAAAGATGTAAACGAGGTCCGCATTATGGAAGGCATAAAGCGCGACTTACGGCTGACTGAGTTGCCTAAGCACATTGAATGCTTCGACAACTCGAATTTCCAGGGTGATAATCCAGTTGCAGCTATGGTATGCTTTCGCAATGCAAAACCTAGCAAGAAAGATTACCGGCATTTTCACATAAAGACAGTTGTGGGGCCAAATGACTTCGATTCAATGTATGAGATTGTTACTCGCCGTTATCGCCGCTTAATCGATGAAGGTGCTTCGTTACCCCAGCTAGTTATTGTGGACGGTGGTAAAGGACAGTTAGGTATGGCCGTAAAAGCATTGCGTGATCTTGACTTATGGGGTAAGATTCCAGTGGTCGGTATCGCTAAGCGTTTGGAAGAGATTTACGTTCCTAATGACCCCCTCCCACTTTATATCGATAAAAAGTCGGAGACCCTGCGTCTCATCCAACGCATGCGAGACGAGGCACACCGCTTTGGTATCACTTTCCACCGTAGCCGCCGCGACGCTTCAACACTTAAAACTGAACTTACTGACGTCAAAGGCCTAGGACCAACAACTGCTGAAAAGCTATTAAGTAAATTCAAGTCCGTAAAGAAGATCCGAGAGCTATCTGAATCAGATCTAATTGCGGAGATTGGCAAAGCGAAAACTCGCATCTTGCTTAACCACTTTGAACAGCAAGAGCAGCCTACTTCTTCAGATGTAGGAAATAACGCTTCCTGATGAATAAAGCCCATAAAAAGAAAAAGCCCTAGCTTATATAGCTAGGGCTTTTTCTTTTTATGGGCTTTCTAAGTACAGTACTCTGACTTAGAAACTCCAGAGATTATACTCGTACTCGATCAAATCGGAAGCAGCTTGCTGCGAGGCTAATACACCTTGTTGCTGACCACCGTAAATCTCGTCTAGACGGGCATCGTTTGGGTTTGAAACCTTAACGATATACGAGTTAAACAACCAAAGTTCAAATGCATCTGCCAAGTTCTTATGCTGCGCATCATTTTGGGAGTTAAACCAAATGGCTTTGTCCGGATTGTTGCGGAACACTCGTACTAGATCCGAGTATTTAAAGTATCCAATGGTTTTTTCAATTCCCGAAGTATTTGCAGATAGTGTAGCCGGCACTAGTAAACCGATGCATTTGATGTCATGATACATCCGTGACCGTTTCTTGTCGAAGATCATATCTTCCTTCACTTCCATCTGGTATAGGTCCTTAGGACGGTATTCGTAGCTAGCAGGTGGCGGTGGTGTTGGCTTTGCTGCCACTGCCTTTGTTTTGCCTTTTGTTTTGCTACCAGCAGCAGTTTTCTTTTTGGGTGTTCCCCAACCATCATCGCTAGCTGCACCCCATCCGCCACCAGCATCTTGCTCACTGAAACCTGCTGCCTTTTCTTCATCCGAAAGACCAGCAGAAGCTTCAGCATATGACATGTTGGAGGTCATCTCTGCTGGAGTAATAGTCCGAGTAAGAGAATCGTTGCTGTAAGCTTGCAGCTCGCCACGCTTCACCGCTTCGATGATCACCCGGCTAATTTCTTTGCCTTCCGAGAACATCGGCTTATTCTGCTTTTCCCGAAGATCCACAGCCCGCCAGATTGTCTTGCTGAACATGATATCTGAGTTCGGGATCGGGCGATTAGAGCCGTTACTGCTTGCGGTGGTAGCTTGCTCCTGAGCTGATGCTGCCACCGACAGCATTAGACCAGCCGTTAGCGCGGCTAAGGAAAGAAATTTGTTCATACCGTAGTGATCTGAAAAGCTGCGGTTAGTTCAACGTAGTTTACAGCAGCGGTACGTTGAATTGTTTAGAGACATTTACTGACTCCGTGTTGCCTTGGAAGTTCATACGCTGAACTTCTTTTACTTCAACGTACAAACGGTCACCTTCGCGTGCTGAGTTTACAACATCGTTCAAGTTTGCATCTGGGCCGCTGATAGTTCTAGTTGGTATTGCAGGACGCTTACCACGAACCAGTGTGATTTCGTAGCGTGTTACCCGGTAGCGAGCATCTTCTGGGAGGAAGTTAGCAAAGCTAGGATCAGCTACAGCCTTCAAGCTCATATTGCGTACAGCTGTGATCGGGGTGCCTTGCTTCTCGTTGGCCTCACGGCCACCTACTACGCAGTGGATTTCAGGCTTTGGAATTGGACGCACCTGGAAGGTCTGCGAGCCGATAGCATTGCCACCGCTGCTTACGTTCAAAGTAACCTCCTTCGAGTTTGGTATCAGAGTAACCTCTCCCGTCTTAGAACCTGAGATTACAGAAGCACCCGAAGCAGAGAAGCCTGGCTTGTATTGAGCACCTAGTGCAGGAACTTGTACATTCAGCTTATTACCACACTTGAAGTAAAGAGCCTGTACCGAAGCAGATTGAATCTGCATTACTGGCTTAGATACCGTATAAGGTACGTTTACTTTAAAGGTAGTGTCACGACCATTCTGTTTGAATCGAATTGTACCAGTCCACTGCTTCTTAGCGTTACCAGCAGCATCGAAGCCACCAGGAGTAGCGGTAAACTCAATTTTACCCTTGCCGTCAGCACCTACTTGTAGTGGGCTGCCATTCAATGTCATTGTTGGACGCAAGCCTGTAGCCGACGCTGTCAAGAACAATTCTGCTTTGTATTTCGTACCAGCAGCCACCGTGTTCGACTCAGCGCTGGCGAAAGCACCTACTTTGTCAAATACGATGATGTTTCCACCTACTTTAGCTGACTGAGCAGCTAATGCATCTGACTCATACTTCAGCACTTCAGCCTCTTTTTGCGACAATACTGCCAAAGCAGCTACCAGAGGAGTATTTTCGAAGTTCAGCTCAGCGAAGTTTTTGTTCTTCTGTTCTTTCTCCGTTACCATTGGATCTTCTTTCGCATCAAGTGCAAGAGGAGAAGCGTTAGGAACGAACTTCTGAATGTAACCAGAGTACTTATTTAGCTCGTCTTTGAGAGCATAACCAGCGCCATCTTTCTTACCACCTAGCATGGTAATGGCCACCTTATCTTCAGCACTCATGTTTTTAAACTCATTCTTGCCTTTGTTCTCAGTGGCCGTCAAGAGTTTATCTCGTACACCTTGCAGGTAAGAAATCATCTGCTTGGTACGCTCACGTATTTCTTCGCTCTGCTTAAGAACCGCAACGTCGTTAGCCTGATTACGATTCTTCTCAACTTGAGCCTGAATTCCTTTAATCGTGCCGTCGTTCGCCGTTGAAACTTTCTGGTTGATGGTAGAAAGGCTATCATCCAGAAACTTAAACTTGAGCAGAATTGCCGAGTTTACTTGTAGGGCCAGAAGTGCAGTCAGTACCAAGTACATCATGCCAATCATCTTCTGCCGCGGAGACTCTTTTGCTCCTCCTGCCATTGCTGTGGTATGTTATCTAATCAATAGTTTTATAGAACAGAACTTATCAACGAACGTTGTATTAGCTGCTAGTACGCATTGCGTTCAGCATGTTGCCATACACTCGGTTCAGCGAGTTCAAGTTCGTAGTTAGGCTCGTTACTTCTTGCTTGAACTGGTCGGTCTCTTTACCAGCTTCAGTCAGGTTCTCCATAGCCTGGCTCAAAGTACCGTAGAACTTGTTCATGGACTTCAAATGAGTGTTAGCATCTTGAAGTTCCATTTCATACACGGCATTCAGAGCGCCTAAGTTCTTAGTCACATTCTGAACTTGTACGTGGTACTCTTTAGCATCAGAAGTAGCATCAGACATAGCTTGCATTGCTTGAGCAGTGTTAGCATATGCTTGATTGATGCGCTCCAAAGACTGAGCAGCTGAGCGTACTTTTGTAGTATACTCATCAGTAGCGTTGGTAGCTTCACCTAAGCCAGCAAGTTGCTGCGTAGTAGTGCTTAGACGATTCAAACCCTGACCAAGTGAAGCAATAGCTTCTGGAGTTACGTTAGCATCTTTCAGCATATCATCTAGCTTGCGCGTTAGACCAGTGCCGTTGTTGCTCGTTGTTGTCAGTTTGTTGCTGTTAGTAGAAGGATCATACCCTTCACTCAGTTCTGGATATACAAGCGACCAATCAACTTCTTTTGAGTTAGGCTGAAAAGCACTCAAGAAGAAGATCACTGCTTCTGTACCTAGACCCACCATCAACATCACGTCGGCGCCGTTCCAGTGTAGAATCTTAAACAAAGCTCCGATGATTACTACTGCTGCCCCAATACCATATACTTTGGGCATTACTGAGTCATACAGGAAGTTACCTTTTGCTGCCATTTTACTTAGAAGAGAGGAAAGTGAAAGTGATTATATAAAAGTTAAAAATTGAAAGTGTTGTAAAGTCAGTTTAGTTCATCTTGCTATTAGTACCCATACCAATTTGAATCATAGACGTGCGGAAACCTATATAAGAGCGAGCAGAGTCTTGGTATTCGAAGCTACGAGTTCCTGTTTCTAGGAAGTAGGCAATGTCTTTCCAAGAGCCTCCTCGTACTACTTTGCGTGGTTCGTTATCATCGGGGTTCGTAGGGTTCATATCCCATACTACTGGTACCGAAGCTTCCATAAAGGCATCGTCGCACCATTCAGCAACGTTACCGGACATGTCGTATAAGCCGAAGTCATTCGGGAAGAATGCGCCAACTGGTGAGGTATAAGCATACCCATCAGAAGCATAATCACCACGACCTGGTTTGAAGTTCGCCAGCATGCAGCCTTTAGAATTACGCAGATAAGGACCACCCCATGGATAAGTAGCTAGGTCGCGGCCACCGCGTGCTGCATACTCCCATTCAGCTTCAGAAGGCAAACGAAAGTTTGGCGTTGGCGCAAGGCCTGCTTCGGCATTAGCAGCGTTCTTGTTCTTGGTACGCCAGTTACAGAAGTATTTAGCTGCGAACCAATCAACACCTACTACTGGGTAATCATCAAAAGCTGGGTGAGTATAGTAGTACTCCATTAAGGGGTCACCCATATGATAAGTGAAGTCTCGTACCCAAACCGTAGTGTCTGGATAAAGCTCCGTCATCACATACTCTTCGCCCAATACATCAATAGAATCCTGACGGATTGCATTCATGAACTGGCGATACTCATTATTCGTAATTTCGGTCTCGTCCATGTAGAACCCGGCGATTGTCACCTGCTTGTTCATATTTACCATGGAAGCCGAAATATCCTGGTCCGTTTGGCCCATATGGAAAGTACCACCTGGACAAGGAACCATCCCGAAAGGAACTTCTTGAGGATTAAACTCTGGTCGATCCTCCGCCCCGACTAGGTCCCCCTGAGGTCCTTTGCCAAAACCACAGCCTCCCAATATTAATGCCGAAAGGGCTACGAGAGGCAATCCGAGAAACTTGTTCATATTAAGAAAAAAAGTCTGTTAGGCGGCAATATTCAAAGATTACAATTTCGCTGAGTCAGCAAATTTAATGGTTCCTCAACTTGCACACAAATAGGTAGCCAAAACTAGGCGACACAATCATGTACATGATAGGAATCTACTAAACGATGAAGGGCAGCTTATTAGTACTTAAAAAGCACTTTATTAGTTGCTTGAAAACTTCAAGGCAATAAGCAGGCCATTATTTATTACAGTATTAAAAACTGTAGCGTGGGGTCCGGATTGCGGGCCGCGTAGCCATTCCTGGCTTAGGTAGGCGATAAGAGAGCATAACCTCGTACGAGCTCAAAGCACGAGCATCTTGGTTAAATGCAATAAAGTCGTAAGCTAATCCCACCCTAAATGCATTGTCCTTTGCAAAGCTAAGTCCAGCCAAACCCGTTATTGATTCGTCATATCGGTAAGCCAATCCTCCCCAAAAACGATCGTTGAACGTGGCACGCACTCCGCCCTCATACGAGTTGTTCTTGAACGTAAATTTCCCTTCATCACCAAACTTGCCGGGCATTACCATTTTCACCAACACAGTCGGCGTAATTACAACGGAAGAAGTTGCCTCAATATTGTAACCGGCAGTGAAGTAGGCGTGATTTTCGTTAAGAATAGAAGCAGATGACGTATTCAGTACACTATTAAAGCTATAACCTGTACGGAATAGATTGTTTGCGCTCAAACCTGCATACAGCTTGTCTGATTCGTACCACACCCCTGCCCCCGCATCGAATTTATGATCTGATCCTTGCTGAGGTACATTAGGATCACCATCATCATTTGCACGATAAGACCCTTGATATATATAATTAAATATGCCTTGAATACCAATACCTAGTCGACCTTCGCCAACTTTAATATGCTTAGAATAGGATAGCTGCGTGTTTGTGGTAGTCCATTGGGCAATTCTGTCGCGATATGCTACTACTCCTATCCCTCCTCCAAGAACTTGCATTGGCAGCGAGGCACTAAGCATAAACGTTAGTGGAGAACCGCCATCATCGAAGGAAGCATTATAGCCAACATACTGGTCTCGACCAATAGTAGTAATCTCCCCTTGCCCCTTTATACCAGCATAAGCTGGATTTAAGTACATGCCATTAAATCCATAATGGCTGAACTGAGGCTGCTGCTGCGCAAGAGCGGTGCCGGTAACTGCCGACAGCAGGAGAGTGGCAATTAAAGATCCCTTCATGGAAGCAACTGGCTTGGACTGAGAATAAGGCTATTTAGACTAAGAGAGCTTGTTGTAACATACAAAAGCCCTGCAACTAAGTTAGATTAAATAACGAATGGAGACCGTTATTATTTGCTTCCTTTTGGGTTAGCTAAGCATTTTGTTTACCACTCTTGTTCTTCTCTTTTCCTGCATCTGCACCATGATGTAATCGGATGTATGCTTCAATAGCACCGGTCATAGACGGCGCATTTGGTTGAGGAGCTTCAATATCTAGTTCTAAGCCAGCATCTAATACGGCTTTTGCTGTGGTAGGACCAAAAGCTGCGATACGAGTGCCATCTTGCTCAAAGTCAGGAAAGTTGACGAACAGTGAACTGATTCCGGATGGGCTGAAGAAAGCGATACAGTCGTACTTCACATCTGACAAATCAGACAAGTCACTAGCAACTGTACGATAGATTACAGCTTCAGTAAACTTGAAGTTATTTGCCCGCATGAACTCCGGAATATCATCTTTGCGAATATCAGAGCAAGGATACAAGAATTTTTCACCCTTGTGTTTCTTGATGACATCAAACAAGTCAGCAGCAGTACGTTGACCTACGAACAACTTGCGCTTTCGTAGTACGATGTACTTCTGCAAATAGTTAGCAGTCTGCTCAGAGATACAGAAGTACTTCATCTCCGCCGGCATTTCCAACTTGGCTTCCTGGCAAATACGGAAGAAATGATCTACAGCATTGCGGCTAGTGAAAATGATAGCTGTGTGCTCAGCAATATTTATCTTCTCTTTGCGGAAGTCTTTGTAAGATACTGGCTCAACCTGAATGAACTCGCGAAAATCAACTTTGATACCGTATTTCTCGGCAATAGCAAAGTAAGGAGACACGTCGTTCGTCGGCTTAGGCTGGGTAACCAGGATGCTAGAGATGCGCTTGGCGTGCCGGCCCGTCCCCGGTTTGTCTGTGCTCTCGGCCATAAGGTAAATGGAGTGGGTAAGTCTAAAGCAAATAAGTGGCTTAAAAAACACTAGCCAGTGCTCAGTGCTGCAGGATGCTAATAGGTGAACACAATCAACTTCAAAAGCACCAAAAGAGGTATAACTTCTGTGGCGCAAAGGTACGAAAACAAATGTAGATTCAGTAGGGACACGCGTCGGCTTAGTGTACGTGCGATGCGGACTACTGTACCAACCAACATCAAGGAAACGACCCCATTAGATGCCCACAGCACTGCTTCCGGTAAGGTTTGATTCAAACTCAGATATAGAACCATCACTGCAGGCAGAAACAGTCCCATAAATAGGAAAGTACGAACAAATTCCCGGTACTGCATCATTACTAATTCCGTCACGTCGAAGATGTAACCCATCAATTCCAAGAAGAGGTACTTACCTAGTACAAATCCTGCTATCAGTCCTGTGTAAAGTAGCACACGTGCCATGATAGCTGATTCAGGTACATCGAATAAGCGCCGTAGAATGACAATGGTTTGGATATTGGTATGGATAGCAACAAGTAATAAGGCCAGCGACAATGAAAACACGAGTATTAGTAGAATATTCAGCCACGTAGCTGTCGGCTTGGTCAAAAACTCTTGGTCTTTGCCTTTTCCCCACCAGTTTTCGACCTGGTAAATACGAGCAAAGCTAGGCTGATACGTGGCCCGTATGCCACCGTAGAGTAAACCAATAAGGAGTAAGAAGCACAAGAACACATTCTCACCTTGATGACCGCGTGCACGTGCTTGCGCCGCAAAAACGTTAGTGTTAGCAGCTTTACCAACCTTCACCGGAGGTACCAAGGTGGTATTGGTAAAAGAAGAAATATCCGGAGCTATTTCAGGATGCCACACACATAGCAGGTGTGACCCAGTAGTCATCCCAGCTGGTAGTAGTTGCGCTAAATCGAGTGTGTAAGAGGCTGGACCTGGTGCCGTAAAGATGAGCCTGTTGTCCAGGAACAAGCTCTGATCTTTGCGCGCAGTAAATGTGATAGGGAAACCCTGCTTTGGCCGGATACTTACCCATTGGTAGTAGGCTCGGGCAGGATTGTGATAACCAGGCAAATAAAGAATTAACCGGTTCGAAGCTTCCTCATAGATTAGCCACTCATCGGAAAGACCAGTCTGTGGCGCAGGTGGTAGCGGACGATATTCCGTAGCCTGCCCAGCTAGCGTATGTAGTAGTAGCCACATACATATAACAAACCTACTTGCTACCCGCCAATCAGTGTTTCTCACTCTATTTCTGCTTGCCTCTTAAGAAGCTACTCGTTGCTGTGCAGTACGGCTACGGTATACACCTAGGAAGATGCTGAGTAGCACGGAGAAGGCTACTAGAGCGCCAATTAGCAACGTGTTACCTAGCTCAGCGAAGTTTATAACGAATAGGATCACTACCAAATTTAGCAGGCTTAGTAATAGCACAGTGCTTATTTGTTGAAAGCCCATAGCGAGGATCCGGTGGTGAATATGGTTTTTATCGGGCGAGAATGGCGAACGTCCGGCTAGCATGCGCACCAAAAAAACGCGTACCGTATCGAAAAGAGGAACGAACAAGATTCCAACTGCAACAGAAGGAGCTGATGAAGCGAAAGGCTGTCCAACCTTTAAACCCATCTCGATAAATTGGATGGTAAGTACTGACACGATAAAGCCGCAAACTAATGAGCCCGTGTCTCCCATAAAAATACTAGCACGGTGAAAGTTATAACGCAAGAAGCCTAGTATTCCCCCTATGACGCAGACAGAAACATACACGTAGTTGCTGTAGCTGGTACCACCATAACGGTAGAAGTAATAGCCAAACGTACTAGCAATGATAATAACGATGGTACCTGCTAGACCATCCAATCCATCGATGAGGTTGATGGCGTTCGTAATGCCAACAATTACTAGAAAGGTGAAGGCATAACTTATCCCAATTGGTAGCTCATGAATCCCTAAGATACCTTGAAAGCTAGTAATCCGGATTTCAGGTTGGGGCATGATCATTACAATGCCCGTTGCTAATAGCTGTCCGACAAACTTTTTTGTGACGGATATAGTAACCAAATCGTCTTTAAGCCCGACGAAGAACAGAACGATACAACCTGCTAATAGCTGTTGAATTCCATTACTTAAGTCAGCAAAGATGGTAAGTGCTGACATGAAGCCAGCGAACACAGCTACCCCTCCGAGCCGAGGAGTGAGCGACTCATGCACGGTTCGCACGTTGGGCGTATCCAACATGTTTTTAAGATGAGCAATATAAATAATGGAGGGCACCGCAAATAGCGCTACCCAAAAGGCCCACATAAATGATAAGCTCAATGAAATCCCAAGTGCATTCATCACCTATTCAACGCTTAAAAGGCAGAAGCTAACCGTTGAGAGTAACAGCTAGTCATATAAATCAATTAACTGTGCAATACCCCCGAACGGCCGAGGAGCGCAATAGAAATCAGGTTGGCGGCAACAATAGAATCAGGCACGAATATGAACTTCTTATCAAAGATTTGTGAGCCACGATAGTAGCTTACCCAATACTGATTGTTGAGACGAAATAAGTCAGGATCAATAGGTTCAACGGGTACGGCACTGTGTGGTGCTACTTCTACGAACACGTGACGTAGGGTCGAAGTACGCACTTGCTCACCATCTTCCTTCGTTCCGTACCCATTAGAACTAACGATAACGTTTTCCAACGGAAATGCATTGTGATTAAGTAAGTATACCTGCCAACCCGCTTTGCCTTCCTCTGTAGCTGCGTTATCGTCAGGCACTACGGCTATAGAAACGCCTTCAACTGGATCAAACAGAATATGTTCCTTCATTCCTACTCAAACATAAATTGGGCAGCGAACAAGTCGGCCAAGTGTATCAACAAGCGGTCTTCTACTTCTGAGAGCGGTACTGCTCTACCTAGCTCCTGCTGCAAAGATGTAACGGCTTTATCACTGATACCGCACGGCACAATGTGCCCGAAGTACGATAAGTCAGTGTTAACATTCAACGCAAAGCCATGCATAGTCACCCAACGGCTGCATTTGACCCCTAGGGCACAAATCTTACGTGGGTTGCTAGCTCCTTCTTCAAAGTCTAGCCACACACCCGTGAGACCAGGAATGCGGCCTGCTACTAACTCGTATTCTGACAACGTACGAATCACCGCTTCCTCTAACACCCGTAGATACCGGTGAATGTCCGTAAAGAAGTTATCGAGGTCTAAGATCGGGTAGCCTACTAGTTGACCCGGCCCATGGTACGTTATATCCCCTCCCCGATTGATACGGTGAAATGTAGCTTGGTGCTCCTGCAATGCAGCTTCGTCGAGCAACAAGTGTTCAGGTTTGCCGCTCTTGCCTAGCGTGTACACATGCGGATGCTGGCAAAGCAAAAGGTAATTAGGCGTTGGCAACACAGGGGTGCCTGCTTCCGTTGCTTGACGATTTTGTGCTTTGATGGCAAGCGTTGCGGCCAGCAGTTGTTCTTGGTAGGCCCAAGTGGTTTCGTAATCTGAGAGCCCTAGCCGCTGCACCACTACACGATGGTTCTGACTTGCTTCAGCTATAGTCGGCGCAATCGGATCAACACTAGGGGTGGCGGCAACGGGTACACTGCACTGACTATATAAGGAATCCATCAATGAGCAGTTCAGGTGGTAGGATAGATGATGCAGAACAGATGTGCACCATAGCAACGGTTTCGGCATTTAGGTTCCAGCAGGCGAGTAACTGTCGCTGGTACCATAGCAAAGGTACGTAGATTCGTCCCAAAGCCAATTGTACGACATACCGCAACTGCCTCTCTCCTATGCCCTACGATGCTCATCAACTTGGCCACGCGGGTGAAGCGGCAGCGGCCGACTACTTCCTAGGGCGTGGCTTTGCCATAGAACGTCAGAATTACCGTTATCGTCGCGCTGAAGTAGACCTTATTGTACGACTCGCAACACAACTTCTGGTTTTCGTTGAAGTGAAAACGCGTTCCTCTTCCCAGTTCGGTTATCCAGAAACCTTTGTTACGGACCGCAAGCGCCAACTTTTTCGCTTAGCGGCCGAACAGTACCAAGAGGAAATCAACTGGGCAGGCGACATCCGATTTGATATCCTAGCACTTACACCGACTGCCACCGGTTTCAAAATCGAGCACTTTGAAGACGCCTTCTACTAGCGAGCAGCTACCGACAAGTAGCTAGGTTCTGAGACACTATCGCAGTCCTATTTTCTAGTTCCTAGCCGGTTCGTTCCTGGTCTATTAGTGCCAGGTCTACTGTCATCTGGGGCGTTACGCCGATCTAGCTTGTCTTTCTCGTAGATAAGTGTTCCGTTCCGGTTGTACTCACGTAGCAGTATAGGCTCAGCTTCGGGCTCGTAGCCGCTTTCTGGATACTGATAAACGTAGTGTAATCGATTGGGCACGTTGCGAAACCCCCAATACTTGTTCCAGAGACCTACCTTTTTTCCGTTCTCGAACTGCCCATCCCAGTCGCGCTTACCGTTTTCGAGGTAGCGCACGTACTCGCCTTCCAGCTTACCGTCAACGTAAGGCACTACTTCTTTTAGCTGCTTCTGCTCACCATCGTAATACGTAACGTTGGCATCGCGCGGGAAGCCTTTCTCGTAATGCACTTTGGTAACCAGAATATTGTCTTTGCTAAGCCGCTCCCAACGTAAGTGGCGCGTACCAACGGCATAGAAGCCTGTTTCGACCACTTTGCCGCCTTGCATCTTCTTATAAGGTCCGTGCAGCACCTTGTTAGCGCCGGGGTCTACCCCAGCTCGGTCCTGCAGAATGCGACGTTTGTGCGCATCATAATAATAGCGTACAGGAGCAAAAGGATCCGTTTTCTGTGGATTGCGCATGTAGTAGAAGATTTCTACTACTTGATTACGTCCCTTTGGGCCTGACTTGGTATAGGCCTTCTTGATTGGCTCGCCAAGAAAGATGTTCTTTTTCTTCTTAGGCTTACGCTTATTCTTCTTGTCTTGATCCTTTGCCTGCTGCTCTTCCTCCTTCGTCATAGCCACACGCTTGGTTTTGAGCAAGTTTGTGGTGTCGCTGTTCTGCGTCAATGTGTCGTTGACGGTCAGCGCTACGAGGTCTTGATCGGGCTTGCTATTGAAGGAGACGGTTTTCTTGGAACACGCTCCAACTAGTAGCAGCAGAGCAAACAGCAATAATTGCGGTCGAGAAAAAGGCATAAGTAAGCGAGCAAATTCGCAGCAGTAAACGTAAAGATACAGTGATTTGGTGCCCGACACCTAGGTAGCTGATTAGCTACTTACTGGCGTAACTTATCGTATTCTTATCAAAAGAATAAAACCCCAGCAACTTTCGTCGCCGGGGTTCTATTGTTACTGCACGAGCGAGTTACTTCAAAGCACCCACTATGCTGTTAGCAGATCAGCACTGCGCTTCACAAAGGCAGTCAGTGCTTCTCCTTTCAACATGTTTTGCGCCAACAGACCTAGGTCGAAGGCCTGACGAGCTAGCTTACGTCCTGCTTCTTCGTCGGCACTGAGAATACGCTGGCTTATTGCGTGGTTAGCATTGACACTCACCGTATAGCTATCTGGCAAGCTGCCCATGAAGGCCATACCGCCACCGCCGCCCGTGCGCTGCATGTCTTTCATCCGCCGCATAAACTCGGGCAGCGTGATAATAACAGGTGAGTCTTGAGGCGATAGAGCTTCTATCTGCACATGCATGTGCTCGTTATTGATTGCTTTGGCAAACAGCTCCTGCAAACGCGTTTTGTCTTCATCGCTTAGCACACTCTCGGTAGCTTCATCCTTCTCGATGAGCTTACCAACCGTGTCAGCATCCACTCGTTTGAAGGTCACCTTCTCCAGTTTCTGCTCTAGCTGCCCGATGAAGTGCGTGTCAAGTACACCATCGAGTTTCAGTACATCGTAGCCCCGGTCGAGGGCGGCGGCCACATAGGCGTGCTGTGCTTCCGAATCGGAGGTGTACAGCACAACCAGTTGCTCTTGCTTGTCCTTCTGGTTGGCTTGGATAAATTCTTGGTACTCGCTCAAAGTAAAGTACTTACCGGCCGTGTTCTGCACGAGCGCAAAGTCTTTGGCTTTGTCGTAGAATTTCTCGTCCGACAACATACCATACTTCACAAACAGACCGATATCTGACCATTTTTGCTCGTAGCCAGCCCGGTCTTTCTTGAACAGCTCGCTGAGCTTGTCTGCTACCTTACGGGTAACATACGTATTGATTTTCTTCACGTTAGCATCAGCTTGCAGGAAGCTACGCGACACGTTCAGCGGGATATCAGGCGAGTCGAGTACGCCGTGCAACAGCATCAGGAACTCTGGCACCACGTCTTTCACCTCGTCGGTAATGAACACCTGGCGCGAGTAAAGCTGAATCTTGTTGCGCTGGAGCTGTAGCTCGTCCTTCACCTTGGGGAAATACAAGATACCCGTCAGGTTGAAAGGGTAATCGACGTTGAGGTGAATCCAGAACAGTGGTGGCTCTGTGAGAGGATACAGCTCCTGGTAGAACTTCGTGTAATCTTCGTCGGTCAACTCCGAAGGCTGCTTGGTCCAGATGGGTTGCGTCTGGTTGATGACCTCGCCTTCAAACTCAATCTCGATAGGCAGGAATTTGCAGTACTTCGTCAGGATAGTCCGCAACCTAGCTTCTTCCAGGAACTCGTCTGAGTCAGCGGCTACGTGCAACACCACATCGGTACCGCGCTCAGCTTTCGCGTGCTCGCCCGTGGGCTCATCGAGCGTAAATTCGGTGCTACCATCGCACGTCCAATGCGCCGTTAGGGTATCATCCTTGTACGACTTCGACCAGATTTCCACCTCCTCTGCTACCATGAAAGCAGAGTAAAAACCTAGGCCAAACTGACCAATGATCTGATCTTTGGTGCTAGCATCCTTCTCTTTATACTGCTCCACAAACTCGGTGGCGCCAGAGAAGGCGATTTGGTTGATATATTTCTTAATCTCCTCGGCCGTCATACCTAGGCCACGGTCGGAGATAGTGATTTTACGCGCTTCCTTATCCACCGTCACGCGCACCTTCAGTTCGCCTAACTCACCCTTGAACTCACCTAGCTGGGCTAGGCTCTTGAGCTTTTGGGTGGCGTCAACTGCGTTCGAAACCAATTCCCGAAGGAAGATTTCGTGATCAGAGTACAAGAATTTCTTGATGATGGGGAAGATATTCTCGGTATGAATCGAGATGCTACCTTTCTCTTGCATAACGTATTGGCAGAAGCAGTGAAACAAAAAACCGGACAAAACGCTAGGCACTTGCAGCTATAGCGTTGTCCGGCTCTCGGTTTCAAAAGGTGTTCCACGCCTTCCGTGCTGCCAGTTTGACAGCACACACAGGGGTTAATCAATAAGCTTTTTTAACGACAAGCGTTGGGTACCAGGCTGTGAAGCTGTGTATGCGGCGGCAAACCATTCCATTTCCAGGCGGTGTACGTCGTCGGGCGTTTTAGATAGCCAATCTAGTGCAGCAGGGAAATCAGCAAAGAACTGTACGTTGACCTGAGTATAGCAGCGGCCACTATCGAGTACATGCTCCATTGCCAGTTGATTATGTAAGTCATTGGGCAACATCAGGGCTATATTTAATACACCAACATGCGCAAACTGAGCCACCCACCGCTGACTTACCCAAGCTTGTTCGTCGTTGCCAAGCGGCGGCATTTGGGAGATGTCGACCATCCATTGGCGAATCTTGTGTTGGCGGGAAAAGAGTAACAATCGTTCAAGGGCCATCTGAAATCGTAGCAGACTTAAAGGCCCCTGCCACTGCCAGCGTACTAACTGAAGTTGAGGATCGTGTTGCAGTAGGAGTGATTCGTGAAGAGAACAGATCATATTGATAGCAGTAACACTAAAACCAGTACTTTTTATTGATAGGGTTCACAAATCTATATAGTAATTTTTTAATTATATGTACATACACGTTGACTCAGCAAAATTGCTCGCTTAACAGAACGTGAATCTCGCTAGATCAGTATACAGACTCCTCAAGATAGGTATCAGTTAACCTGTAAGCCTCTCTCTGAAGCCAATAGCAACTTTTCAATATACTGTATAAAATTGTATTATTCTCTTAATCATATCTGTTACTATGCAGAGTGGTTTAGCAATTTCTCCATAACCTAGCTGTTCCGATTAAGCAAAATCATTCTACATTTGGCAGGTACATTCGCCACATTGTTGCATAATGCGCGCTCTTCGTTCTCATCTGGCACTTTTGCTCCTGCTCTGCTTTACGCGGGTGCTCCTGCCAGATACTTGGATCTTGGCGTTGCACCAGCATCAGCACACAAGCGAAGAGGCGGCGCATGTGTCGCTAATGAGCAAGCCGGGCAAGGCGCGATTACTGCTCACGTCCAAACACCAACATTGCCAGACTGACCACTTTAGTCATGTCTCCTGCCAACTGGCTGCACCGCTAGAGTTTGAGGTCATACCGTTTTTTTCGGCGGCTATTAGCGATAAGCTCTGTGCAGCATGGCCTAGCTCGGTGGTCGCTACCGGGTATTTGCGCGGACCACCTAGAAGCTAGGTTTCCTGCTTCCCTCTTTGCTGCTTTCAACCCATACTCTTCGTACGGCGTCCACCATGGTGTGAACGCCGTTACCTAGGTTACTAGTTAGCAGATACTTACGCTCAGAAGCCGCTGCTTCTGTAGGCTGGCCCTAGTTGCTAGCGTGGCGTTCCTTTCCTTCTTAGCTCATTCGCTAGGCCCTAGCTTTCAGTTTATGTCACGATATTTTCTAGTGATAGGCTTGTTGCTGCTCACTACAAGCACAATTGCGCAAGTACCCACTACCACTACTCCGCTCGCTGCACAGCGGGCAACATCCGGCAACCTCGTTACAGGCCACGTGGTAGATGCCGCGACGAAAGAGCCCGTTCCCGGTGCCACCATCCTGTTTCCCGACTTGCGCCAAGCTACTGCGACTGGCCCTGACGGTACTTTCCGGTTTGCTAGCTTACCGCGCGGCCGCTTTCTAATGCAGGTTCGCTCCTTAGGCTACACTAGCGTCGCACGCACCATTGACACTGGCACAGGTCAGCCTATTGAAGTAGCCTTGACATCTACGGCTACCGAAATCGGTCAAGTAGTCGTGACGGGAGTATCAGCGGCAACAGAAATGCGCCGTTCGCCCATTCCAACCACGGTGGTCGATCATACTCGCTTGCAGCAGGCCGCAGCTACCAACGTGATAGATGCCATAGCGCACACTCCCGGCCTTTCACAAATTACAACGGGCGCCGCCATTAGCAAGCCGATCATCCGGGGGCTAGGTTTCAACCGCGTTATTACCCTCAACAATGGCTCTAAGCAAGAAGGCCAGCAGTGGGGCGACGAGCACGGTATCGAGATTGATGAGTATTCTATTGACCGCGCGGAGGTAATCAAAGGTCCCGGCAGCTTGCTCTATGGCTCCGATGGTATGGCGGGCGTTATCAACTTTCTGGCACCTGACCCCGTGGAAGAAGGCAAGATCATTGGCTCAGCCTCAGCCAACTACCAAACCAATAATGCCTTGCAGGGCTATTCGCTCATGAATGCGGGCAATAAAAACGGTTTCAACTGGTTGGTACGCGGCAGCAGCAAGCTAGCGGGCAGCTACCGCAACCGCTACGATGGGCGCGTCTTTAACTCCGGCTTCCGCGAGCTAGATGCCAACGGATACGTAGGCGTCAATAAGAGCTGGGGCTATTCACACCTGACGTTCAATACCTTCAACCAGCAGCTAGGGTTAACGGAAGGTGACCGGGACCCAGCAACGGGCCGCTTCTTGAAAGACGTGGCTGTGCATGACACAGCGACCGAAGCCGTGCCTGTGACTACCGACGACTTGCGCGGCTATGGCCTAGCTCTACCGCGGCAGCGGGTCAACCACTTGCGCATTGGCACCGAAAACAACTTCATTTTCGGTCAGAGCCGCTTGACGGTAAATGCTAGCTGGCAACAGAACTTACGCCGTGAGTTCGGCGACGTACTCAATCCGGATACACCAGAGCTGTACTTTCAGCTGCGCACGTTTGACTACGCTGTGCGGTACTTTCTACCCGAGATGCAAGGCTGGAACACCACTGTCGGCGTCAGTGGTATGCAGCAGCAAAACGTTAATAAGGGTGAGGAATTCCTAATTCCTGCTTACCACCTGCTCGATGGCGGTGTGTTTGGGGTGACGAAGAAAACTTTTGGTAAGCTAGACGTGAGTGGCGGCCTACGCTACGACATCCGGCGTATCAACGCCGACGCCTTGTACCTCGACGCCGATGAGCGTCCGGTGCCCGCGCCTGGCGCAGAGCAGAAGTTTGCGGGCTTCAAATCTACTTTTCGCAACGTGTCGGGCAGCATCGGTGGCGCGTACAGCCTCAGCGAAAAGCTGCTGGTAAAGGCCAATCTATCTCGCGGATTTCGGGCACCTAATATTTCCGAGCTAGGTTCCAATGGGCAGCACGAAGGCACCATCCGCTACGAAATTGGTGACCCGACGCTCAAAGCAGAAACCAGCTTGCAATATGATGCCGGCATCAGCTACGTAACTGACCACGTGAGCCTGAACGTGGACGCTTTCGAAAACCGTATTCAGAACTACATCTTCCCACGCCATATTCTGAACGCAGCAGGCTCCGATTCGATTGCCTCGACGGGAAACCCCGTATTTCTGTACGACCAAGGCAACGCCCGTCTGGTTGGCGGAGAAGTAAGCGTTGATATTCACCCGCATCCGCTGGACTGGCTGCACTTTGAAAACAGCTTCTCGATGGTGCGCGCGCGCCAGCTTAATCAACCCGCTGACTCCTTACGTAACCTGCCGTTTATTCCTGCCGACCGGTTGCAATCGGAGCTGCGCGTTAATTTTCGCAAGGTGAAGAATACGCGTTTGGCGAACTTGTACGTCCGCGTCAACGTGGAACACACGTTCGTGCAAAACCGCTTTTTTGCGGCTTATCAAACCGAAACGCGTACGCCGGGCTACACCCTAATTAATGCAGGCGTGGGCACCGATTGGATAAATGCGAAGGCGCAAACGCTCTTTTCAGTCTTTGTGACTGGCAATAACTTGTTTGATGTTGCCTATCAGAGCCACCTCAGCCGTTTGAAATACGCGGATTATAATGCCAGCAACGGCCGTATGGGTATTTTCAACATGGGTCGCAACATCAGCGTGAAGGTGGTGGTACCGTTGCGCTTCAATTAGCGGCGTAGTGCTACCTGGGTCTGGTCGCCATTAGCACACATTTTTTCTTTGTAAGCTCAAGCACGTCTGTCGAGGGCTGCTGATTCTTCTGTACCTTAACCCAAGCTGGTGAGCTGACCAATGTTGCCCTGATTTACTTCGAGCAACACCTTTTATGGAACTGCGCCGCGCACCAGTCGTTACAGACTAAACAGCAACTTTCTTTATCATCAATGGCGCATTCTCACGACCACCATGGTCATGATCATAGTCACGGTCACGACCACGACCATCATCATGGTATTGCAGCGGCATCCGAGATGCACTTTGGTCGGGCATTTGGCATCGGCATCGCCCTGAACCTGATTTTTGTAGTGGCTGAGACCCTAGGTGGTTTTTGGTCTAATTCTTCGGCTTTGCTCTCCGACGCAGGTCATAACCTGAGCGACGTGTTGAGCTTGGCCCTAGCTTGGGGAGCGACACAGCTAGCCAGCCGGCCTTCTTCCGAGCGCTACACCTATGGGTTCAAGAGTGCTACTATTCAAGCAGCGCTCATCAATGCAGCATTGCTCTACGCAGCACTAGGCTTTATTCTTTGGGATACGATTGAGCATTTACGTCACCCTGCCCCAGTCAATGGCCGCCTCGTGATGCTACTGGCAGGCATCGGTATTGCGGTGAATGGGCTGACCGCTTACTTATTTCGGAAGGGCCAGCATGGCGATGTAAACCTGCGGGGCGCGTATCTGCATATGCTTACCGATGCGTTGGTGTCGCTGGGCGTGGTGGTGGGCGGCGCGTTGGTCACCTGGACGGGTTGGCAGTGGCTCGACCCGGCTATCAGCTTCGTTATCCTAGGCATTATTGCTTACAGCTCATGGGGGCTGCTGCGCGAGACGGTGCAGCTCACCATGCTCGGCGTACCGGAAAGCATCGACCTACAACAGGTAAGGCAGCGCCTACTTGCCCAACCCGGCGTCACGCAAGTCCACGATCTGCATGTGTGGCCCATGAGCACACGCGACACGGCGCTTACGGTGCATTTGGTACGCCCTGGCTACAGCGGCGACCATGACTTCCTGACGCACTTGCAAAATATTATGCAGGAGGAGTTTAGCATCTGTCACTGTACCGTACAAATAGAGGAGCGTGAGCCCGTGCTTGAGGAATCGTGTGGCTGTGTCTAACACTCGTTACAACCAGTAGCAACCTAGCTTTAAGAACAGACCGCACCATAACCCGTGCGGTCTGTTCTTTTTGGGCCTTTTGGAATTCCCCTTTCGAAAAAGAAGAAAACTGTCGAATATGCGTACAAACGCCTTTTACCTGCTTTGCCCTAGTCTATGATTTCCTCCTCCGCCCCTCAGCCTCCTAAGACGGCTTCCTTGCTAAGTGCTGTTGTTATTGTGGCCTCGCTCGGCTACTTCGTTGACATCTACGACTTGGTACTATTTAGTATTGTGCGGGTGAAAAGTCTCAATGGTCTAGGTGTACTCGACCCAAGTCAAGTCACAGAGCAAGGCATTTACCTAATCGATATGCAGATGGGCGGCATGTTGATCGGAGGCATTCTGTGGGGCATTTTGGGTGATAAGCGGGGGCGTTTGTCGGTGCTATTCGGCTCTATTCTGATGTACTCGTTGGCGAATATTGCCAATGGCTTTGTGCAAACCGTGGATCAATATGCTTGGCTGCGCTTTATTGCGGGGGTGGGACTTGCCGGTGAGCTAGGTGCTGGCATCACGCTGGTAGCCGAGAGCTTGCCCAAAGAAAAACGAGGCTACGGAACCATGATCGTGGCCACCGTAGGCGTATCTGGGGCGATAGTAGCGTATTGGGTGGGTGAGCGGTTTGGCTGGCGCAACAGCTATTTTATTGGGGGTGGCCTAGGCTTGGCTTTGCTTGCCTTGCGCGTGGGGGTATTCGAATCGGGTATGTTTGAGCAGGCTAAGCGAGAAGATGTCGCCCGCGGCAACTTCTTCAGCTTGTTTACCAACAGCGAACGGCTAGGCCGGTACATACGCTGTTTGCTTATTGGCTCACCTTTCTGGTTTATCGTCGGCATTCTAATTACGCTGGCGCCTGAGTTCGGCAAGCACTTCGGTCTGCAAGGCTCAGTCACTGGCGGCTTGAGTATCTTCTGGTGCTACCTAGGTCTAACGATCGGAGACTTTGCCAGCGGTAGCCTCAGTCAGCTATTGCATAGCCGTAACCGCACACTACAAGTGTTCATTTTGGCTTCGCTCACGATGGTGGGCGTGTACTTGTTTGGGCTGCATGGGGCGAGCACTACGATGTTTTACACCGTTTGCTTTTTGCTAGGCCTAGCAGGAGGCTTCTGGGCTTTGTTTGTGACCGTATCGGCCGAGCAGTTTGGCACCAACCTGCGCGCCACTGTTGCTACCACGGCACCCAACTTTGCCCGCGGCGCCATTGTGCTTATTAATCCGACGTTCAAGGCGCTACAAGGGTCGCTTAGCATTGTGGGTGCGGCGGCATTTATTGGGTCCGTTTTGCTGCTCTTGGCCTTCTGGAGTGCCAGCACTTTGCCGGAGAGCTATGGCAAAGACCTTGATTTTCAGGAGGTATAAAGATTTACCCCCAACCTCCGAGGCAGGCTAGCCGTATTAGGACCAAATACTCTTGACCAGACCCTCACTCATGAAAAAGATAACTTTCCTGCTGACAGTTGCTGCGCTAACCTCTCTCAGCACCATCGCTCGTGCCCAAACCACGAGAGTAGATAGCGTTCAACAGCAAACTGCTAACTCGAAGGCCCTCTACGACGCGCAGAAAGACCAGGCTGACGCCAGCAAACGGTCGTTGAAGGATAGCAAAGCTGAACTGAAGCAGCAGAAGCTCGCTCTGAAGAACCAGCAGAACGTGCTAAAGCAGCAGAAGCTCGCCGACAAGCAAGCGCAGCAGCAAGCCAAGTTGGCCAAAGAACAAGCGAAGCTCGATAAGCAGCGCCTACGCATGGAAAAGAAAGCAGCGAAGAGCTAGCCCCTTTCTTCTCTGTTCAACGCCTACAATAAACAAAACTCCAGTCCAAGGCGGCTGGAGTTTTTTGTATTCTCTTTTTCCACTTTTCTTTCGCCGAATGGCTACTACCAAAAACACCGTTAAGTATTACCCGCTGCACCACTTCGTTTTGCTGCCCGCCGCATTGATCATGGCGATTTATACCATCCGCCGCTACCTATCAGTTGCCGGTGAAGATTCGGAGGAGTCGCGGATATGGTTTTGCGTGATGGTGCTAGCCATTATTGTGTTTGCTGGGCTAGTGATGCTCCGGCAGCACTATGCATTGATGCTTCAAGATCGGGTTGCGCGCTTGGAAGTACGTCAACGCTATTTTGAGCTAACTGGTAAAAGCCTGCGGCCTCTAGAAGAGCAGCTTACGCTGAAGCAGATATTATCTTTGCGCCTCGCCGGCGACCAAGAGCTACCGGGCTTGGTGCAAGCTAGCATCCAGGAAAAGCTGACACCAAAAGACATTCAGGCGCGTATTCAAGACTTTCAGTTCGACACGATGCGCGTCTGAGGTGTACCTTTGTGGCTATGTTTCTGCTTGTTCTCACGTATTCGAAGCCTCTGGAGGATGTGGAGCCCTTCATGGCCGCACACATGACTTGGGTCGATGCACACTACCAAGACGGTACTTTCGTAGCCTCAGGCCGGCGCGTACCCCGTACCGGGGGCATCATCCTAGCTCGTGCTACCGACCGTGCTAGCTTGGAAACCATGGCTGCTACGGACCCTTTTCTGGAAGCGGGTGTAGCGCAGTATGACATCATCGAATTCACTTTATCGCGCACGGCGCCGGGCTTCGAAAGCCTGCTCAGCTAGCTTTACGGCGCCTGCTTTCTTATTTTCACCTGAATGATTCTGTACAACGTAACCAGTAGTATCGACCCGGATATCGCCGACGAGTGGGTCACGTACATGCGCGACGTGCACTTGCCCGAAGTAATGGCCACGGGTTTTTTCGTCAAAAGTCAGTTGTGCCGCTTGCTCAATGAGGAGGAAGGCGGTATTACTTACGCCGCACAACTGTATTGCCTCGGCTTAGATCAGCTTGAAGATTACCAAGACCTTTTTGGGCCTGGCCTGAACGCTAACCTAACCACGCGCTTTCCCGGCCAATACGTATCGTTCAGCACTATTCTGGAGATAGTTGACTAACATCTGTGGCCATAACCGAAAAGCCAAAGGCCCTGCTGAAGAGATTTCAGCAGGGCCTTTGGCTTTTTTAGTCTTTCTTTCCTACAAGCTCATCACGGCCTCATTGCAATTGTAGGCAAGTAGCTGCTCATTAGTTAGGTTGCCGTTGTGCCACTCAGGGTCTAGGTTGGCGCCTATCTTTTTGTAGAAGCCAATAGCTGGCTCATTCCATTCGAGCACCTGCCACTTCATACGATTGGCACCTGTAGTGCGGGCTTCATGCACGACAGCATCAAAGAGCAGTTTACCGAGGCCAGTGCCGCGGGCAGCTTCCGTTACCACCAAGTCTTCGAGGTAGAGCATACGGCCTTTCCAGGTAGAATAAGCGGTATAGTACAGCGCGATACCTAGGATAGCGCCTTCAGCATTTTCGGCCACGAAAAACTTGAAGATGGGCTCGGGGCCAAAGCCGTCGCGCTGCATGTCGGCCAGCGTATTCGTGACTTCCTGAGGGGCGCGCTCGTATTCGGCTAGCTCCTGAATGAGACCTAGCACCTGGGGCAAATCGGCTTCAACGCCGCGACGAATAGTTGTCATCAATGAACAATCAACAATGATGAATGAGCAATCTTGGTTAACGTGACACTTTGATCAAGCTTGTCTTAAATGAACAATGAGCAACGCTGCGAACAGCCATTGCTCATTGTTCATTTAAGATAAGCTTGATCAAAAAAGCTACATCTGCGGCTGCATCTGTTTGATATCCTGCGTTGCATTTACGGCATTAATTTCGCGCGGCACGTTGGTATCAGGCTTGCCACCAGTCGTGTCGGCTGCGGCCGGAATAGGTGGTAGTGGCCGAGTCGCCACGTCTTCATCTGTGTTGATATCTGGATTGCCGCATGATGATACGGTTAGCGAAGCGACGGCCAGCAGACCGAGCAGAAGCGTTTTCTTCATAAGTAAGCCGAAATGTACGGGCATTGGAGTTTCGGGCCGCAAGATACAAAGCAGGCCCCGAAAGAGTTGTACGGGTTTGCTTGTTGTTTTAGCTGTCTTTTCACAGGCAATTCTACGCCCAGTAAGAAGGTTATTCGAGTGCTGCGTTTACTTTTCATAGGGGGTTAGCCCCATATTGTAGTAGGCAAACGCCCACACATCGGCCCATTCCTGAATCTGGAGCGCCGTGCTTTTGCCTGCACCGTGGCCCGCATTTACATCTACACGGATGAGCTGCGGATACGGCCCAGCGTTCTTTTCCTGAAGCGTGGCCGCAAACTTAAACGAGTGCGCCGGCACGACACGGTCGTCGTGGTCGGCGGTCGTAATCATGGTGGCGGGGTAAGTCGTGCCCGCTTTCAGATTGTGCAAAGGTGAGAACCGGTAGAGGTTCTGAAACTGATTGTAGTTGTCGGAGGTGCCGTATTCGGGCGCCCAGTTCCAGCCAATGGTGAACTTCTGGTAACGCAACATATCCATCACGCCTACCGCCGGGAAAGCTACGTGGGCTAGGTCGGGGCGCTGGGTCATGATGGCGCCCACGAGCAAGCCGCCGTTGGAGCCACCCGCAATAGCGAGGCGGTTGGGGTTCGTATATTCCTGCACCGTGAGGTACTCAGCGGCGGCAATAAAGTCATCGAACACGTTTTGCTTATGAGGCGTCATGCCGGCTTTGTGCCACTCTTCGCCGTACTCGCCCCCACCGCGCAGGTTCGGAATAGCTAGGATGCCGCCGTTTTCTAGCCACAGCATGCGCGCTACGCTAAAGCCCGGCGTGAGCGACACGTTAAATCCACCGTAAGCATAGAGGTACGTCGGGTTTTGGCCATTCAGCTTCACCCCTTTCTTCCGCACAATGAACATCGGAATCTTCGTGCCGTCTTTGCTGGCGAAGAATACCTGATTGGTTATGTAGTCTTCGGGGTTCACATCAACTTTCGGAGCCCGAAATACGGTGCTGGTGTTCGAAGCTGGGTCGTACTTGTAGATGGTGGTTGGGTACGTGAACGAGGTGAAGGCGTAGTACACCGTCTTGGCATCGTGCCGACCGCCGAAACCCGCGGCCGTGCCGATGGCCGGTAACGCTACGTCGTGCAGGAACTTGCCTTTTTCGTCGTACACCTTCACCAGCGAGCTAGCATCCTTGAGATAATTCGCAATCAGCTTCCCTCCTACTTGGCTCACGCCTTCCAGCGTGTTCTCCGACTCAGGCAGAATAGTTTTCCAGTTCTTTTCCTGCGGCTTCTTGGGGTCGATGGCCACGAGGCGGTAGCGCGGTGCTTTGTAGTTGGTCATCACCAAAAGCTGCCCACCCACGTTGCCAACTATCGAGTTGTTGTGCGCGTAGCTGGTAATCAACGACGTGAACTTGCCTTCCTGCTTGGGGTCGGTCAGGTCGCGCACGGAGAGGCGGTTGCCATCGTTCTTGCCGTCGGTAAGGTAGAGGATCAAGAAACGCTCGTCTTCGGTGGCACCCGCCATGCGGAAGCCAAGCGGCATCTTCTTGTCTTCGTACACCAGCTTGTCGGCACTCTGGGGCGTACCTAGCTTGTGGTAGTATACTTTGTGGAACTCGTTCTTGCCAGCTAGGCTGTGTTCGCCCTTCTTCGGCGCATCATAGCGGCTGTAGAAAAAGCCGTCTTTGTACCACGAGGCCCCCGATACTTTCACCCAGTTTAGCTCGTCTTTTAGCGGCTGACGCGTTTTGAGGTCGAGCACTTTAAGCTGGTGCCAATCGGAACCGCCGCCACTCGTGGCGTAAGCTAGGTAGCGGTGGTCGTTGGAGAAGTAGGTACCCGCTAGCGCCGTGGTACCGTCGGCCGAAAACTTGTTGGGATCAAGCAGCACTTCGGGTTGGGCGCCTTCGGTAGTGGGCTGCACGTACAGCACGGCTTGGTTTTGTAGGCCGTCGTTTTTGGAGAAGTACAGCTGGTTGCCTTCCTGCTGCGGCACACTGTATCGCTCGTAGTTCCAGATCTTGGTGAGCCGGTCGCGAATCTGATTCCGGAACGGAATCTTTTCTAGGTAGCCGAAGGTCACCTTATTTTCAGCTTCCACCCACGCTTTGGTTTCGGGCGAATCGGGGTCTTCGAGCCAGCGGTACGGGTCAGCGACGGGAGTACCAAAGTAGTCGTCGACTACATCAACTTTATGAGCTTGTGGGTATTGCACGGTAAAACGGGGTAAGTCGGTGCCGTTGCGGCGAGCCGAGAAAGTAGAACGGGTGCCAGCAGCACTGGTTTCACGTTCGGCTTCAGAAGCAGCCGAACGACAAGAAGCTGTTAGTGTCGTTAGTGCTAATAAAGCAAGTGAGAAGTTGCGCATAGGAGATTAGGTGGGAGCAGAGAACAGCGAAGATATGCGCTGGTCACTATACATCCGACGTACCCTACAAATTGTTCATCTAGCAAGATTGCCAACCCGTTTTCTGAGCTAATTCTTAGGCGACTTACGGCGGCGTTGCCATTCTGAAAGCTAGGTTAGCAAGTCAAAGGTGTAGTTCACCGAATTTGACTACTACTTATTCGGCCCACCTTTGGAATCACTTGAATCAGGAACCGCTTGTTCTGCCCTTCCCGATTACCGGCGTAGCGACCGGTGCCGAAGAAGCCGCTGCCACCAATGATCAACTCAATGCTCCGATCTTGGGTGAAGTCGAGGCTATTTTGCTTCCAGAGGTTCAGCAGGTTCAGAGCGCGGCGGTAGCTAAGTTGGTAGGTGGCTTGCTGCTCGTTGTTGTTGCGCGGGTCGCCTTCGGGGTAACGGGCCGCCATGCCCTCCACAATAACGAGGTAACGCACTGGCTGGTCAGTTTTGATGCTTTTAAGTACCGTGCGCAATCGGCGGCCGGCTTGTAGCAGCGCCGGTTTGTAGGCATCCTGAATCTCGTCGCGGCCCGACTTGAACTGCACGGGCACCAGCAACTCGTGGCGCTCGTTGGCGGGGTCATACTTAAAGTACTTACCTTCGAGCTGCTGCAAGGAACGCCGGATTTTGGTGATTTGCTCTAGCTCGGCGGCTTTTACTTTTAGCTCACCATTGGCCCGCTTCAGCTCCCCTTCTCGGTCCTTGAACAGCTTGAAGCTGTACACAAATAGCACCAACATCACCACAAACAGCGACGTCATCAGGTCCACGTAGCTAGGCCAGAAGAAGTCGGAAGATTGGCGATTGTTGGAGGAATTATTCATAAAAATTTAGAGCTTAAAACCCTGAACGATCATCCTCTATCATCAGTATTAGTCCCCATGATATCAACATAGGTACTACTACTATTACTAAGAATAGAGTAAGTCGGAGTAGCAGAAGTAACCGGCTCTGCTGTTCAGGTTTAACAAGTAGAAAGAAATAGCTTAATGCCACAGATATACCATAGAGTAATGCCCATGCGCTAACAACGAAAGTGTTTGAGTTAAGCATATTTGGACGTATCCACTACAACGGCTTCACACCGCCAAACACATTATCCATCGCCCGCTGCAGTCGGTTCTTAGCAGTAGCCTTCACAAGAATTTTATTCAGCTCACCTAGCTCACTTAGCACCTTCGCTTGGATCTGAGAGTCGAGTTCAACTTTGCGGAGTAATTCGCGCTGGGTAGCCGTCACGTCGCGGGCTAGGGCTTGCTGGCTCGCCTCCACATTTTTGAGCGGATCGAGTTGGCGCATGATGCGCTCGAACACGTTGTCGTTGTTGAGCTTTTGGAAGTATTGCCCCCACTTCTCGTAGGCTTGCTGAGCGTCGCGCTCATGGAATTGCAGGCGCTTCTGCATCAAGTCGGTGAGTGAAAGGCTAGCTTGGTCAAAGTACTGCTCGGTGCGGGCGCGCAGGGCGTCCATCTCCTTCTGGTGGCGCTGGAAGAAATCGAGCTGGTGCTGAATGATGTTGTCGTTCTTCCCAATGTACTGACCTAGGTCGTTGATACCTTTCTCAAAACCGCGCAACCGGTCCAAAATGCTGTTCACGCTCTGCGCCGAATGGTAGCCTGCCTCCAGCATCTGGTTTAGCTTCTGCTGGTAACCCGTGAACTGCCCAAACAGATCAGCCGACTCACGCACCTTCTCAAACACGGCAATATTGGCCTTCGCCATCTGGTCGTAGCCGATTTTGTCTAATGCTTCCAAGAAGCGGCTCTGCACCCGAATATTGTCGGTGAGCTTATCCATGATGGGTTCAAACAGCGTCACCTTACCCACAAAATCCTGGTTGAACGCATCCAGCACCGATTTCAGATTGCTCAGGCTGCCTGCCATGTCGCTGTGCAGAATGGGCAGCAACCTAGCTTGCAGGAAGGTGTAGTAGCTATTTTGCAGCACATCTAGCTGCTGGCGGGCGTTGCGGAGTAGGCCATTACCGAGCAGCGTGAGTAGCAAGCCCACGAAGCTGCCCGTCATGGCGATGAGCACGCCGGTGAGGAAGGGCGTCAGGGCATTGTCGTCGGAGACGCCGTTGCGGGCGATGCCCACCAGACCAAGAATGACGCCTAGAAACGTGCCCAGCAAACCTAGGTACAGCGGTGTAGCTACGTCAGCTTGGGCTTCGTTGGCTACCACCTGACTTTGGCGTTCGGCAATATCTTTCAGGATGCTGAAGTCGGCCGCGGCACCTTTGTTGTGTCGTAGGTAAGCATTGGTATCGACCAGGATATCTTGGAAATCCTTCGAGGTAGCATCAGCCCGGATGATGTCGGCCGAAAAAGCATCAGCGGGCGCATCGGAGGCATAATCGGGCATGTCGAGCCCCGCCGGGGTCACCAATCGCCGCTCAACGCGGAGTTGTTCTTTGGTTGGGTAAAGCTGAGCCAGCCGCGACGCTCGAGCGCGCGTTTGCAGAAACGTACGAATCTGCAAGCCCACTACGACCAGCACGACTATTACTTCAAGAATGATTTCGAACATAGAATACAATACAAAAGAACGTCATGCTGAGCTTGCCGAAGCATCTCGCGTGCAATGGTAACCCCAATCGACAGGAATTACTACAACATTAGCACGCGAGATGCTTCGACAAGCTCAGCATGACGTTCTGGAATTCGAATGCACTGCAACGTGTTTGCAACGTCCTGCTTCGTTCAACGAGAACGTGCCGAGGCGCGTTCCTACTGGCTACTCGAAATGAATCAGTGCCTTCGATTCAATCTGCCATACGCCGCCAACTTTGCGCAAGGTTCCTTCCTCATCGGTTACAATGCGCGATACGGGGCCGGTTGGCTGCTCGTAGCGGCAAGCTTCCCGCAATGAGTACTGGGCGCTCTGAATAGCATAGGCGTGTACCGTTGGGTCAGGGTTCACCTGGAAAATACCGACTTCAGGAAACTGTGTATCGAGAATGATTTCGTAAATGCTGTCGTGCTGCGGCTCTTCTGACAAGTCGTAGATGTTGAAACCGCCATTCACAGGCACTTTCACATAGCGCGTATAAGCCGTTGCCAGTGCGTCGTCTAACTCTTCAGTCGGCTGGTTTTCAGCGGCGGGCAACTGCATCGGCGGCACCAAGCTGTCAAACTCCTCGACAGGCGCCGAAGCCGGCGAACCAGCGGGTATCACCGGCGGCATTGGCGAGATTTCCGACATAGAAGGTGGCGCTTCATAGGTAACCGGCGCAGGAGCTGGCGCCGCGGGCGGCGCTGCTACGGGCGGTGCGGGTAGGGTAGGCACTGGAGCCGGAGGAGCCACCGTAACTGGAGCAGGTGCCACTGGAACCGGCGCAATTGGCTTCGGGCTAGGTGCTGGAGGAACTGGTGCCAGAGCTGCTGCTGCAGGTTGGGGCGCAGGTGCTGGTGTCGGCGCCGACTGTTTCCGCAACTCTTCTGCAACGCGCTGTTGCACTAGCTTTTCCACTTCGCGCTGTAGTTCAGGCGTTAGTTTGCTGATGCTAGCTGGACTAGACGCTGCCAAATCGCCAGCACTGCCGCGTGCGCCTTTGGTTTCTTTTGCGTAGCGGTCAACACGTTCTACTAGCTTGCCGATCTGGCCGCGTAGCAGCGCGTACAACACTAAGCTCAGCAAGGACAGAATCAGCGCCAACGGACTAAAAAACTTGCTCATGAAGCTTTCTCCCGACGAGCGAGTCGTGGCGGCATCGCCAACAGTCGCTGGGCCTGCATCAGCCGGAGCAGCGGCCGTCGCTTCATCCGTCGAGGACGACGTGTCGCTTACCTCTACGCTTGCCGTTTCACCAGCGCTGATGTCGCCGAGCGGCGTACCGTTTTCCACGTAGCCTTTGAGCGCGGTGTTCAGCGCTTCCAAAGCTTGCATCCGGGCCGGGCTAGCTTTGCGAGCCGGCGACGCTTTCAGACGGTTAATAATCTCCGTTACGAGCTTTTCGCTCCGCGCTTGATTCGTACCTAGGCCCTTGTACATCGTGCCGCGGCCCTCCAAGGGCTGATAAAGCAAGCTATATACTTTCTGGCTATCCGGCTTGATACTGTTCTCAAACTGTTTCAGCGTGCCGCCACAGTTGAGCTTGCTCTTGAGGTTTGGCCGGTTGTTGTCGTTGTACACGAACTTCACCGTAGCACACCAGATCTGCACCTTCTGCTCATCGAGAGAAGGCTGACCTAGGGGTGTTTGAGCGTAGGCAGCGGTGGTTAAAAGCAGGCTAAGAAGCAAGAAAGCAACACGACGAAGAGAGGTCATAGGTTGTGGCAACAAAGAAAAATTAGAGCTTACTGAAGTAAGGCAGAACGAGCATCAAATCGACAGCTACAATATGAGAATGTATTGTTCTATACCATCCCATTCTTCACCGCAAAATTCCCATCCGGTTTCGTACTCCTGTAGAGAATACTTCGCAGTGAAATGAGGTGGAAGTAATAGCGGCTTATGTAGATAGCAGCCCATCATACGGTCGTAAGAATTATAGAGCTCTGTCTCCGCTTTAAGGATAGTAATGTGGACTATGCGAGGCAGAACATCAGAACAAACAAGAGCTTTTATCAACTCCCTTCGGCTTGTTAATGGAATGATTACCTCGGCTCGATCAATGGTAGCCGATGAAACCATCTTCTTTATTGCCTTTAGAATTTCCTCTTCGGTAGAGTATAGTACTGCAGAAGCATCATTCGGCATTAACCGAAGCACATCAATAAAGAAGTTGGCGTTCTTGTTCATTCCGCATCATCTTCATGTTTAGCAGATTTCCTAGGATTGAAACCCTGAGCTATGGGATGAATCGTTCTTCGTCACTCAATAACTCAGAGTTTTAACTCTGGGAAATTTAATCTAGGCCTGCAATTCCCGGCTTAAATTGTACAGCGCCTGCTTCAGCGGGTAGAAAAACAGCGTTTCGGGTAGCGTCTCATCGTTGCTGAGCTGGCGCTGAAGCTGGTGCAAACCTAGGCTCAGGCTGTCTTCGATTTCGCGGAGCAGAATGTCGCGCACCCGCTGGCGGTCTACGTCGACGCCAACTTCGCGCAGGAGCGGCGCTACTTCGTCGCCTTCCAACACTAGGGTCAAGAAGTTGCGCACGTTGTCGAGCACCTGCTGCTTAAGGTCGGCATCTACTTGCTGCAACTTGAGGCGAGCCGCCCCGATTTCCGCCGACTGGGCCGTGCCGGTCAGCTTCACGTGCTTGATCTGGTCGTAGTCAGACGTAGACGACTTTTCCTCGAACAGCACACCACCGTTGGTGGTGGCTTCTTTCGGGTTATCAGCTAGAATAACGCGGAAGTTCTGTGGCGGCTCGGTGCCTGTTACGGCTTTGAAGACGGCTTTCGTGATCTTCTCAATAGCCACCAAGCTGCTGCCACCCGCTAACAGACGCAGGTACAAGCTGCCTTTGCCCGAGAAGCATAGGTAGCGCGGCGTTTTCAGACCTAGCTGCTGCACAAGCTGCGCCGTGTGGTAGATGATGGACGTGTAGTGCAGGTAGAACAGCACCCGCAATTGCCGGCCCTTCCCTAAGGTCAGGCTCTGGGAGAAGCGCAGCGCATCATCGTACTTGAAGAGCAAGCTCGTCACGTCGGCTGAGCCAAAGTCGGCGTTCTTCAGCGCAGCTTGCAGGTAGCCTTTGTACTCCTGGTTTTGCTCGCTGTTCGGCAGCGCGTCGGCGTGGTTAACACCTAGGCGCAGGAGGCCGTTTTGCTTGGGCGCGCCCTGCACACGGGCGTATCCATCGCCCCACAGGTCGTCGCCGGCAAAGCGGAACGACGAACTGAAGGCGGGTTTCTGCTCCGCGAAGATGAGCAAGTCGGTCGTGCCGCCGCCAATGTCAATGTTGATGACGTTCTCGTCGCGGTTGGGCACCACTTGGTTGGTGGCCGTGAGGTAGTAATACGGCGCCACCGATTCAGTGAGGCACACGGTATTCTGCCCCGACTTGAACACTTGCCGGAAAGACTCATCCCACACCTGCTGGAACTGGTTGCGCAGGAAGCCATCGAAGCTCAGTGGCGCAAACCACACCACGCGGGTATCTTCCAGAATGCCGCCGTGCAACGCTGCTTTGTGCTTGAGCAGCAGTAAAATCTCACGGAAGAACGCCTCAATGCGTCCTACGCCCTGCGGATCTAACTCCGCCGACCATTTCAGGTTGGTCACGAAACGATTTTGCGGTAGTTCGGCCAGTGTTTCGGTGTTGATGCTAAAGCCAATGTTGATGTTGCTCAACACCTTGGCGGGTTCGTTGGCAAACGACAACGTTTCGCAAACCGCCGTCCGAATTGGGAACTCATACACCGAGCCACCGTCGCCAACGAAGCTAGGTACGAACTCACGGTTTTGGAGTGTGGCCACCGAATCCCACATCTGGCCGGCGCCTGTGCGGTAGCGTTGCGCCGCCGATAAGCCCATATCTGCAACCGGTGCGTGCAGCCATTCTACTTGCACATCGGCCTCGCCAATGGTGAGCGGACGCGGGTGCGCCGACGGACCATCTGCGTAAGCAATGTGCGTGTTGGTCGTACCGAAGTCGATGGCAAACGTGAAGCGACGCGTACCACGGTCCAGCTCACGCCAACGGGGCACCAAAAGGCCGCGAGCTGGCTCACCGCCAATGTTGGCGGGCGGGCAGGTCAGCTCGGCTAGGTCGAAGTGCGTGCCGGTGATTTCGTAGTACGTGCTGCCGGCCGTGGCCATGCTCTTCTGCGTGCGCTCATGGCGCACGGCGCGGCGAGCTGCGCCTTGCTCCGTAAGCCGTTCGCCACCCACGAAGAACGTGAGGTCGTAGCGACGGCTGAGCATGGTGGGCGAGTTGTCGGCATCCACCAGCATTACTTTGTACAAGTCGTTGTACTGCGGCTGGTGGCGCACTTTGTAGAACGGGAATACCCCTAGGTCCACATTCGCGCGCACAATGCGGCCTTTCTCCAGAATCTCGCGGCCTTGCGCGTCCTTCGGGTTCTGCGGATTGTGGTAGTAGCTGCGTTCAAACGAGATGAAGCGCCCCGCCTGCACTGGCACCCGCAACGTCACACGCACGTGGTTCAGGTCGATGGTGAAGTGCAGCAGCTCGGCTAGCTCGTTCTCGGTGAAGTAGTCGAAAAAGGCTTGGCGCAGCGGCAGCAGGTATGGAAACCTAGCCCGACCCTGCCCGTCGGCGCCGTACTGGAACGACACTTTGCCGGTGTGGAAGCGCTGGGTATTCAGGTCGTACGGCAGCTCCACGAGCGAATCTTCTAGGAAGTCGCCTACGGTGATATAAGGGTACTTGAAGCCTTTACCGGGTAGCACGCGGTTTTCCAATGCTAGCTCGTCATGGTACGGCACTGGCGTGCGGTCGTCCCAGGGCTGGCCATTGAGGTAGTTGGCGCCCTGCATGGTCAAGTTGGGGCGTAACACCAAGGGGCGCGGCCGGCCGCTTTCGTTGGCGCGGGTCGGCTGGATAAACAGGTCGGAGCTGGTCACAGCTGACTGATCGGCACGGCCGGGCAGCGGCACCGTTTTCACGCTAGCTAGGTTGCCCTGAATATCGGGCAGCGCTGGGTAGCGAGCCGAGAACTGCTGCGCTGTCCGGTCGCCCTGCATCTGGAGCTGGTTGATCTTGCTCCGATCGAGGCCCGCGAAAACGCTGCCGGCGAAGTCGCGGCGCTGCAAACCCGGATAGGCTAGGAACAGCTCGTACACGAACTCGCGGAACTGCGGGTCGCGGTCCTCGAGCAGCACCGTCTGGTTGTCGAAGTAATGGCCACGGGCCTGCGGCCGCTCCAGGTCCAACGGCTTCACTTCCGGGCCGGTGAACAGCAACGTGAGCGGCGATGTGCCGCCCAGCAACCTAGGTCCGCCCGGCAGCTCCGGCGACTCATAGTACACCAGGTACATATCGGTGAAGTCGCGGAACCGCTCGTCTTGCAAGAACAGCTGCAAGGTTTCGCCGAGCAGGCGCGTGCCTTCCTGCTGCCGCATCTTGCGGATTTCCGTCTCCGCGTTCCAGCGCCGCAGCGTGATTTTGCGCCCCGCCTGCGAGTAGAGATGGTAGTTGTACAGCAGCTCAAACAAATCCCAGAAGTGCGTCACCAGCTCGTGGTACACCGACCCCGGATTGCGCTGCCCTTCCCGCGCCAAGAAATCAAAGGCCGTTTCGAAGAGGTGCATCCGCGCAAACGGCGTCGGGATGGACACAGCCACGTTCTTGGCCTTGCCGCCCGCCGGGTCGGTCACGGTGTTGATTTCGGTGCTGGTAACGGGCGCGGTTTTCTGCCAGCCTTGCACCTGCTGGGAACCGTTGTTATGTAAGCGAAGGACTTTGGGCATTCCTTTAGTATCTATTGAATGGTAATCAACTCCCCTCCTTCTTTAAGTAGGGGTGCCCGAAGGGCGGGGTGGTTGATCGTCGAACGATGCGGACCTAGGTCGTTCAAGAAAATCGTTTTAAGGTAAACAACGACTTCAACCACCCCAGCGTCAGCTAAAGCTGCCGCGTCCCCTCCTCTAATGAGGAGGGGAGCTGTTGTTCTTACACCACTTTCACCTTCTCCTCAAACGCCTTATCTGTCACATCATAGAACAGCTCGACGAGCTTCTTGAAGTTGTCGGGCTCGGCGATGGTCTTCTCGGTTTTGTTGAGAGAGTCGAGGAAGTAGTTGTGGTTGATGCCTTTGTTAAAGAAATCAGTCCATTTCTTTTCGACGGGCTTGCCAGCAATCATGGCGTTAAAGTCTTCGGTAGCTAGGTCGAAGGGACGGAAAGCGCGGCGATTTTGGCCTAGCTCTTTCAGCCACTCATCCACACCAAACTCGGGGCTGTGCAAGATATTTTGCAGCTCCCTGAAGATAGGCTCGTTGCGCAGTGCATAGTCGAGCTTCAAGTTGTCGTGGTACGGCGCCTTGTCAGTTGCGAGGAACTGCCGGTGGTAGCGCGTGAAGTAGAGCAGCTGCGTGAGGTGCTTGGCCATCAACTCGCGTGATTCGTCGGGCAGGTGGTTGAACTGCACCTCGGGCGCATCGGTGGCAAGGCCATACTCGTGGAAGTGCGGACCACCCGTGCGGAGTTCGGCCGCCGAGTACTTCATGAAATCTACGATACTCAGGGCCGCGAGCAGTTCGATGAGGTGGGCCTTGTTGCGCTGCTGGGTGCCGCCAGGCTGGTTTTCGTAAGGCGTATCGGGCGTATCGGCTAGGTAGTATAAGGCGTTCAGGCCTTGCAAATTGTGCTCGTAGTAGCTGAGCGCCGCTTTGGTTTTCGTGAGGAAGCTGTTGGAGTCAATAACCGAGTTATCCTCCGATTGCAGGGCGAAGTACGGCATCACCGTCACGGCGCCGGTGGGCGCGTCGCGCAGGTAACGGGCGTTGCTCAGGCGCGTGTTGGTGTCCTTCAGGTTTTTGAGCATGAGCGGGAAGCCCGCCGCACCCGTCCCGCCGAAGATGCTCGACACGAAAAACACCCGGTCGCCTTCCTGGAAGTTATCAGCGAAAAAGCGGATTTCGGGCGATTCCACCAGCTTGTTCAGCACGATGCTGCCCACATTGGGCGACCCGCGAAAACCAATCGTCAACGGACTTTCGAGGTTATCTTGCGTGAACAGTAAATCCACCAAACCCTTAGAGTCAACCGACAAACCATCGTAACTGAGGTACTGCCGGAAGCTCTGGTTGATGCCGCCGAAGTCGAAGATGAAGGTGTCCTTCACCGAGCCGTTCACATCCTGGCTAATGCCGCTGAGCGTGCTGATGTCGGTTTTGAAGAAGCCTTCTTCGCGCGGACCTAGCTTTTTGTAAATCTGCTGGTAGCTCTGCAACAGGGCTACCGTACGGTTCATGTCGCCGTTGTGGGCGTCGGGGTCAATGATGATGGGCACCACCCGGTCGCAGTTAGGCAGTTCCACGCCCGCCGCCAGCAGCATCGTGAGCGAGCGAATAACGCGGGAACCTGTGCCGCCGATACCGAATAAAAAGAGTTTAGCCATGTGGGTTGGGCTTGAAATTCTGATTTACAACTCAGCCTATGAGTGAGTCGTCGTACTCACAATTGTATATGGCATTTTGTAAAACCATATAGATGTCTTCAAAATGTCGTGACTGCTTGATCAATGTTATTAAGTGATCTGCCTCGATGAACTGAGTCAAAACATCATCGTCGGCTTCAACACATCGTACGACCCAATCCTTAAGATCATCAAGCGTATACTCTCCTACCTGGTACCATATGCTTTCTACTGGAACTTTGTCCCAATAAACATAGGAGAGTAGCTTTTGCCACTTGCCGAAGCTACGTTTCAAATGGAGCCTCCGTCTAAACAGTCTACCAGAAGCATCAAAATACAATTCTGGTTTTCGTTGTGATTCATAATAGCTATACAAGTTACAATACCCAAGCTCCTGCAAATCGTCTACGAAGTAGCAGTAAGGATTATCTTCCTCGTGTGCACAAAGCAGAGGAAAGATCGGGGTCATACTCGCTCAAACTAAAACGGCGTCGTACTCGCGTTGGTCGAGCCTTTGCGCAGAATGACGGAAAACAGGAAGTAGAACAAGAGGCCGTACACCGCGTTCAGCGTGGCCAGCCAGTAGATGTAGCTGTGGTCGGTTACTTGCTGCGCTTTAGCCTGCCACACCACCACGATAAATGCAAGCAGGGCATTCAGCACCAAGAACAGCGTCCAGTGGCGGAGCTTGTTGAAGGTGGCCACACCCATCGCGCGATTGATGAGGTAATAGAAAATAATGACCAGCGCCAGCGAGATACCTAGGTTCAGCAGGCCGATATTGGGGAATACAATCTGGCGGTACACGGGCGTGTCGGCCGGGGGCTGGGGTGTGCCGATGAGTTCGTAGAGGAAGCGGAAGAAGCTTTGCATAGAAGGAGAGGAAACGCCAACGTTAGCTGGGAGAGCGGTACACGATATGCGTCGGAATAAGAATACTGCGAAGAAGGTGCCAGCTAAAAGCTAGCGTTAGTCGGCGGGTTGCAGCGTGAGCGGAATCTGAAAGATAGGCGCTTGGTTTTGCTCATCTGTCGTGACGGCCGCTACGCCATCTACCAGACTACTTAAGGCGAAAGTTTTGGCGCCGACTTGATTGATGTTGCTGTCATTCTTAGTTGTCCACTGAGTTATCCACATTGGGCGCTTATCCTGGAGGATAACTTGGAGTGGCCGGGCGGCTTTGCCCATCTTGGTAACGCGAATTTTGACAAAATGCGTGTATTGTGCTTCTGGTCCGCTGCTGGCGCGCGTTTGATCAGTGGCGCTAAACACACTCACGATCTTTGCATCCGTGTCTTGCCCAGTTAGTTGCAGGTTTGCTTTCAGGTGACCTAGGTCTTGGTACAAAGCGGGCAGCGTTTGCAAATTCATCCCGAGTACAAACTCCACAGGCTGTTGCGCTGATACTTCGCTTACGGCTATGGTGTGGTAGCTAGCTCCCGCTGCGCGCTTGCTAGCATCTTTCTCGCCGTAGTACCAAGCACCTTGGTTCTGAAACTTATTCAGCAAGGAAGAAGCTGGCACCTGGTACTTCACGCCAAAGTGCGCTTGCTCACTAGGAGCTTTTTTCAACAAGGCTGCATCGAAGCGACGCACGGCATCGGCCGGACCAATCACCCACATATAATACGGTATATCCGTATCACAGCACCGATTGATGCGCTTGGCTGCTGTTTTCATGGCCGGATAGAAAGCGCCTTTGAAATCAGACGTGTGGCCGTAAACCGACACGGCTAGGTCGGAACGACCAGCAGCATTGAGGGCGTCGATGATATCCGTTTTAATGTACGGCACGGCTCCAGCGTTACGCGGCGCGTAGATAAAGTCCGAAATCAGCACGCTGACCGCGTTGGGCTGGTAGTAGTGGCTCACTAACGTATCCAGAATGGCCGGAATACTCGTGCTGCTGGCCGGCTCCCGAATGCCTTCGCGCACTGTCGTTTCCAACTGCTGGTATGAATCGCGGTACGGCTTCTCTTTGATGCGGTAGAACGTTTTACGCTGAACGCTGGCGCTCCGGTTTACATCGGAAAGAAACTGTGCTACGTGCTGCTGAAAACGTGTGTTTTGGGCATCAGCGCCGGTTTTGGGCATGAAGCCTTCCATCGAACCGGACACCTCCAAGAACACGTTCACTTGCTTGAGCGGACCAGTTGTGGCCGCAACGGAGCTAGCTTCGACTTCCGGCGAGGAAGCAGCAGCGGGCGTTTTATCTACAGAAGCTTCTGTAGTTTCGGCAGCTTTCGTGTTGCCCGCATCTGACTTGAGGTCGTCGCGGGAGTAGCAGCCAGGAAGTAGCAAAGCCACTGCCAATAGCCCTGGCAGTAGTTGAGAGAAGTGAGGACGTTGCATCGAACCAATGTACAGGTTGACGGCTGAAGCCGCAACCTTACCTACTGCCGGGGTGCCCAGCAGGTTGTGTAGGAACGATATATAAGAAAGAATATTTTATAACTAGGCTTGCCGCTGACCTAGCTATAGTCAATCTCCGTATTGTCGCCGATGTTCAGGCTGTGGTTCAGACCACGGAACGAAGCGTCGGAGCCGACAATGCAATCGTGGAGCACGGCTTGGCGCAACTCGCTGTAGGAGCCAATAATCGAATCCGCCAATATGGTGTTCTCCACAATCGTTCTGTCGCCGATGGCAACGTTAGGGCCGATGATCGAGCAGGAAATCTGGCAGTTCTTGCCAATGCTCACCGGCGGAATAATAATGGTGTTCGGAAACTCAGGCAGCGACTCCGTCCGCATAAACTCGGGCCGGTTCAGCAAGCGGGCGTTGGCTTCAAGCAACGTCTCTTTGCGGCCACAGTCAAACCAGTTATCCACCGAAACGGTCGTCATCTCCTCCCCTTCCTGAATCAGCGTCATCAGTGCATCCGTTAGCTGAAACTCGCCGTGCGTGCGGTGCTCCTGCTCAATCAACTGCCCCAAGGCGTCAACTAACCGTTCAGGATGAGCAATTTTGTACAGCCCAACCATGGCATAGTTGGACTTCGGAATTTTCGGCTTTTCTATCACTTTCGTGACGCGACCACCGGGTCCGGTTTCCACCAAACCGAAAAGGGTTGGGGTTTTAACTTCTCTTACCCCGAGCACGGTGCCTGGCATTTGCAGCACGGCACCTAGGTCGACATCAACAATGGTATCACCCAGTAAAATGAGGATGCCTTCTGCGTTGTAGCGAAATTCTTCACGGGCAATCCACAAAGCATGACCAATGCCTTCGCGAGGCTCCTGCACCACGAAGGTGGATTTTATCTGTGGATATTGGCGGCGCACATAACTCTCTACCTTTTCACCTAGGTAGCCAATGATAAATACAAAGTCCTGAACGCCAGCGCCCAGAAGCCGGTCGATGATATGCCCCAGGATGGTATTACCAGCAACGGGCACCAGCGACTTGGGCTGAGTATGCGTATGCGGACGTAGGCGAGAGCCGATGCCGGCAACGGGAATGACAGCTTTCATGAACAAAAGACGTGGCGTAAGCACGCAAAATAGTGAATCGGCGCCGGAGCACTGAGGGCCAGCACAACCGCCAGCGCCTTAATTCGTACTTTTCAGCGCACCAGCGCCTGCCGACGCTAACCACGTTGGCCCGCTTCAGGTTTCGAATGTCTTTCTCTCTCTTCCACTTTTTTAATTTCTCTCTCCCTATGAAACGTTTTGTTCTGTATTTCTTTGGCTTAGTAATTCTGCTCACGCAGTCGTCTTGTGGCTACAATGGCATGGTCGAGCGCGACCAGGCGGTAAAAGGCCAATGGGCCAAAGTGCAAAGCAGCTACCAGCGTCGTAACGACCTTATTCCGAACCTAGTAAACACCGTAAAAGGTGCTGCCAACTTCGAAAAAGGTACCTTGACAGACGTTATCAACGCCCGCGCCAAGGCTACCAGCGTGCAGCTTTCAAGCGATGATCTGACCCCCGAAAACATTAAGCGCTTTCAAGAAGCACAAAGCCAAGTTAGCTCAGGCCTAGGTCGATTGCTGGCTGTATCAGAAAACTACCCTGACCTGAAAGCCAACGCCAACTTCCAGGAGTTGCAAGCCCAAATTGAAGGCACCGAAAACCGCATCAACGTAGAGCGCAACCGCTTCAACGACGTCACGAACGACTACAACGGCTACGTAAAGTCGTTCCCGAACAACATTTTTGCGGGCATGTTCGGCTTTAAAGAGAAGCCCTACTTCGAAGCCGACGCTAGTGCTCAGAAAGCACCTACCGTTCAGTTCTAATTTTTTAGTGCGTAGTGCCTAGTGCTTGGTGCTTAGTTTATGCAGAAGAAAATAAGGGCGGTTGGCCACGAGTAGCAAAGAGATTTGCGTTACTACTCAGGCCATTGCCTTATCATCTAGCATCAAGCACACCCACCCAAGCACTAGGCACCAAGCACTAAGCACTACGTCATGAAAAGCCCTCTTACGCCGGAACAAGAGGCTGCGCTTGTGGCCGCAATCCGGCAGGCCGAAATCACTACTTCCGGCGAAATCCGGGTTCACCTAGAAGATACCTGCCCTACGCCCGAGCCACTCGACCGCGCCGCGCAGGTGTTTGCCGAGCTAGGTATGCATCGCACCGCTCAGCGCAACGGAGTCTTGTTCTACCTAGCCTGGCAAACGCGCCAGTTTGCCGTCATCGGCGACTCAGGCATCAACTCTGCCGTGCCCGACGATTTTTGGGAAGTGACGAAAGAAGCCGTGCTCAACTATTTCCGAACTAACGATTACGTGAACGGTTTGGACAAAGGCATCCGGCTAGTCGGGGAGCAGCTCCGACGCTATTTCCCATATGACGCGGCCACCGACCGCAATGAACTCGACGATTCCATCTCGTTTGGCGACTCCACGCCGCCACATGCATGAGCAGCACATCCTCTCTCCCTATTTCCGCGAACCGCTGGTTTGGGCCGCTGCTAGCTATTCTGTTGCTCGTCGCTGGCCTCTTGCCATCGGCGGTAGCGCAAAATGTGCCGCCCCGTCCTTCGCCCCCACGCCTCGTCAATGACCTAGCCAACATGCTCCGCCCCGATGAAGTGGAGGCGCTGGAGCGTAAGTTGGTCGCTTACAATGATTCCACTTCCTCGCAGATTGCCGTCGTGACGGTGCCAACACTGGGCGACGACGAAATTGCGGACTATGCCCAGCGCATTTACAAAACTTGGGGCATTGGGCAGAAAGGCAAGGATAACGGTGTCCTAGTTCTGGTTGCGAAGCAAGAGCGTGCCGCCCGCATTCAGACCGGCTATGGCCTCGAAGGGGCCGTGCCCGATGCGCTGGCAAAGCGTATTATCTCTAGCACCATCGTGCCGGCCTTCCGCGAGCAACGCTACTACGATGGTCTCAACACGGCTACCGACGAGCTAATTGCCCTGGCAAAAGGCGAGTACAAAGCGCCGCCGCAAGCCCAGGGCTCCGCTGACAACGGCGATACCAGCGGCTCGGGCTGGACGTTCTGGTTGATCATCGGCATGCTGATCCTCTTCGTGCTGCTTCGCTCCCGAGGCGGTGGCGGCGGTGGGGGCGGCGGACGACGCAGCCGGGGCTTCGGCGGTACGTTCATTCCGCCCATCATCTTCGGCGACTTTAGCGGCGGCCGCGGCGTGTTTGGCGGCGGGGGCGGCTTTGGTGGTGGAGGCGGTGGAGGTTTTGGCGGCTTTGGTGGAGGCAACTCTGGCGGCGGCGGCGCTAGCGGCAACTGGTAGCTAGCTTCTCAGTTAGCTTGCTAAAAAAACCCCAATAACATCGTTCCCATAATAGAAAGCACCTGATGTGCTGTAATGCTTCCTAGCAATGGAGGTCCTACAATACATGAGGTGCTTTTTGGCGTTAGTACGTTGTTCTACACGCCACATACACTTATGGCTTAGCAGCGAGAGAAGTAACTACTTTGGCGGGCTAAGCGCGTAAGAGGAATATGCTTAGAAACTCCGACAAACCAGAACTACCCGCGTGGGTCTTTCTCCTGCTTCGCTTCGCGGGTATTGCTTTCGTAGCTATTCTGTTCTGGGTTGTCACCAGGTGCGGACGCTAAGCTTCTCCTAGCTGCCTAGCTACAATAGTATGTCAGCGCTAGAGCCCAACAGCTTCTGCATCTGACGAGCATTCTCTACACCAGCCCCACCAATGCCGTTGTTGAAATACAAATAGACTTCCTTCACCTGAGGAGCAGCGCGTACCTCATCAGCTACGCGCTGCAAGAACTCGGGCGTATAGGGCGTGGTGTACAGTTCCGGCACGCCATGGAAGCGGTAGTAAAGCACCTCCGTATTGGCCACCACTTCGTCGGGCAATGGCTGCGGATGGCTCTGGCTCACGAATGTTACATGGTAGCGAGCTAACTCGCGGTATACCTCACCTTCCCACCAGCTTGGGTGCCGAAACTCTACCACGTTTGTAAAGGCTGGGTCGAGGCTATCGAGGATGCGCTGAAGTAGTTCGTCGGTGTAAGCAGCTTTGGGTGGCAGTTGGAACAACACTGGACCTAGCTTTTCGCGCAATCCCTCCTGCACCATGCCGTAGAAGTCGGCTAAGATCGGCTGAGCTTCCGCATTGAACTTCTTGTAATGCGTGACTTGGCGCGGCGCCTTTACCGCAAAATGGTAATCAGCTGGGCTCTTGACGTACCAATCTTCAAACACTTTCAACTCCGGCATGCGGTAGAAAGTAACATTCACCTCCAGCGTGTTGAAGTGCTGGGTGTAGTACTCAAACCACTTGCGCGGGGGCAAGCCTTCTGGGTACAGGATGCCTTTCCAGTCGCGATAAGAAAAGCCAGAGCAGCCGATATAGTAGGTGGGCATAGCAGGAGTGCGCAGCAGTATGATGTACGGTTTCTACGCGTCTAGCTTCCCTTCTGATCTAAGCGGAAAAGAATCTGCTAGCTTCCTTAAAACCGAATAGCCGTTGCGACCTGCACCATTTGGTGCTTAAATTCTTGTACATCCGACCGTTGCCCGATACCAATGTGGTTTAAACCCTGCATGTACCGAGCTTGCAGGCTGAAGCCGTTGGTGATATAAAACTCCAGCCCAGCCGTAGCACCAAAGCTGCGCTCCTCGGTATCGTGCGTGATGGTTGTGGTCGTACCATTGGTGCGCTCTTTTGCCTGGAGAAGCAAGTCAAACTGGGGCCCAACTACGAAAGCTAGCTTTGATAGTGGCTTGTACTGCAAAAGCAGAGGCAACGACAGATAACGCAATTGGTACGTGGTGCCCGTACTTTTCTCGGCGCCACCCATTTGCGAAAACAGGTACTCCTGCTGAAGAAACAGGTTTTTGCGCAGCGGAATCTGCCAAAAGAAACCCGCCATTACGCCCGCCTTCCAAGTCGTTTCGACAGATACTACTGGTTTTGGAAAGCCTTGGTTGAAATTCGTATTGGTGATGTTCGCGCCTAGTCTGGCGCCAAATCGCACGGCTGCTTTCTCCCCTGGTGGTTCATCGGCAACAAATTGCTTAACACGCTGAGCACTCTCTGTTTCAGGCATAGCTTGTAGCATCTGGGGTGGTTGGGCCACGACGAAAAACGGCCAACTGAGAAAGATAAAACTTAGTTTAAGCTTCGTTTTACTTACAGAGCTTCCACCAAAACGTAGCGCATTTTTCATTACTTCAAACCTAGGTTGTGTATATACAGCCATGCAGGGGCGTTGTGGGTAAAGATAGTGTATATTAAATACATACGATATTATTCTCAACTAACCCGCTTCCTGCTACGGCCTGCCGCGTGCAACTCCGCGGCTCTACCCCAGACTTTAGCTACAACTACTTCTTCCAAGCACATGAAAAAACGCTTTATTGCCCTTGCTGCGCTGTCGTTAAGCAGCCAAGCGTATGCCCAATACACCCAAACGGCCATCAAGACGCTGCCTTACCCGCAAGCCAAGAAGGTAGACACCGTCAACACGTACTTCGGCACGAAGGTACCCGACCCCTACCGCTGGCTCGAGAACGACCAGGCCGCCGACACCAAAGCGTGGGTGCAGGCCGAAAACAAAGTCACCCAGGGCTACCTAGCTCAAATTCCGTATCGTGACGCCATTCGCAAGCGTCTCGAAACGCTGTGGAACTACGAGAAGTTTGGGGCTCCTTTCAAAGAGGGCAAGTACACCTACTTCACCAAGAATACGGGCTTACAAAGCCAATCAGCGGTATATCGCCAAGTGGGCAATGGCGCACCGGAGCTGTTTCTTGACCCTAATACGTTCTCGAAAGACGGCACCACCTCCCTGGCCGGCATCGACTTCACCAAGGATGGCAGCATGGCCGCGTACCTGATTTCGGAAGGCGGCTCCGACTGGCGCAAAGTGATTGTGCTGAAAGCGGCTGATAAAGCAATAGTCGGCGACACGCTTACCGACGTGAAGTTCTCGGGCATTGCCTGGAAAGGTAACGACGGCTTCTACTACAGCAGCTACGACAAGCCCAAAGTAGGCAGCCAACTAGCCGGCATGACGCAACACCACAAGCTTTATTACCATAAGCTAGGTACGCCGCAAAGCACTGATAAGTTGATCTTCGGCGGCGAGCAAACGCCTCGGCGTTATATTAATGCTAGCCTCACGGAAGACCAGCGCTTCTTGGTTATCACGGCCGCTAACACCACAACCGGCAACGAGTTGTACGTGCAAGACCTAAGCAAGCCGGGTAGCGCCATCACGCAGGTCGTAGATAATTTCGAGAGCGAAGCCGACGTAATTGACAATGTGGGTAGCAAGCTCTACATCTTCACCAACCTGCAAGCGCCTAATTTCCGCGTGGTGACCGTAGACGCAGCCAACCCTAAGCCTGCTAACTGGAAAGATTTGATTCCGGAGACGAAGAATGTGCTGAGCGTGTCGACAGTGGGCGGAAAAATCTTTGCCAAGTACCTGAAAGACGCTACCTCTTTGGTAGAGCAGTACGACATGACGGGCAAAAAGGAACGCACCATTCAGCTGCCTTCTGTCGGCTCGGCGAGCGGCTTCGGTGGCAAGAAAGAGGAGAAGGAGACGTACTACACGTTCACGTCGTACATCTACCCGCCCACCATCTTCAAGTACGACCTAGCTACTGGCAAGTCGACGGTATTCAAGAAGCCCACCGTGCAGTTCGACCCCACTAAGTTTGAGTCGAAGCAAGTATTCTACACTTCGAAGGACGGCACCAAGGTTCCGATGATCATCACCTACAAGAAAGGGGTGGCGATGAACGGCAAGAACCCCACGCTGCTCTACGCCTATGGTGGCTTCGGTGTGAGCGTGACGCCTAGCTTCAGCACCTCCAATATTGTGCTACTAGAAAACGGTGGCATCTACGCGGTACCCAACTTGCGTGGCGGCGGCGAATACGGCGAAAATTGGCACCTAGCTGGCACCAAGCTCAAGAAGCAAAATGTATTCGACGACTACATTGCCGCCGCTGAGTACTTGGTGAAAAACAACTACACCTCTAAGGACTACCTAGCTATTTCGGGCGGTTCGAATGGCGGCCTGCTGGTAGGCGCCACCATGACCCAGCACCCCGAGATGTTCAAAGTAGCCTTCCCGGCCGTGGGCGTGATGGACATGCTACGCTACAACAAGTTCACGGCCGGTGCGGGCTGGGCCTACGACTACGGCACCGCCGAGGACTCGAAGGAGATGTTTGAGTATCTCTACAAGTATTCGCCTTACCATGCCATCAAGCCAGCCTCCTACCCTGCCACGCTCGTTACCACCGCCGACCACGACGACCGGGTAGTACCCGCGCACTCCTTCAAGTTCGGTCAGCGTTTACAAGAAAGCCAACAAGGCACTGCACCTATTCTAATTCGCATCGAAACCAAAGCCGGCCACGGCGCAGGTCGCTCTACCGCCCAGGTTATCAGCGAACAGACCGACAAGTGGGCCTTCATGTTCCACAATATGGGCGTGAAGTACCCAGCCGCCACTAATTAAATACCGTTTTCAGTTACCATGCATGCTACAACGAGCCGGCTCCTAGGAGCCGGCTCGTTTTTTTGACCTCGCTGGTAGTACTTCGCTCCACACCTAAGTCGCTAACCTTGCGTTGAGCTTTAACTTTGTGTAACCAGCATCAATGCGCTGTGGTAAGATGCCACGTGTGTATGCTGACAACTATTGCTTTTTTATGTTTCGCTCCTCGCCTGTCCGCAAAGCCCGTCGTCAGTTCGTTCATCGTCGCCTGCGGTTGCGGTTGCGCATGTTTGCTCTGGTTTTCACGCTGATGCTGTCCATCGTGATGTACGACTTAATAAAGCTTGACACGCAGGTTCCGCCCGCCATTGGCGCTGCCATGGGTGGCTTTGTGGTTGGAATGCTATTAGCGCGCATTGCCAACATAAGATGGCACGAAGAAGCTAGCCAAGTAGTGGCTAAAATGGACAAGTTGGGCATCGTGGTCTTGGTGTGCTACGTAGCTTTTGCCTTTTCCCGGCGCTGGATCTTCGGCCATTGGTTTGCGGGTACGGAGTTGTCGGTGGTAGCCATGAGCTTTACGGCGGGCGTGATGCTAGCACGACTGCTATTTATGCGGCGCGAAATCATTCGCATTTTAAAAAGCCAGGAAAAGTACTAAACAGCATAGCTAGCTGTGTGTAAAACGCCGCTTAAATTCAATTCAACCACGAACAGCTATATAGCATCTTATTATATTGAATTTCAAGTATTAAATTATCTGTATTTTCTTTCCATAACTGGCCCAAAGAGGTAATAGAACCAACAAACTTTGCTCTTCATACAAAATTCATAAATCTGCTAAATCCAGTTGATACCTCAGCGTCGTAGCTCCTGTGTAACTAAGTTTTTTCACATTAAAACAATATTAAATGAAAAACCTTTTCAGCTTACGGAAGCTAGCTTTTGTGGGGGCACTGTTCTTTGCTCTAACTAGCTGCGACGATGACGGTGAATTTCCAGGCTACAATGGCACGCTTGATGTACCCTTTTATGCGCTAGAAGACGGCGTGCGCCTCACAGCCTTTTCCGCTGGCAATCCGCAGACTCCCGCCAGCGCGGCTCCCATCACAGGTTTGCAAACCGGCGAAACCATCCTTGGCATCGACTTCCGCCCGGCAACGGGCCAGTTATATGGCCTAGGTAGCACCAGCCGCCTGTACGTTATCAATCCGGCCACAGGCGCAGCACGCCAAATTGGTGCGGGCCCCTTCACACCGGCCCTAAGCGGTTCCATCGCCGGCTTCGATTTCAACCCTACCGTTGACCGAATCCGCTTGGTGACCAGCAATGGTCAGAACCTACGCTTGAACCCAGAGACTGGTACCGTAGCTGCCACCGATGGCAACATCAACGGCGCCGCCGGAGCTAGCATTGCGGCCGTGGCTTACACCGGTAACACTGCGGGTGCTACTTCTACCACCCTCTACGATATTGACGTAACCTCCCAAAAGCTTTACAAGCAGCTGCCGCCCAACGACGGTACGCTGGTAGAAGTTGGCTCTTTGAACCTTGCCATCTCCGGCGAAGGAGGCTTTGATATCGCACCCGAAACCGACAAAGCGTTAGGCCTCTTTAAAGTGGGTGGCAAAGCGACGCTCTTCTCCGTTGATCTAGCTACAGGCAAGGCTACCGTTGTTACGGTGTACAACAAGTCGTACACCGGCATTGCTATTCCGACGCAGCCAGTGGCCTACGCGGTTAATGCTAGCAATAGCCTCCTGATTTTCAACCCTGACAAACCGACCACCAGCATTGCCAAGCCCATTACGGGTCTAGCTAATGGTGAGTCGATTGTGGGCATTGACTTCCGACCTGTAAATGGCCAGCTGTATGCAGTAAGCAGCAATAGCCGGGTACTGACCCTGAATACCTCGTCAGGAGCCGCCGCCGTGGTGGCAACTCTAAGCACTCCGCTCGTAGGCAATTCCTTCGGTGTCGATTTCAACCCGACCGTTGACCGCATCCGCATCGTGAGCAACACCGGTCAGAACCTACGCGTGAACCCCGCCGATGGTGTGGCGATTGTGGACGGCGCCCTAAACCCCGGCACACCTGCCGTAACCGGTGCGGCCTACACCAACAACTTCGCCGGCGCTACTACCACGATGCTGTATGACATCGACGTGAACACAGACAAACTCTACCTCCAGAACCCGCCAAACAACGGCACGCTAGTAGAGGTAGGCAGCCTAGGAGTGAACGTGGAAGCCGCTAACGGCTTCGACATCGGCGGCACCAGCAACACGCCCTACGCCCTGCTCACCTCGGGTGGCAGCACTAAGCTCTACCGCATCAATCCGAACACCGGTGCCGCCACGGCCACCGGCGACTTCAACGGCTCGGCCACTGGCTTCGCACTGGGCCTAGGTTTCTAATTAATACGCAGCCGCATACAACACGAAAGCGCCGTAGCTACTTAGCTGCGGCGCTTTTTCATGTACTGCACTTAGGGTTTTACCGAGAGCTGGCTACTGTTGAATCTAGGCTTCCACCGGTAGCTCCGTGGTAATAGCAATACGGTTCCAGGCGTTAATGACCACAATGGCCATGATGGCCTGCGCCAGCGTGTGCTCATCAAACAGCGCAGCTGCTTGCTGATAGGTAGCATCCGACACATGGGCCTGACCAATAAGGGTCACCTCTTCTGTGAGAGCTAGCAATGCTCGTTCTTCGGGCGTAAACAAAGTAGTTTCGCGCCAGGCCGAGAGCAGGTACAAGCGCTGCTCAGTTTCGCCAATTTTGCGAGCGTCGCGCGCGTGCATGTTGAGGCAAAAGGCGCAACCATTGATCTGGGAAGCCCGCATTTTGATGAGCTCTTTCTGAATGGCGGTGAGCTTGCTCGTACTCAGGTATTTCTCCAGAGCAAACATGGCTTTGTAGGCCTCCGGCTCGATTTGCTGCATGTTGAGTCGCATAGTCGTGGTATTTTTAGGGTTGATGATGCGACAAAGTTCCGCCCCGCCAAGCAGGAAAAACTTAATCTAGTTCAAGAAAGAAGCAGACCTAGGTATGCCCCACTTTCGCCCGGATCTTACTCAGAAACTCGGGCGTGAAGTTCAGATAAGAAGCTAGCATATACTGCGGCACGCGCTGTACAAACCCAGGAAACGCATTGTTGAAGTGGTGATACCTAGCCTCTCCCGACAAACTGAACAAGAACTTGATCCGAAACAGCGCGGCGGCCGCCGACTTCTGAAGAATGATGCGAAAGTACCGCTCTAGCTTCGGCACTTGGCTGAATACTTCTTCTTGCACGCGCTTCTCAAACACAACCACTTCCGTGTTTTCGACGGCCTGAATAAAGAACTGAGAAGGCGCGTGATTGTCGAGGCTGGCGTAGTCGGTGAGCCACCAATTTTCGATGCCAAACTGAATGGTTTGCTCACCGCCCTTTTCGTTCAGCAGATACGTGCGCAGGCAGCCCCGCAGCACAAAGTAATTGGCTAGGCACACCTGACCTTCTGTTACTACATACTCTTTGCGAGCGACAGTCTGCGGTTTTAGATACGAGAGCAGCGTGTTGGCCTCAGCTTCCGTCAGCGTGACGTAGCGGGCAATGTGGGCGAGCAGGGGCGCGTACATGAGCAAGCTAGGTTTAGCAGGTAGACAACTTTGGTAAGGTACACCGCTGCACGGCTTGTCATCAAGCTAGGCTCATGCGGTAAGCTGGCCGGTACTCTTCGTAGTCCTTTATCACTTGCCGCAAGATGCCCATGTCCTTGGGGCACGTCTCCGCAAATTCCTCCCAGTTGATGAACGTCAGCTGCTGCGGCATTTGCACCACCGCCACAATGCAGTCCCAGAAGGCATCCCAACTTGCCCACCCAACTCCATACCACTCCGGAAAACCTAGCTCGCGCTTAACTAGCTCGTGAAAGGCTGGTTTGCTGCTGATGCCGCGCAGATCAATGGTCATAGCTTGATTGATGCAAGTGAGAATATGTACTCAACGTTCGGCCGAGCCCGGCTAGGTTTGCAATTCATGAGTTGGCCTAGCAACTCATGTAGAACCGCGCTATCTTGCTTCTGTTAGCAATAGACTCACAACGCCCGGATTATAAATCAGGCCGACCACACAAGTATATCACTGCTTTTAAGGATCTAATCTATGAGCAAGCCATTCACCCCTCATGCTAAAGGGATTGCAGAACTATTTACCAAAAGTGAAAGAAAAAGGCTTGTCGTACCGGCATTTCAACGCGGCTTTAGTTGGGAAAAACAACAAATAGGTGCTTTTTGGGAAGATACAATTGCTTTCGGGAAAGAGTATCAGCAAGCTCCTACAGCAGCAACATATTTTTTAGGTTCTATAGTTGTTACTAGTGGAGAAGAAGATATTAAAATACTTGATGGCCAACAGAGACTTGCTACTATAACAATGCTTTTGTGTGCAATAAGGAATAAAGCAAGATCATTACAGAATGACAAGGGCCATAACCTTGCAAGAGATATCCATAGAGACTATATAACTAAGGAGAATGAGGACGAGAATGAAGAAAATATAATATATAGCTTAACGTTAGGGGAGCTCGATGGCGAATACTTTAGAAGAACAATACAATCTGATCCACCTCTTCATGTAGAAGTACAACTAAAATCACACAAATTAATTCATGATGGCAATAAACTAATAAATGACTATGTAGGACAACTAATCGATAGCTTGACTAAAGAAGAGGCCATAAAGAAGTTATCATCATTAAAGAATTGGTGCACAAAGGGCATGCAAATGGTATCGATAGAAGTCAGCAACGACGAAGACGCATATCACATTTTTGAGACACTCAATGATAGAGGCATGAGTTTATCTACTGTAGATCTGCTCATAAACTTACTATTGCAAAAAGCCAACTCTGCGCAGAGACCTCACATTAGACAAAGCTGGAACGAGATTATAGAGAATTTTGGAAGAAAAGACATAAACAGGTTTCTTAGACATGTATGGATATCAGAATTTGGTGATCTAAAGAATAAGACATTATACAAAGCATTAAAATTGTACATAGAAGAGAATAAAGTATCTAGTCAAGAGTTCAGTGATAGATGCCTTAGCGATTCCACAACCTATATAAATCTTTTAGATCAAAAAGATATACCAGAAGGATCAATATCGAATGTATATGGAATAACAAAGGCGTTAGGTATGGGATATACTTTACCTATTCTTTTGTCTGCCAAGAGACATCTTTCTGATAAGAATTTTATTAAAATAACAAATACTTTATCAACAATATGCACGAGAACTTATATTATTAACTATAATCCCACTATTGTTGAAGAAATTCTTTATGAATCCGCAAAAAAGCTAACAACACTTGGTAGAGAAGGCAAGAATGAAAGCCAAATTTTGTCTCAGGTCAATGACTATCTTTCTGCATTGAATATCAGCGATGATGCAGTATTATCTTCTTTACAAAATGAGAGCTCAATCAGCGTCAACAATACTGCTGCGCTTTGGATATTAAAGAATATTATAAATAAACAACAATCTATCACAGGTGAATTTGCAGTCAGCAATAGTAATGTAGAACATATTTTCCCACAGAAACCTACTGTAGATTCATGGAATAATATATCGGAGCTAAAGCCTTACACTTATCACTTTGGCAATCTAACTGTTTTACAGGCTAAGCTCAATGATGCCGCTGCTAACTCAAGTTTTAAGAACAAGAGAGACAATTATTACAAAAAATCAGAAATCATTATTAGTAAGAGCATAGTTAATTATACAGAATGGACAAAAGATGCTATTCTACAACGTGCCCAAGAACTAGGACAGCTATTAAACTCTACTTTCAATAATTCAGCAAAATCAATAAAACAAATGGTCAAAAAGTCAGATATAACAAAGACAGAAAAGCTAAAAACAGCCAAAACGTCATAAAAACACGTTTTGCACCCCGTTTGCTATGTCCCCCGTAGAACTTCTTAACCCGAGGTATCTACCAACGACGAAGCAAAATGAACTTTAATAACTATACCATCAAGGCGCAGGAGGCTGTGCAGAAGGCCACCGAAATTGCCGGCGCCAACCAGCAGCAGGCCATCGAGACGGGCCACCTGTTGAAGGGAATTCTGCAATCGGACGAGAACGTAGTTAGCTTCCTCACCAAGAAGCTAGGTGCGAACCAGAACCTGCTAAATACCCGCCTGGATGCCGTAGTAAACGGTTATCCGAAGGTGAGCGGTGGGTCGCCGTACCTGTCGAACGAAGCCAACTCGGCTTTGCAGCGGGCTACGAACTACCTAAAAGAATTTGACGATGAACTTGTGTCGGTGGAACACCTGCTGCTAGGTCTGCTCAGCGGTAAGGATAGCACCGCTACGCTAATGAAGGATGCGGGCTTCTCGGAAAAAGAGCTGAAAGCCGCCATCAAAGAGCTACGCGGGGGCCGCAAAGTGACCAGCCAAACCGCCGAAGACCAGTACCAGAGCCTGAACCGCTATGCTCGTAACTTGAACGAGCAAGTGAAAACCGGCAAAATGGACCCGGTAATCGGCCGCGATGAAGAGATTCGTCGGGTGCTGCAAATCTTGTCGCGCCGCACCAAGAACAACCCGGTGCTACTCGGTGAGCCCGGCGTTGGTAAGACCGCCATTGTGGAAGGCCTCGCCCAGCGCATCGTGGCCGGCGACGTGCCTGAAAACCTGAAAGACAAGGTGATCATGAGCCTAGATATGGGCTTGCTGATTGCCGGTGCTAAATACAAAGGCGAGTTTGAGGAACGCCTCAAATCCGTCATCAAAGAAGTAACGGACTCGGAAGGCCAGATCATTCTGTTCATCGACGAGATGCACACCCTGATTGGGGCTGGTGCGGGCGGCGAGGGCGCTATGGACGCGGCCAACCTGCTCAAGCCTGCCTTAGCCCGCGGCGAGTTGCACTCCATTGGTGCGACCACGCTGAAGGAGTATCAGAAGTACATCGAGAAGGACAAGGCGCTGGAGCGTCGTTTCCAGGCCGTGATGGTAGATGAGCCGACCATTGAGGACGCCATCAGCATCATGCGCGGTATCAAGGAGAAGTACGAGCTGCACCACGGCGTGCGTATTACGGATGATGCCGTAATTGCCGCCGTTGAACTCAGCTCGCGCTATATCACCGACCGCTTCCTGCCCGACAAAGCCATCGACTTGATGGACGAGGCGGCAGCAAAACTGCGCATCGAACTGAACTCCATGCCCGTGGAGCTCGACGAAGTGCAGCGCCGCATTATGCAGCTGGAGATTGAGCGCGAAGCCATCCGCCGCGAAGATAATCGCGACCGGGAAGCCGTGCTCAGCAAGGAAATTGCGGAGCTAGCTACCAAGCGCGACGACTTGAAAGCTAGGTGGCAGGGCGAAAAGGACGTGCTGACCAACATCCAGACGGTAAAGGAAAGCATTGACCGCTTCAAGGTGGAAGCCGAGCAAGCCGAACGCCAAGGCGACTATGGCCGCGTGGCTGAGCTGCGCTACGGCAAGATCCAAGAAGCCGAAGCCAAGCTGAAGGAGCTGCAAACTCAAGCCAGCGAAAACAAAGACGGTGGCTCGATGCTGCAAGAGGTGGTGACCCAAGAGGACATTGCCGAAGTGGTAGCCAAGTGGACTGGCATTCCCGTGAGCAAGATGCTCGCCAGCGACCGGGAGAAACTCCTGAACCTAGAAGGTGAGCTAGGTAAGCGCGTAGCCGGTCAGTCGGAAGCCATTGCGGCTATTTCGGATGCTGTGCGTCGTTCGCGGGCCGGTCTGCAAGACCCACGTCGCCCGATTGGTTCGTTCATCTTCCTCGGCACCACTGGGGTTGGTAAGACGGAGCTAGCTAAGGCCCTGGCTGAGTACTTGTTCAACGACGAAAACGCCATGGTGCGCATCGACATGAGTGAGTACCAGGAGCGTCATGCCGTATCGCGCCTCATCGGGGCACCTCCCGGATACGTGGGCTACGACGAAGGTGGTCAGCTAACGGAAGCCGTGCGCCGCAAGCCATACTCGGTGATCTTACTCGACGAGATTGAGAAAGCGCACCCTGATGTGTTCAACATCCTGCTCCAAGTGCTGGATGATGGTCGCCTCACCGACAACAAAGGCCGGGTGGCGAACTTCAAGAACACCATCATCATCATGACCTCTAACACCGGAGCCGACATCATTCAGAAGAATTTTAAAGAGCTGAATGAATATAACCATGATGAAGTAGTGGACCGGACCCGCGAGGAGGTAATCGACCGCCTCAAGCAGCATATGCGCCCTGAGTTCCTGAACCGGATTGATGAAATCATCATGTTCCAGCCGCTCAAGCGCAAGGAAATCCGCCGCATCGTGGATATCCAGTTCCGCCAGATTCAGCAGCGCCTGGAAGAAGCCGGCATCCGCTTGGAAGCCACCGACGAGGTGCTCGACTACCTAGGTGAGCAAGGCTTCGATCCGCAGTTCGGTGCTCGTCCGCTGAAGCGCGTGTTGCAGCGCGTGATTCTGAACGAGTTGTCAAAAGACATTCTCTCAGGTCGCGTGAGCAAGGATGCGGTGGTAGAAGCCGTGCTGCAAGATGGCCAGGTACGCTTCGAGAACGTGGACGTGCAGATTCCAGGATTGTAAGAGCTACGTTTTTTGTAGTTGATTGGTAAATGTAAAAGCCCCGCTGACCTAGGTCGGCGGGGCTTTTCTATCTATGGCTTAGGCCAAGGGCGAAAGTACTTGGGCCGTAATCGTCGCCGAATTTTGGGAGCTAATGGCTCACCTGCTTCGTACCGGCGAATGAGCGCTTCTTCTTTCGACTGAACCTACTTAGCTTTTCAATTCCGACGACCAGTAGCGGCAATGTTTCTACCGTAAGAATGATCACAACTTGCCGTTTGTTGGCTGCGGTGTAGGGTAGCCAAGTAGTAGCGGATTCGGTTACTGGCTGCGCCGCTGCATAGCTTATTCCTCCTACGCCTAGCCCACTGTATACCGCAAAGAACCTACCGCCTCGCCGGCGGTTCTGAAACAGACGACGAATTGCTTGTGTCGTATCTGCTTTTTGTATTTGAACAGCAGGGAATAAATCAGTTGCATTACTGTTGCCTGTTGGGGTGATATTCTGCGCGGAAAGCGACGCAGCAAGTAGTAGCAGAGCTAATAGTAAATTGATTTTCATCGTCACTCACTTTCATAGATTGTTAGAGCAAAGGACAAGTTCAGTTCTCCAATAAAAAAACAACGACTTCACAGCCAAAAGTCTAATTTACAAACAACGAATACAGCAGTTCTACGTCTCAGCAGCACTTTTAGAAGCAGAACGAGACGACAAAATCATAGTTACAGATGTCCTCCGTAAGCGCTTTTTTATTCAGCTTGACTTACCATCTTATGGGTCAGCACTAAAATCAAACAGCCTCACTAACCTAGGTTAGCGAGGCTGTTCTGTTTCGAGCTAAAACTTATCAATTGGCCTTACTACTTAACAACTTCTTCTCATTACGCTTACCGAGCAAGGGTAGCCAATTGCGCACAAACTCTGATAATGGCTCCCCTCGTTCTAAGGCAACTAGTACCTCCCGCTCGTGACGGCGGTTAAATTGAATCATGTTTGCCACACTGAAAGAAGCTGCGCTAGCGCCCATCGTAAGATCCACTCCGGTCGTCCAGTCGCTGCGCCCACCTATGATGTAGCCTAAAGCTGCTGCCGAACACAGTTGCGCCAGCAACAGCTCCTACGGTACTATACAGGCGGCCCCGTTTGAATATCTTGTGCACCACCTGCCGCATGCTATCCGATAACGGTTTGGTGGACGCTAGCACCGTAGTGGAGCTCACCGCTAGCGTGGGCATAGTAGCGGTTGCCGGCTGTGCAAAGCTGGCGCTGCTAGCCGTGAACAACATAACTGCAAACAAACTAACATTCTTCATAAGGGTATAATTTGTAAGGTTTTACCAATACTCAACTTATACAGAACGCACTTATTGTATCAAAGATCTAGCTTAGCTGATCACCGCACTCAATATATGGAAGGCGCACAAAAAAGCTCCCTTAGCAATACGCTAGGAGAGCTTTTTTGTGCGCCTTCATGGCAGCTAGTTACCTACAAATTACTTAGAGGTATTGCTCGTTTGTAACTGCTCACGCTGCATTTGCTGGCGTAGCGCCTCTCGTAGGTAGGCGGCTTCCGCGAAGTGCTGTTGCTTTAAGCCGCGCCGATACTTGGCCGGAATTGGTTTACCCGCTGCGTAGGCGTGGTCCACGGCAAGCAAGTGTTTTTTGTTGTAGGTATTGGCATGCACAATAAATCCGGCGAACGTACCTGCTAGCACCGCAATACCTAGGGGCGGCGATATAGCCTCCGACGCAACCGTGGTCCGGCCGTAGCTATCGGTCGAGGAGATGGGCAATGCGAGCGACATACCCACGATAAAGGGAATCGTGAAGGCATAGCCAGCCACTCGGCGGCGACGAAACATCGAGAGCAGCGCACCCGTTGTGTCGGCTTCCGCAGCTTTGGGTTGGTAGCGCGGCAAATACCAACCGTTGAACAACAGCACTGCTCCAGAGTCGGCAGATGCTGTGGGTGGCGCTGCGGGCAAGCTAGCATTAGTAGACTGAGCAAGGAGTGTAGTCCCAAACAGCACTAGCACCAATAGCAAGCAAAAAGACTTACGCATAAATACTAGAGCTATTTACTTAGCAGGCTTATAGTCAACTGATTTATATTGAATGATCGGTTGGGTAAAAAACCGGCGCTTCAGCTTTCGGCGCGTGCTACGTGCCAAGGGATGACCAGCAGCATAGGTCGTGAGCGTCTTTTCTAGGTTACCGTTGCTGTAGTGCAGCATCTTGCCTAGGCCGTAGGCAGCAAACGGAACCAGCACCAAGGCGGCAGCTGCACCGTTGCTGCTGTTGTCTTGCACTACATACGCGTTGTTGACTGTCGTGCTATTGGAAGCAGTGGCCACTCGGGCCGCAACCAACGCCGACGAAAAGATCCAGCTGGCACCACCCGCCTGCCGCCGGCTATACAAATTAATAATAGCCTGCGCAGTATCATTATTCAGATATTGAGCACGTAGATGCTGCTTGAAGGTCTCGGACTTCAGATTACCAGAAGTAGTTTGGCCTAGTGCAGTACCAACACCCATGCTTAGCAAGCCACCGATAAGTAGTGCTTTTATCATATGATAGGAGTAGAAAAAGAATATTTATAGCAAAAAATGATGGCTCTGTAGCAATAATTCGTCCCAAGTTTAGCTTGCATGTTCTTGTGTCTTGCTCTTGCAGCCACGGGACAACTTCCTTGGGGAAAGCTGTTCAGCTTACCTAGCTTTTTCTAACTGCGTATATAATTGTGTCTCAAGCGGATCGTACCTTGCTCGGGTTCGTATAGTAAAATTGCATTCTAGTTCTCCAACCACTACACCTTCATCCTACCCAGTATGCCCAACCTCTTCTTTCCTCGACAATCCACCCGGATTGCTTTTCGCCGTTTCTTCTCACTAGCCGCGCTGGCGATTGGCACGTCTTCTTTCCTGGCTTCTTGCTCGGAAGACGGCACGCTGCCTAACCCATTTACCCCCGATAAAGTCACTGTTGCGCAACCTGGCGTCTTTCCGGAGGGTGTACAATACGACGAGTTGAACCAGCACTTTTTGGTGAGTTCACGCCGCCTGGGCCGGATAGGAGCCGTGGAAGACGACGGCACCTACACCGTGTTCGGCGACGACTCACGGCTGATTTCCACCATCGGCTTGAACATCGACCCTGTTCGGCATCGCTTGCTAGCTGCCGTGTCTGATAACGGGTCTAACGCAACGCGTACGTCGCCTGCCACCCTGAATAAGCTAGCCGCCTTAGCGATTTTCAACTCGAACAATGGCAACTTGGTTAGTTACGTTAACCTAAGTGCGCTCCGGCCCGATCAGCGCCATTTCGCGAATGACATAGCCGTAGACATTGAAGGCAACGCTTACGTAACTGATAGCTTCTCACCGATCATTTACAAAGTTGATACGCAAGGCAACGCCTCTATCTTTCTGGAAGATGCGCAGCTAGGTGCTGCTACTGGTTTTGGACTTAATGGCATCGTCTACCATCCCGATGGCTACCTGATTGCAGCCAAAACAACGGAAGGCGTGTTGTTCAAAATACCCATCAATGCTCCTAAAAACTTCACGCGTGTGACGAGCAACCAGAGCGTTGTAGGCGCCGACGGCCTCTTGCTCCTGAATGCGAAGACGTTGCTACTAGTATCTGGTTCGCAGAGCACCGTGCTCCGCTTATCCAGCAACGACTCGTGGGCTACGGCTAATGCCACGGGCAGCTTTGCGACGGGCGCAACTAGCCCCACCACCATTACCCGCCGTAGCATTTCGGACGCGTACGTGCTTTACCCTTACCAAAGCACTGCCACGCAGTTCGATATCGTAAAGACCAAGTTCTAAGCTAGGCTTTGCTCCTAGCGCTTATCCCACACTGCAAAAAAGCCCCACTGTCATTCATTGGCAGTGGGGCTTTTTGTAAGAAGTATATAGCAGAATTACAGCTAAATACCTGAAGCATGAACTAGCAAGAAGAACGTAAATAGACGCTTGCAATCGTTCCCGGCAACGATTGCACAAATTATCTAGTCAGCAGGCGTCTTATCAGCTACAAACCCCGTTAATATGCCTTTCCAACCTCAATCCCACCAAAACCAAACACTATGGTTCCACATTCTACTTACCGTGCGGCCCTGCCCACCAACAAGCGTTGGTTTCTCCTTGTCTTGTTGCTGCTTGGCTCAGCGTTCTACTCGCCGCTTTTCGCCTACGACTTAGTGGTGGCGAAAGACGGAAGCGGCAACTACAAAACGGTGCAGGCCGCCATTGATGCTGTACCCACCGGCCGCACATCGGTCTATACCATCTTTATCAAGAATGGTATTTACCAGGAGAAGGTGACGGTGCCAGCTAATAAGCCTTTCGTGCAACTGATCGGTGAAAGTGTGGCCAATACCATCCTTACCTGGAACGACAACGCCAACACCCCGAACGGCTCCGGTGGCACCCTAGGTACTGGCGGCTCAGGCAGCGTGACGGTGAATGCCACCGACTTTTCGGCGCTGAATATCACGTTCGTTAACTCCTTCGGCGACGGTTCGCAGGCAGTAGCAGTGAGCTTGTACGCTGATCGGGCCGCTTTTAAGAATTGCCGGTTCCAGGGCAACCAAGACACGCTGCTCAACTACGGCAACGGTCGGCAGTACTTCAAGGATTGCTACATCGACGGCAACGTGGACTTTATATTCGGCAACGCTATTGCGCTGTTCGACAACTGCGTGATTTATGCGAAGACGCGCACGACAGCGGGCAGCTCCTTTATCACGGCCGCGAATACCCCGCCCGGTCAGACCTACGGGTATGTATTTCGGAACACCAAAATTCCGTCGAACACTGGTGGCACGCAGTACTACCTAGGTCGGCCCTGGCAAAATTCCACTGGCTCATCACCACTAGCCGAAAACAAAGTTGTGTTCCTGAAGACGACCATCGGCGCCAATCAGATTCTACCAGCCGGCTGGGTCACCTGGGATGCTGGCACCGATGTAACGAAGATCACCTACGCCGAGTACCAGACGCGCTACTTCAATGGCAAACTGGTACCCGTGAACCAGCGCGTGACTTGGTCGAAGCAACTGACGAGTGCTGATACAGCTCAGTACGTGAAGGCCAAGCTGTTTGGTACTTGGGACCCGTGCACGGTAGTCGCAGGCTTCTGCACTACCCTGAACACGCCCGACATTGCGGTATCGAACTTCCGGGCTACCAAAGGCGCTACGCAGGCTACGCTCGACTGGAATATTAGCTGGGCCATGAGTCAGATCAAGTATGAGCTGTTTCGCTCGACGGATAATGTGACCTTCAATAAAATATACGAAGCCACAGCCCAGAATGACTCGACCTACAACTTCCAGGCAACCGATGCGCTACCTGCCGCTGGTAATATCTACTACTATTACTTGCGTGCTTCCAAAGCGGGCCTAGCTACGCACACTACTCCCACTATTGAGGTATCGAGTGTGCCGACCATCAACATTACAGGTGGCACTATTACCTTTGCGCAGTACAGCAACGGGCCTTCCGCCCCGCAGACGTACGTGCTGGCGGGCGTAAACCTCCTAGGCAGCGTGACCATTACGCCACCGCCTAGCTATGAAGTGTCGGCGAACGGCGGCACAACGTGGTATAACTCGGCCACTCCGCTCGTCCTCTCCCAAGCGAACAATACCCTAGCTAGCACCACTATTAGCGTACGCCTGAATGCCTCGGCGGCGGGCACGTACGGCGGCAACATCGTGCACACGAGCACGGGGGCTGCTCCCGTCAATGTAGCCGTGAATGGCACGAAGGTGAATACGCCACAGCCCGTATCAGTGCCCTTGCAATGGTGGCCTCTGAAAGTGAATAACCAAGATAGCGCAGCTGTCCGCAGCACAAGTGTAATTGCGAGCAGCTCCACGTTGCGTAATTTTTACGTTTCGAATGGCACGACGGTACCAGCAATCAAGGCTTACTCGAAGGCATTTGGTCAGGCGCTGGGCGCGTCGGCAAACGGTGATGGCACGTGGGTACCGAACCCTAGCAGCAACCCTAACCGCCGGTATTATGAGGAGTTCACCTTGACTACTTCGCCCAACAGCACCTCTATCCGAGTCGATTCATTGGTGTTCACGGCTGGTTTTTACGGTACAGCCAACGGTCGCTTGGCCGTCCTAGTTTCGCGCAGTGGCTTCGTCTCCGATTCTACAGAGCTGACAGGCGGCCGAGGGCCGGTTGGCAGCCTCAATAGCAGTACCGGACTAGGCACCTTTGCTAGTCCGTTGGTGCTGGCCAACCAAACCAATGGCGTGACCACTACCTTTCGCTACCCATTGAACAGCACTACTGGGCTCACCATTAGCACAGGCCAGAAGCTCACGGTACGGCTCTATTTCTCGGCGGGCACGACCAGCGCCGGCCGTTACTCCTTGCTCAAGGACGTGCATTTTAAGGGAGAGCGGCTTAACGTGACGGCGGCAAACAAGCCGCTTGCTGGCACCTCGTTCCACGTTTATCCGAACCCTACCCACGAGGGCAACTTAACCGTGGAGCTAGGTGGTTACGCCCAAGACGTAACTCTAACCTTGTGCAATGCCTTGGGCCAGCAGATCTTCTCAACAAAAGTTAAAGCTGGTCAAACGCAAAAAGTGCTGCCGCTGGGCAAGCTAGCTTCGGGCGTGTACATGCTGCGGGCACAAAGCCAAGGCGGCACCGATGTCCGCCGGATTGTGCGGGAATAAATTTGGGTTGATGGAACAGACAAACGGGCCGCTGGTAAGTAACCAGCGGCCCGTTTGCTATCATATTATGGCTACTTCTGAGCGAAATACTCCGTCTTCGTTCTTACTCACCGGTTCTCTTGGGATAGTCGAGCTTCGAAAGGAAGTTTGCAGAGATGCCTAGCTTTAGGGCATGGCTTCCGTTTTTCAGACTTACCTCAAACTCGGGTTTTTCCACATCTTCAACCTGCAGGCCTACGATCATCTCGTCTTCCTGCTGGCCCTTTGTGCGCCTTACGTGCTAACCGATTGGCGACGAGTGATAGCCCTGGTAACCAGCTTCACCGTGGGGCACAGCCTGACCCTAGCGCTGGCTACCCTAGGTTTTGTAAAGTACGATGTTCAGGTAATTGAAACCCTGATTCCGATTACCATCCTGCTGACGTGCGTGCTGAACATGCGGCAGACTGGCCGCGAAGATTCCCGCCGCCTCGACCGCAGTTCCTGGCGTCAGGGGTCGGTTGTGTTGGCGCTGCCCAACTTGCTGGCCGCCGTCTTCGGACTGATTCATGGGCTAGGATTTTCGAGCTACCTACGCGAGCTGCTTGGCCGCCAGAGCCGCCCCGTACTAGAGCTGTTGGCGTTCAACCTAGGGGTTGAATTTGGTCAGCTGCTTATTGTGCTGATCATTCTGCTGGTGGGGTTTACCATGTTACAAGTCTTCCGGGTAGCGCGCCGCGACTGGATCCTGGCGGTGAGCAGCGCGGCGGCGGGCATCGCTGTGGTGCTCTTGCTGGGTGTTTGATAAGGAAAGATGACGTGTCCTAGCTTCTTCGTGCAACTTGCCTTTTTAGGGCTTGTCTGTAAGCACGTTATGGAGCTGGCTTTTGTATATTTGTTTTTACGCTGTCTCGAAACATCTTCTTAATATGCTGAAACACTTACTTTTAGTGGCTGGCGCCCTCGGGCTGGCTACTATGCCGTTGCGGGCCCAAACCACCAACTCCGGCACGGATAAGTTTGCGCAGCTCGGCACGGAGTTGCCGACGCCCAACGAGTACCGCACAGCCAGCGGTGCCCCTGGTCACGCTTACTGGCAGCAGCGCGCCGACTACAACATCCGCGTGAAGCTCGACGACGAGAAGCAGGCCATTACTGGCTCGGAGGACATCACCTACACGAACCTCTCGCCCGATGTGCTGACGTATCTGTGGGTACAGCTCGATCAGAACATCCTGGATAAGAACTCCATGACCACCGCCACGCAGATCGCGCAGGTACAGGAGAAGATGTCGTTTCAGGCCATGGACTACCTGATGAAGTCGGACTTCGACGGCGGGTTCAAGATTGAATCGGTGAAGATGAAGGGTGGCAAAGACCTGCCGCACACCATCAACCACACCATGATGCGCATCGACCTGCCCACGCCTTTGCGGCCGAAGCAGTCGGTGACGTTCAGCGTAGCGTGGCACTACAACATCAACGACCAACTCAAAATCAGTGAGCGTTCGGGCTACGAATACTTCCCCGAGGACAAGAACTATCTCTACGAAATTGCGCAGTTCTACCCGCGCATGGCCGTGTACTCTGATAACCAGGGCTGGCAGCAGAAGCAGTTCCTAGGTCAGGGCGAGTTTACGCTGCCTTTCGGCGATTACCGTGTGAGCATTACTGCCCCCGCCGACCACGTGGTGGGTGCCACTGGCGTGTTGGTGAACCCCGATCAAGTACTGTCGGCCGCGCAGCGCAAGCGTTTACAGCAAGCCAAAACGGCAACGAAGCCCGTGTTGGTTGTAGAGCAACCTGAGGCAGTGAAGGCCGAGGGAAGCCGCGCCAAAGGCACTAAAACCTGGACATTTGCGGCCGAAAATGTCCGCGACTTTGCGTGGTGCAGCTCGCGCAAGTTTATCTGGGATGCCCTCGGTGTCAAGCAGAACGGCAAAGACGTGATGTGCATGAGCTACTATCCCAAGGAGGGCAACCCACTGTGGGGTCAGTACTCGACGCAGGTAGTGGCTCACACCATTAAAACCTACTCGAAATTCACGATTCCTTACGAGTACCCGGTTGCCATTTCGGTGCACGGGCCCGTGGGCGGCATGGAGTACCCTATGATTTGCTTTAACGGTGGCCGCCCCGAGAAGGACGGCACCTATTCGGCGGAGCGGAAATACGGAATGATTTCGGTGATTATCCACGAAGTCGGCCACAACTTCTTCCCCATGATCATCAACTCCGATGAGCGCCAGTGGACTTGGATGGATGAGGGCTTGAACAGCTTCGTGCAGTTTTTGACGGAGCAAGAATGGCAGCGCGACTATCCATCGCGCCGCGGCGAGCCGAAGAACATCGTGCCCTACATGAGCATGGATAAGAGCTTGCAGAACCCGATCATGACCAACTCGGAATCGGTGTTGCAGCTAGGCAACAACGCCTACGGCAAACCTGCTACCGCGCTGAACGTGCTGCGCGAAACGGTGATGGGTCGTCAGCTGTTCGACTACGCCTTCAAAGAATACGCCCGCCGCTGGGCCTACAAGCACCCTGAGCCGGCTGACTTCTTCCGCACCATGGAAGATGCCTCGGGCGTGGACCTCGACTGGTTCTGGCGCGGCTGGTTCTACGGTACCGACCACACTGACCTCAGCATCGAGGGCGTGAAGTGGTATACCGTGGATTCGAAAAACCCCGAGATTGAGAATGCCCGCAAGCGGGAGATGATCAACGCGGCGCCTAAAACCATTACCCAGCAGCGCAACCTCACCGATCTGCAGAAGACGCTGGTGGATGATAAGCCTGAGCTAAAGGACTTCTACAACACGTACGATCCTACTGCCACAACCGACGCCGACCGTGCTCGGTACCAGAAGTACATTCAGACGTTGAGCCCCGAGCAGCAGAAGCGTCTCAACAACGGCTTGCAATTCTATGAAGTGAACCTGCGCAACCTAGGTGGCCTCCTAATGCCCGTCATCGTGCAGATGACCTACGAGGACGGCAAACAGGAGCTGGTGAACATTCCGGCCGAAATTTGGCGCAAGAACAACGAAGTAGTAACGAAGGTCTTCATCACGGAAAAGCCCGTGGTGGCTTTCTCCCTCGACCCTTACCTGCAAACCGCTGATACCGACGTGAGCAACAATAGCTTCCCCCGCAAACTAGCTCCGTCGCGCTTCGAGTTGTTTCAGCAGCAGCAGCAAGCGGTACCCAACCCGATGCAGATGCAGTCGAGCGCTGCCAATCCTGAGAAGAAGGCTAATGGTACCGGTACTACCGGCGGCACGAACTAAGCTCGTTACCGTTTCCCATAAAAAAAGCCAGGCAGTACTGCCTGGCTTTTTTTATATCAGCTTTCTTTAAGCTAGGTCACAGAGCAAGAATTTAACGCTGCACCTATTTCGTTACTTACAACGGCGAAATAGTAGGAGCCTTGCGTAACAGCAAGTAGCCGACCACGCCCGATAACAGAGAAACTAGTAGAATGGCTAACTTAGCTACTGCTTCTCCTTCAGAATGTTCTCCTAGGGCTAACAGCGTAATAAACAGTGACATCGTAAAGCCAATGCCTCCCAAAATCCCGGCGCCCCACAAATGTCGCCACGACACACCGGGCGGCAATGCGGCCCAACCGAGCCGCACACTGGCCCACGCAAACAGTCCAATTCCGAGCGGCTTGCCTAGCCCTAAGCCGGCCATAATACCTAGCCCCAACGGGGAAAGCAACTCCTTAAACACGGAGGATTCTAGTGCTAAGCTCGTGTTGGCGAAAGCAAACAGCGGAATGATACCAAAGCTGACCACGGAGTGCAGGCGCTCTTCCAGCTTCTGGGCCGGCGAGCTGATAACATTCACCAAATGCTCCATTTCTTCGCTGATAGTCCGTGGGTCAGCCTCGGAGTTATGTGCTTCATCACTTAGGTAGGTTAATCGGTCATTCAGCAGGCGCAACAACACGGGTCGCTCGTGGCTAATGCGAAACGGAATAGCCACCGCCAACAACACGCCGGCGAGCGTAGCATGTATCCCCGATTCTAGCGTGAAGTACCACAGCAACACTCCCAAAGGAAGGTAGCACCACAAACTGCGCGCCCCTAGCCAGTTGAGCAGCAACAGCACCGCCCATGTGCCCACGGCCAAGTAGAGAAAAGTCAGGTGCAGTTCGCGGGTGTAGAAGCCCGCAATAACGAGCACCGCCCCTAGGTCATCGACGATAGCCAAGGCCGTGAGAAATACCTTCAACCCCAGGGGTACCCGCGAACCGAGCAGCTGCAGGGCGGCTAGGGCAAAAGCAATGTCGGTGGCCATGGGAATGCCCCAGCCACCCGCAGTGGGGGTGCCCCGGTTGAAGAGCGTAAACAGCAGAGCTGGTAGTAGCATCCCGCCTAGCGCCCCGGCAATTGGCAAGGCCGCTTGCCGCAACGAGGACAGTTCGCCCTCTAGCACTTCGCGCTTAATTTCTAGGCCTACTATCAGGAAAAAGATAGTCATTAGCCCATCATTGATCCAGTGCAGCAAGCTCTTGTCGAGCACCCAGCCGTTGAAGGCAATGCGTAAGTGCTCATCCCACAGGGCCGGAAAGTAGCGCGCTACTCCCCAGCTGGTATTTGCCAGCAACAGCGCTAGGGCAGCACTAAAAAAGAGAATAATACCACTGGCCGCCTCACGCCGAAAGAATTCTGCAAAGGGCCGCACCAGCGGTCGTACGAGTTGAGTAATAGCCATAGGCAGTAGAAAAGAAGTACGTGTATCCCACAGACCGTTTGGGTAGTCGATGATTCCGCGTAGATGCTAGAGAGTACGTACCAAAGTAAAATCTGCTGCAATAAGCGTCGAAAAACGTTGTACTAGCGTCGACCTATCCATAGGTGCTTTCGCTTTCCTATTCTTTGGCCGCTAAGCAAGTTTCAACGAACTTATGAGACATCGACCGGAGCTAGCTACCAGTTATTGACCTAGCTTCTTGGAAACAGGGGCAGCGCTATTACGTTACACTATCTTTCCGCTTGCTAATTGCCCGTGATGCTTACCACCCACCATTACTTCTCCAACGCGCTTGGGACCCTCGAGTACTTACCTGACTCCTACGTGTACTTGCGCTGGTCAGGAAAGGCACCTACCAGCTTAGAGTTGCGGGCGCTCTACATCCATGCGCGTAATCTCTTGGAGCGCACCAATCTCTGCTGCCTGCTCGTCGACCACCGTGCGCTGCCGGCAGCCTTCGACGCAGCGGACCAAGAATGGCTGCTCACGCGCTGGTTACCCGAAACGACAGCCCATACGCATTGTAATCGCTACGCTGTGCTACCGGCTCTGGAGCCAACTCACCGCCTGCACACCGACCCAGTAATCGCCAAGTTTCGGTGCTATTTTTCCGTTGCCCTCTTTGAAGATCTTAACCAAGCCACTGCTTGGCTGCAAACGACCTAGCTATCGTCTGCGCATGAACTTCTAGCTGCTACGCCATTTCTAGTGGCTCTTCTTAAGCACCGCCTTACAAGAACTACTCCTGCGCCGGACGAGCGGCACGGGGTAGACGGGGTAGAACCGGCGGGGCTGGTTGGGCTAGCGCCTCCCGCAAGAAACTGGCTTTAAGATGCTCGTAGAAGGAGTGCGGATCGACTAGAGAAGCCACCGCTTGCGCCATCATGCCGCTGAGCAATAATTGAAAAATAGCTGAGTGACGGTCCGTCATTTCCAATACCAAAATAGCCGCCGTGAATGGGGAGCGTACTACGCCCGTCAGGAAGCTGACCATACTCACTAGGATCAAGAGGTTACGGTCTTCTACAGGCACCATTCCTAGTCGGGCTAGGGCGTCGCCTAGAATGGCGCCTGCACTCAGGGAGGTCGCGAAGATGCCGCCCGCGCCCCCACCGCTGTAGCTCAGTGCCATTCCCACGTAACGTACGGGGAATAGGTACCAAGGCGTCTGGCTGTCATTCTGAAATAGAAGCCGGTTGATGATGGGTTTGCCGGTACCCACACCTTCCTGCCCTACTCCGTAGGCCAGGACTGCCATCAATAAGCCGCAGCCTATTACCCACATAGCTTGCTTCCCGAAGGTGTCGAAGCGGCGGCGATAGTGCCCGAGCCACAGAAGGGTCTTAGCAAATACAGCACCCGCCAAGCCGCAGATGATGGCAACCAGCACGACCGTAGCCAGGAACCACCCCGCGTGCGCTGTCACTTTCGGGAAACCTAGGTATAAGTAAGGGCCCAGAATTGCCTGCGCTGTGAGGCCCGCTACAATAACGGCCGAAAACACAGCCATACGGAAGCGTGCCAGGTGCATTTGCGTCAGCTCTTCCACTACGAACACAATGCCTCCTAGCGGCGTGTTGAAGGCGGCGGCTAGCCCAGCAGCACCACCTGTCACTAACGCAATCTGCCGAGAAAGCTTCGGCCAGCCTGCTGGCTGCAAGCGGTTGATAGCCCGAAAAATAGCTGCCGACAGTTGAATAGTAGGTCCTTCGCGCCCGATTACGCCACCTCCTAGCAGCAATGCCACGCTACTCAGCACCTTGATGAAAACTACCCGCAAACTAAGCAGGTAGCCTGTACGGCGATAGTTGGCGGGGTTCGATAGCTCAATGCTAGCCATTACCTGCGGAATGCCACTGCCGCGAGCAGCGGGCGCAAAGCGCTGCACCAACACCCACGAGACAAAAAAAGCGAGCGGCGTAAGGACGAAAGCAAGCAGCGGTTGGTGTCGGAGCCAAGTGAAACTGGTGTGCTCGGCCCACTCAAATAGCCGCTCATAGCCCACAGCTACGATCCCCGTAATGATGGAGGCAAACCAAAAGGGAAAACTTTGCAGTACAAGCCGCCGCACCCGATCGGTGTAGAGCCGCTGAAGAAAATGCTGATCAAGCCAAGCGAGCAGCCTGGCATATCGAGTAGGAGAAGTAGGCATTCAGGCGAAGGTAGGCGTGCGTTTCTGTGGTACCGATGAACTAAGCCATTCAGCCATGTCGGCGCAAAGCGCCCTCAAACCATCTACAAACGGATACTATCCTCAGCCAACAAAGTTGCTCAGTGCGCTAAGTAAACTCGGTTTTAGATAAAACGCCGACGATTTGCTTCGTCACTTTCGAGGGAGCAGCTACTGCTTATTGGCTCCCAGTGGCTGAGTAGCTCATCTTCGAAACACCTCGAATCAATTGGTCAATTACATTTAATGGACTACTTCTTAAATAATCAGACGAACGCCACCTAGCTCGGAAATCTGGTAGGGAAAATGGTCGCCGGGGGAGCCAATGAACATGAAGTTCTTCGGGATTTGCCACTCTTTGCTCAGCCGGTCAATCAGCTCCGGCCCGAATGTGTCTCTCATGGTCACAAAATCCACCACGATTTCCTCGTAAGCTCGATCGAGCACCCGAATGTCCGTGATCAGCTCCTGCGGAAATACCTCGCCCTCCCGTAGTACCGTCACGATTTTGAGGCGGTTTGTGGATTCATTCTCCACGACGTAAGCCATTACCTTGTTGAGGTTGGAGACGTTGTCGCCCTTCGTAAAGAATACAAATTCCTGCCGGTGTAGCTCCCGCAACTGCCGACGGATGGTGATCTGAGTAAGGCGCGAGATACGGGGCGACTTACTAGCAAATGATTGAGCCGCTTGCAGTACCAAGTTTAGGATCCCCTTGCGGTTGAGCATGGCCGTGACCAGCAACAAAGCCGGCAGAAAGTATTGCAGAAACACAATCAGGTAGTCGGGCCGGATGCGAATGTTGCCGTAAAGAGCTGTCAGCACACCCAGGAGGGCCAGCGACACCGTGCCTACACTCGCGTACACGGGCCGCGGAAGCTTGGGGCGCTTTCGCTTGAGCAGGAAGTTGCCAAGGGCAAAAAACGCCATTACCGACAAGAACGAGATGGTGTACACCCCGGCCAGCGGACCTAGCTGCCCGTTGGTGATCAGCAGCACCGAAATGCACAGCAAGAAGAAGGTAATGAGAATGACGTAGTTGCTCTGGCGCTTATTCTCCTTCAGAAAGAACGGCGGCAAAATGCGGTCTAAGGTCATGCGCTTCATCAGACCACTCACGCCTACAAACGACGTGAGTACCGCCCCACTCAGCACCGCAACGGCATCAACGGAAATAAGCGTGGCTAGCCAAGAACTACCCGTCGTCTGCCCTAGATGAGAGAGCAACGTTTCGGTGTGCTCGCCCACTGCGGCTAGGGGTAGCGCAGCAATGGCCAGAAAGGCTAACAGTGGGTTGAATACCGTCACGACTACCCACATGTTGCGCAAGGTCTTCTGGAACACGCCCCGTGCCTGTTCCTCCACGAAGTTGGCGGAGCTTTCGAAGCCCGAAATACCGAGCATGGCCGCACTAAACCCTAGAAACAAAGCACTCGGCAAACTGCCTTTCAGCGGCATATGCCAGTTGGTTGCTAGCGTGGCCGTACCATGCTGCATGAGGTACCAACCCGTGACGCCCACGAGCAGCGTCAGCGAAAACAAGTGGAGCAAGAAGATGCCTACCGCTACTACCGCCGATTCGGAAATACCGAGAATAGTGAGGAGCAGAAACAGGCCGAGCAACAGCACCGTCGCGAAAATGATAGGTAAGCCGTGCCACAGCGTATGCAGGTAATGCATGGCCTCGGAAGCAGAAATAACCGCGGTGGCCATATAGGACAGAATCGTTAAACAGGCCGCCACAGCAGCATTGCGTTTGCTAGTGGTGTTGAGCAACACGTTGTAAGCCCCACCGTTGAGCGGTAAGGCACCTACTACTTCCCCGTAGATGCGGCGAAATAAATAGAGCACGGCTCCCACGACTAGCAACGCTACCCAGGCGTACTGGCCCGCATACGCAATAGCTAATGCCGATACGTAGAGACACGAAGAAGAAATATCATTACCACAGATAGCAGTAGCTTCCAGTTCGTTTAGCTTTCTTTCATGGCTCATGGTAGGGTGGTTAGAGAGCGTGTGTACACCGTTGCTAGTTGCTGCTCGCTACCCTAGCTCAAAAAACTCGTCGATGATAACTAGCTGAGCACGGTAAAGCAACGTCTTGAAGGAACACTTAGTCAGCGGGACTTCTTCTTTCATCCTACGCCTGCCAGAACAGTCCGTTGCCTTTGGATTGGCTGCTTACACTTTAGCTTCTAGCTCATCTTTGGGGCCCCAAGCTAGCTTTCACCAAATCAGGCCCACCACTCGGCTATAGTAGCCGGATGACGGGCCTGAAATGTTCTTATCTCGTGACCGAGACTGGTGATTTACTTACAGTGCCTAAACCCTATCGAGCTAGGTTATGGCTACTGGCCGAAGCACCTATTTCGGAACGGCGCCTTTGCCATTCAGTTGCTGATCCAGCATTTTCATGAAGTAGCCACCCACGACGGAGCGGGCCTGGAAACCTACTTGCTTAGCATCGGTGGTTTCGTGCCAGTCGTTGAGCGGTACCCGGCTGGGGGTCTCGTTAGCAAACTGCCACACGGGGGCCACCAGCGCTTGGAAATCGGCTTCGCTCTTGGCCATCGTGGCCGTCCACATAATCCAATCCGACTTGGTATACGTGCGGCGGCTATCGAGCGGCAAGCCGTAGCGCTGCTGGTGCTTGAGGTAGAAAGCTAGCTCCTGCTGAGCCACTTCCGGCGGGAAAATATTCAAGCTCAATACTTTGTCCCACACCAAGTTGTACTTCTGACTCCAGGAGCCGGCAGTTTTGTCGAAGGTGAGCGCATAATGGTCACCGTCTTTGGCCATTTGCTGCCACTTGCCGGCTAGCTCGCGGGCCAGGGTAAAGTGTTCGGTGGCCGTTTTCTGGTCGCCGAGTTGCTGGGCCATTTGCGCGTAACAGGCAATACCCATAATGGCCTTCAGCGACAAGTTGGTATTGCGAGCTAGGTGCCCGGCAAAGTCGTCGGTGCAAAGCTGGTTAGCTGGGTCGAAACCGTCGCGCTTCAGGAAGCCCACCCACTTAGTGAGCGTAGGCCAATGCTCGCGGGCGAAGTCGGCTTTGCCATCCATACGCACCGCAGCCGCGGTCAAAATCAGCATGTTGCCAGCTTCTTCCACGGGCATATCTTCGCCGTAGGTTTGCCCATTAGCCAAGGGGTACGTTCCGACATCGTGAGCTGGGAAGTCCTTTTTCCACCGTCCCGACTCCGAGTAATCGAAGATGAAGCGCAGCATACCCTTGGCTAGCTCGTTGTTGTAGAGCAAGAACATGGGCTCCGAGGGATAAGTTACGTCTACGGTACCAATGGAACCGTTGGAGAAGTTTTCCTTTGAGAAGAAAAACAGCTCGCCTTTCGGGCCGGCCACGATGCTATGCGCCGCAATGGCCTGGCGATAAGCTAGCTGGCACAAGTCGGCGTACTTCTGGCCTCCAACGGCTTGCGCATCGGCATACAGCTTCTTATCAAAGTCAGTAGCTTTTTTGCGCAGGCGCGTATAATCAGCTTCGGCCGCTTGCAGTGCTTTCTCCATCGTCATGCTGGGGTCGCGGCGCCACCAGGGGCGCAGGTTCTGGCCGAAGTACTGCACGGCGTACTGCTCATCATAGCCCATCAGCAAGTGCTTCTCAACGGGCTTGGTGGTTACGCTACCTAGGTCTAGCATTGCGACTTGGGCCACACGCTGGGCCTGACCAGGTTGGTTTTGGGCAGCAGGCAGGGTTCCTTTCTGAGCAAAGCTCGTTTTCAACGCTTGCGGATTGCCGGCGCTAAGTGTTCCGCCTGGCGCCGCCAAATATGCGTAGCCCCAATCAATGCGAATGTTGTCGCCGGCCTTCTTCAGCAAGGGTTGCGCTGTGGTACCCATCGACTGCCAACGCAGATTGCCAGATGAGCCCGCGCGCGTAGTAACCTCCTGGTACGGCGTGTTAGCGGCGAGTGTGCCAGCCTCCGTCAGCAGCACCTGAGTAGCGTGGCTTTTGCCATCGGTGGTGGTAGCGGTATAGGTCACGTAGCTCACCGGGCGGGCGACGGTTTCCAGCTCATCCAGCAGCAGCGGCGACAAGAAATTGACGGTCAACTGCACCGGTCCTGCGGCGAAGGTATAGGTGGTTTGGGTGGCGGTTACAGTTACGGCCGTTTGGCGAGCAGTGCCTATCTGCGTCTGCTCGGGCAAGGTTTCGTAGAGGCCCGCATCGAGGTACTCCCCACCTTGCGGGCTGTTGGCGTGCATGGCTAGCACGTTGTCGCCAGCGTGCAAGGCTTGCAAGCCCGCAGCCGGAATGGTGAAGAAGTCGTACTTGCTGTTGAAGCCGGTTTGCTTCGTGAGCATCACCCCATTCAGGTATACTTCCACGTCGTCGTCGTGCTCCATGAGCAGGCGCACTTGCCCCGCTGCACGTGGGTTGGCTACGCTCACCGTGCGGCGCACCCAAATATCACCCTCCGTCCAGGTAGTGCCATTCAGCCCCTTGTTATCGGTAAAGGGTGCCGCGCCTTCCTTCCAATTGGTAGCCGCAAAGTTTGCCTTCTCCCAACCCGCAGCAGGCTGCGTGAACGTATAGCGGGCCTTATAGGGTTGCTCGCCCACTATCGGTATGATGGCACGATACTGCGGGCTAGCTTTCCCCATAAACTGGTAGGCCTTCCCATCTACCCGCACCACTCCTTCCAGGCTTTGTGCCTCGCCGGTCCAGTGCCGCGTCGGAGCATCGGTCAGCACATCTTGAAAGGCCCATACGCTGAAGTATGGATCGTGTGTCACAAGTGGGTAAGCTGGTGGGCGCAGCGTTTGAGCCTGAAGCTGATACCAGCTTATTCCGCTCGTGAGCAGTAGCAGGGTAGTCTTTTTGAGCAACATTTTTTCGTGAAAAAAAGGTGAAAGAACCGCTCGGCTCCGGCAGAAGCCTTTGGTCAGGGGAATTTTACAAGACGCTAGCAGCGTGAGAGTATTGGTGGGTGGTTCAGTTATTTGCGCACGCCAAAGTGGTATTCAGTTGTCGAGTGAAACGCCTGGCCGGGCCGTAGCACCGTGCTGGGAAAATTGGGTTGATTAGGTGAATCGGGGAAGTGTTGCGTTTCGAGAGCAAAGCCATAGTGCTGGCCGTACGTTACGCCGCCTATACCCTTCAGATTGCCCTTCAAGAAGTTACCGGAGTAAAACTGCACGCCAGGCTGATCGGTGTACACCTCCATGATGCGCCCCGACCTAGGCTCGTATACTGAGGCAGCTAGCTCCGGCACAGCCTGTAGCTTGTCGGCCAGCACCCAGTTGTGGTCGTAGCCACCCGGCACCTGCCCGATCCGCTCGCCGATGGTGTGCGGCTGCCGAAAGTCCATAGGGGTGCCGGCCACCGATTGTAGCTCACCGGTAGGAATCAGGGTTTTGTCAACCGGTGTGAAGCGGTCAGCCGCGAGCGTCAGTACATGCCCTAGGATATCCTGGCTTTGTCCGTACCCTAGGTTGAAGTAGCTGTGGTTGGTCAGGTTGAGCACCGTAGGCTGATCGGTGGTGGCCGTGTAGCGCAGGCGCAGGGTATTAGTATTCGTGAGCGTGTACACTATTTGCACCCGCAAGGTGCCAGGGTAGCCTTCTTCACCATCTTGGCTTACATAGTTGAGTGTCAGGCTGGGGCCCTCGGGTGCAGTGCTGGGCGTAGCGCTCCACACGCGCCGGTTGAAGCCCTGTTTACCGCCGTGTAATGCATTAGGAGGATTGTTGATGGGAACTTGATAGGTTTTACCATCGAGGGTAAACTGCCCCTTCGCAAGGCGGTTGCCGTAGCGGCCGATGGTGCCACCGAAGTACGGATTCGTGGCGCGGATATAAGCAGCCAGGCTGTCGAACCCGAGTACTACATTACCTAGCTTCCCGTCACGGTCTGGCACGAATAGCCCCGTGAGTGTTCCGCCGTAGTTAGTGATAGTCGCCGTGACGCCTTGGACATTGCGCAAGGTATAAAGCTCTACCGCCGTGCCCTCTAGTGTAGTGCCAAATGTAGCTTGTGTAACTGTAGTCTGGACTGGGTTATACCCTTTGTTTATTCCTATTATATTAGGCGCAAGCATCCGCTGATTACAGGCTACTATCACAAATAACAGCATAGTGTAGCAGCCGAAAAGATGGGATTTCAGAGCGGTTAGCGGCATTGACATCCTAGCAGCGAGCGGGTTTGGTGGTAAATCTATAAAAGCCACCGCCAAGTGCAAACGTTTGCAAGAAAATTACCACTAACAGAAGCACTTGCTAGTCATGAAATTGCTTGCTATAGATAGCTGATACTACTTACTTATCCTCCTCTATTATTCACTAACTATCAATAATATACATCATAAAATCCTCCTCCTTATCATCATTGATGAAGAAATATTGAAGCCAAAATAATCTCGTGATACTTCCTTCAGTACTGTTTGCAGTGCTGCTGCTGCTTGTATTAGAAAATGCAAAGAATATTTGTGATTAAAGCAATCGTTTGCATATTTAGCCTACCGATTGATCTACAGGATTCTAAAGGCTTTCTGCACAGCATAAGCATACTTACCTATGCTGCACCTAGCTCACGCGGCAGTCACACTGTAGTCGCGCCACTTGCTACTTGCTTAAACGAATTAGCAAAAGAGCGAGCTGCACAGAATACAGAGGTCTTCCTCCTACCAAGCACAGCTACTAGCTAGGGACCTGGGTAATGACTAGAATAACGAAGCGCTTAGTATGATACCATTTTTGTACAATTATAGCAGCCATTGAATTTGCTTAAGTGGTTTGTACAAGACTGCTCACTGATGGTACCTCTTTTGAACTCCTTTACTTCATTTCATTCCACCATGCGAACAAAAACTACTAGCCGTTTTACGTTCCGGGCAGTAGCTGCTTTCCTTGGGCTCGTGGCTGTTGTCGGCACTAGCGCGCTCACTTGGGCTCCTCCGAAAGAAGCCAAACGCCCCAACATCATCGTCGTCGTCGCTGATGACCTAGGTTACTCCGACCTAGGTTGTTACGGCGGCGAAATCAGCACGCCCAACCTAGATAAGCTGGCCCAGAGCGGACTCCGCTTCAACGCGTGTTATAACACGGGGCGCTGCTGCCCTACGCGGGCTTCGCTGCTCACAGGGTTGTATCCGCACCAGGCGGGTATTGGCAAGATGACGTTCAACGAGGGCGCGCCCGGTTACGTGGGTTCGCTCAACGAACATACCGTGACCATTGCGGAGGCGCTGCGCTCGGCGGGCTATCAAACGGGCATGGTGGGCAAATGGCACATCTCCGAAACCATTGAGCGCAAGGACAAAGCGGAGCAGCTAAAGTGGCTAGCGCACCAAGTCGACTTCGGCGACTTCGCGGCTCTAAACACCTACCCAACGGCCCGCGGCTTTGACAAATACTACGGCACCATTTGGGGCGTAGTCGATTACTTCGATCCGTTCAGCCTAGTGTACGGCAATAAGCCGGTAAAAACAGTTCCGAAGGATTTCTACTACACCAATGCGCTTGGCGACTCGGCTATTTCGTTCGTCGACCAGTTCACGAAGTCGGAGAAGCCGTTCTTCCTATACGTGGCCTACACGGCTCCCCACTGGCCCATCCAGGCCCTGCCCGAGGACATCAAGAAGTACGAGAACATGTATAAGGATGGGTGGCAGGCCCTACGCCAGAAGCGCTACAAGCGTCTCATAGACCAGAAGCTGTTTGACCAAGTAACCACGCCCCTACCCGAGTTTATGTTCCCCGATAAGGATTGGGCCACCAACCCGAACCGGGAGTGGGATGCGCACGCCATGGCCGTGCACGCCGCCATGGTCGACCGCATGGACCAGAGCATAGGCCAGCTAATAGCCGATCTCAAGCGCAAGAAGCAGTTCGACAACACCGTCATTCTGTTCTTGGCTGATAACGGAGCTAGCTCGGAAGATCCGACAGAGTTCGGACCAGGCTTCGACCGGGCCGGCAGTACCCGCGATGGGCAGCCCGTTGCCTTTCCGAAGCAGAAGGAAGTTCTGCCCAACGGCGAACTTGTGCATGCTGGCATTGGCGAAGTGTGGGCGCACAGTCTCAACACGCCGTTTCGCTACTACAAGGCCAAGCAGCATGAAGGCGGCATTGCCACCCCTCTGATTGTGCACTGGCCGCAGGGCGTGCAGCAACCCGGTCGCGTTGTGCGTGAGCCCTTGCACGTGATTGACATGATGAGCACTTTCCTGGATCTGGCCAAAGCCTCTTACCCCAGCACGTTCCAAGGCCGCAGCATTACCCCTAGCCCCGGCAAGAGCTTCGTGTCGCTGCTGACTTCGGCTAAAGCGCCAGCGCAACGTCTGCACCCGGAGTTGTTCTGGGAACACTTTGGCGCAGCCGCGCTCCGGCAGCAAGACTGGAAGATTGTGCGGCTAAATGCCCAAGCGCCTTGGGAGCTGTACGACCTCAAAAACAACCGGTCCGAAACCAAGGACCTAGCTTCCCAGCAGCCAGAGCGCGTGAAGGCCATGAGCCAGCGCTGGCAGCAGCTAGCCGAAGCGTATCAGGCCTTCCCCAAGCCCGCCACTCCGCAGTAATTGGCCTTTCCCCCACACCAACACAATTCCTATGAAGACACCTTTATTGTTGAAACCAGTGCGGCAAAGTCTGCTGCTGGTTGTTGTGTTCCTTCTTAGTCTAGAAGCTAGCTTCGGACAAGCTATTAGCATCTCGGGCCGGGTTACGTCGAAGAATGGTGAAGGTATTCCGGCGGCCACAGTACTAGTAAAAGGTACGACGACCGGCACGGCGTCGGGGGCGGATGGCAGCTACACCCTCACCGTACAGGGCCCAAACAGTGTGCTGGTATTCAGCTCCGTGGGCTTTCTTACACAGGAAGCAACAGTGGGGCAGCGTACCACTATCAACGTTACGCTGGCCGACAACGTCAACGCCTTGAACGACGTGGTGGTGGTGGGCTACGGCACCGTAAAGAAGAGTGACGTGACCGGTTCCGTAGCTTCTATCAAGGAGAAAGACCTGACGCCGGGCGCCATCGTCAATGTGCAGCAGGCCATTCAGGGGCGCGTGGCGGGCGTGCAGGTGTACCAGAAAAGCGGGGAGCCAGGCAGCGCTATAAGCGTCAAAATACGGGGCGCTAGCTCCATCACAGCCGGCAACGATCCGCTGTATGTCATCGACGGCATGCCCATGAACAACGACGCGCCCATCACGGGCAACGGGGCGGGCTCGGTAGGCAACGTGAACCCACGCAACCCGCTTAACGCCCTTAACCCAGCCGATATTGAGAGCATTGAAGTACTGAAAGATGCCTCCGCAACAGCTATTTATGGCTCGCGGGGCTCCAACGGCGTTGTGATTATCACGACCAAGCGTGGCACCAGTGGCGCCATGCGGCTCAACTACAGCGCCCAATACGGTCGGCAGGAAGTGGCACACTATCCGCGCATGCTCACCGGCCAGGAGTACCACGACGTGCTGAATGCCCTCGTAGATGCCGGCGCTGCCGACGCTACTCAGCGCGTGCCTGACAACTACGTGAATACCAATTGGCAGAAAGAGCTGTATCGCACAGCACCTACTCAGACACACGACCTCTCGCTATCAGGCGGCGGCACCAACACAAAGTATTTCGCTTCCCTAGGCTACTTCGATCAGCAGGGTGTGGTGCTGAACTCCGCTACCAAGCGCTATTCGGCGCGCCTGAACCTAGAAAACCGTGTGGCGCAGAAGTACGCTTTTGGGGTAAGCCTGAGCACGTCGTACATCAAAGACAAGCTGAACTCGACGGGCGACCAGGGCATCAACGAAAACGCCAACGCCCTGTACTCGGCTATCAGCTACGATCCGACCGTGCCCATCTACAACCCCGATGGCTCCTACTTCCGCTCCACGGCCATGACCATCGACAACCCGGTAGCGCTCATCAATGGCCAATACGCCGTCAGCGATTCGTACCGTACGTTCGGCAACATCTACGGCGAGTACTACCTGTTGCCCTCGCTCTCGGTGCGGCTGCGGGTAGGCGGCGACGTGAACGTGAGTCAGCGTAATGAGTGGCTCGACCCGATTACGCTGGCTGGGCAGCAGAACAGCGGCCTAGCGACCATCCTCTCCGGCAACCGCAACTACTATCTCACGGAAGGCACGCTGAACTTCAACAAAGACCTAGGTAAGCACAGCATTAGCGCCGTGCTGGGGGCTACCTACGAGCACTTCGGCCTGAATACCTTCTCGGCCAGCGCCCGCGGCTTCACCCTCCCCGACCTGACGTACGACGCCATCGGCTACGGAAACAGCGCACTGAACCAAGTCGGCAGTGGTCGCAGCCAAACGCGGCTAGGTTCGCTGCTAGGCCGCGTCAATTACGTGTTTAACAATCGGTACCTAGCCACCGTGTCGATGCGGGCAGACGCTTCCTCGCGCTTTGGCCCCAACAACCAAGTGGGCTATTTTCCTTCGCTAGCGCTGGCTTGGAAACTATCCGAAGAAGATTTCCTGAAAAGCTACAGCTGGCTCACCGAGCTGAAGCTGCGCGCGAGCTACGGCGCCATTGGTAACCAGAACATCGGCAACTTCCTCTATACTTCTACCTTCGCATATGGGGGCAACATTGTGCAGGGCGGCGTGCGCTACCCGGCTATTTTTCCCTCGCGCAGCCCCAATGCTGACCTGAAATGGGAAGCCGCCGTGCAAGCCGACCTAGGTATTGATTACGCGTTGTTCGATGGCCGCTTGCAGGGTTCGTTTGAGTACTACAACCGCAAAACTTCTGACTTGCTGCTCGCCGTGCCTCAGCCCTTGAGCACAGGTTACGCCAACCAAGTGCGCAACGTGGGCAGCGTGCGCAACTCCGGGTTCGAGTTTGCTCTAACGGGCGGGCTCATTCGCCAGAAAAACTTTTCTTGGAACGTGAATGCTAACCTGACCACGCTCAAGAACCGCATACTATCGCTGGGCGGCAGTGCCCCCATTTACCAAGGTAGCGGCGGCAACATTTCCAATGCTAGCATCATTCGGCCAGGCGAGTCGCTGGGCAACTTCTACGGCTACAAGGTGACGGGCGTGTGGCAGCAAAACGACGACCTGAGCAAGGCCCCTGCTGGCGTGAAGCCCGGCGACACGAAGTACCAAGACCAGAACGGCGACGGCCAAATCACCGACGCCGACCGCGTGGTGCTCGGCAAGTCACTCCCCGATTTCTACTATGGCCTCACCAACACGCTTCAGTTCAAAGGCTTGTCGCTCGACATCTTCCTGGAAGGTGCGCAGGGTGGCAGCATCCTGAACAACAATTTGGTCGATAGCTACTTCCCCTTCAGCTTCCGCCGCAACCGCGTGGCGGAGCCTTTGCTCAACCGCTGGACGCCCAATAATCCGACCAACGAGTATCCCTCGTTCGTCAATCCGGTATCGCAGGGCCAGCGCGTGGTGAACTCGACCACCGTGGATAAAGCCGACTACTTGCGCCTGCAATCGGTGCGCCTAGCCTACACCGTGCCTCTCCCCACGAACAAGTTTATCCACTCCCTTGGGGTGTTCGTGACGGGCCAGAACCTAGCTACCTGGACCAACTACTCGGGCACTGACCCCGCCGCCAACACCATCGGCAGCGACATCATCAAAATAGACTACGCTTCTTACCCCCGCACCCGCACCTATCTAGCCGGGGTGAACGTCCAATTTTAAGCCGACTCTTCGATGAAAATCCCTACCAAAATCGGCCTGAGCCTACTCGTGCTTCTGACGCTCGGCGGCTGCAAAGATCTTATTACCGTGGAGCCGCAGTCGGAGCTGGCGCCTTCCAACGTGCTCACGACTCAGAACGGGTTGCAAGCGGTACTATACTCAGCCTACGGCAACTTCCAAAACCAGGAGCCGACCCGCATCCGCATTAACATATCGGAGGTGACGACCGACATGGCCTACAACACCGGCGGCGGCGAAAACCTGTACCTGAGCCAGTTCATCAACTTCACTTGGGACCCTTCGGTCGCGAACTTCCTGGGCGACGTGTGGGCGCCTTACTACTACTGCATCCGCGACGCCAACATCGTGCTCGATAACGTAGCCAACGTAACCGCGTCGGATGCCATTAAGCGGCAATTCACGGCGGAAGCTAGGTTTCTGCGCGCTTACTCCTACTCCATTCTCTACAGCTGGTATGGCCCAGTGCCGCTGCGCACGTCCAGCACCACGGTGAAAGACCAAGCCCGCGCCACCGACGATGAGATGAAAGCTTTCATCGAGAAGGAGCTGACTGAGTGCGTAGCTGATCTACCGGACCCTGGCAAAGAACAGGCGTTCGGGCGCGCTACCAAGGGAGCCGCGTACGCCGCCTTAGCCAAGTTCCTGCTAAATACCAAGCAGTGGCAGAAAGCTGCCGATGTCAGCCAGTCAGTCATTGGGCTGAATTACTATAGCTTGTATCCTTCCTTCACGGGTTTGTTCCGCGTTGAAAACGAAGGCAATAAGGAGATGATTATAGTGTCGCCCTGCCTGAACGTGGCGGGTTACGGCAACTGGTTTATGGCGGGCGCATTGCCCCCAGCTTTCAAAACCACGCCCCAAATTCCGGGTTTCGTGTGGACGACGGCCATGGCAAATTTTGCGACGCAATACCGTCTGCGCTCGGCCTTCGTGAACACCATTGCCGCCAACGACCAACGCGGGCAACTGGTGGTAAAAACCTACGTGAATACGTCCGGCGCCACCGTCGACCTGATGACCACGCCCGACAACGCCCGTAGCTTTAAATACTGGGACAACAGCACCCTCGGTAACAACAGCGCTACCGACGTGCCGCTGCTGCGCTACGCCGACATCCTGCTCACCCGCGCCGAGGCCCTCAACGAAGTAAGCGGCCCCACGGCCGCGGCCGTGGCCCTCGTGAACCAGGTGCGTACCCGCGCCGGCCTCGCCAACCTGCCCGCTGCCGATATTGCGTCGGCCAGCAGCTTCCGTGATGCTATTCTGCGCGAGCGGGGCTGGGAGTTTATTTCGGAGGGCAAGCGCCGCGAGGATCTTATTCGACACGGCAAGTTTATTTCGCTGGCCCAGGCGCGCGGGGTTACAGTGGCGAATGCCAATAAGCACGTGCTTTTCCCCATTCCGCAGTCGGAGATTGATGCCAACCAGTTGGCCGTCCAGAACCCAGGGTATTAAAGTTTACTTAAAAAAACGCGCCTTTCCCGAAGCTATCGGCGACTTCGGGAAAGGCAGCCTAGGTAGCATGCTCTCAGTCGTTTCTCCTTCTTCGAGCTTTCAAGAAATTGCCTGCTGCGATACGCCCTACTAGAACTTTGTGCCTGTGAATTGCCCGTTGACTGCTCGTATTTCTCTTCCTCGATTACTGTACGTAGTTATCAGTTCGTTTCTGGCTATGGCTACTACCAGTTGCCAGCAGCGTACAACCCATGAAACCGCCGCTACCACAAAGCCCAACGTCTTGATCATCTACGCTGATGACCTAGGCTACGGCGACGTGAGTGCAAACAACCAGGGCAAGATTGCGACGCTTAATATTGACAAGCTGGCTGCATCGGGCGTGCGATTCACCAATGGTTACGCTACCTCAGCTACCTGCACGCCAAGCCGCTTTGCCTTATTAACAGGCACTTACCCGTGGCGCAACAAAAATGCTCAGATTCTGCCCGGCGACGCGCCTCTACTCATCGACACGGCGTCCATGACCATGGCCGACATGTTTCGGCAGCAAGGTTACGCCACCGGCGTAGTGGGCAAGTGGCATCTAGGGCTCGGCCGAGGCCACGTTGATTGGAACCAGCCCATCATGGAAACGCCCAACGACCTAGGTTTTGATTATTCCTACATCATGGCCGCCACCGCCGACCGGGTGCCCACGGTATACGTCGAGAACCGCCGTGTGGCGGGCTTACAGGCTAATGACCCGCTCTACGTGAGCTACGAAAAGAACTTTCCAAGCCAGCCCACCGCCCTTACGAACCCGGAGCTGATGACCAAGATGAAATGGCATCACGGGCACAACCAAAGCGTACACAACGGCATTCCGCGCATCGGCTACATGAAAGGAGGAAAAGCAGCCCTTTGGGATGACGCAAGTATCGCTGCAGTGTTTCTGGAAAAGGCAAAAGCATTCGTCGATGCGCACCAGAAGCAGCCTTTTTTCCTGTATTACGCCTTGCATGAGCCGCACGTACCACGCGTGCCCGGAGCCCGCTTCGCGGGTAAATCGGGCCTAGGACCGCGCGGCGACGCAGTACTGGAGGCCGACTGGTGCGTGGGCGAAATCATGCGCAAGCTTCAGGAGGATGGCCTAGCGGATAACACGCTGGTCGTCTTCTCCAGCGACAATGGTCCGGTGCTGAATGATGGCTACTACGACGAGGCAGTGGAGAAAAACGGCGCGCACACACCCTGGGGACAGTTTCGGGGCGGCAAGTACAGCTTGCTGGAAGCTGGCACGCGTGTACCGTTCATCGTGAACTGGCCTGGGCATGTGCAGCAAGGCACATCTAATGCCGTGGTGAGCCAGGTTGATTTGCTAGCATCTTTAGCCGCTTTGGTTCATAGCTCCACGCAAGCACTGGATAGCCAAAACCTGCTTGCCACGTTCTTAGGCAAATCGACAAAAGGCCGCGCCAATCTGGTGCTGGAAGCCTCCGGACGCTTAGCCTTCCGCTCCGGTGACTGGCTACTTATTCCGCCTTATCGTGGCAAGCCGCTCAACGAAGAAGTGAACCTTGAGACGGGCCTCTCTCCCACTCCCCAACTCTACAACCTTGCTTCCGACCTAGGGCAACGCACTAACCTAGCTTCTATCCAACCAGCTAAGCTCACCGAACTACAACAACAGTTCAAACAAGTAGTAGGCCCCGATTTTCAGGCTAATACCGAGGAACTGCAACTGCACTAGCCTGCGTAATTGGCGGATACTGAGCTGGTCGAAGCATGACGTTCTATGTAGATAATAGCACAGAGCCCCTAGCTTACCATGCAACCAACTTGGCATGATGAGCTAGGAGCTCAGCGTTTAGTCTCAACTACTTACTTGCGCGCCGCAGGCGGCTCCGGTAGTACCTGCCCGGTCTGCACGGGTGTGCCGAAGTCAGGCGTGCCGTCGGTGCGCCACGTGAAGGGCTGCATTCTCGGCGAGCGGAAACGGCCGCATCCTTGGCCAGGCTCATCGTTGGCGTGGTATAGGATCCAGTTCTGCTTGCCATCGGGTGAGGTAAAGAAGGAATTGTGGCCGGGGGCGTATACCTTGTTAGCAGCCGACTGCTGGAAAACCGGCGTTGCCGTTTTGGTCCAGGAAGCTGGGTTGAGCAGGTCGTCGTTTGCCGAAGCAGTCAACATGCCGAGGGCGTAGAAGTCAGTCCAGCAGCCACTGGCTGAATAAACCAGAAACAGCTTGTTGCCGTGCCGCAATACTTCGGGTCCCTCGTTCACGTCGACGTGAGCTGGGTCATTGGGACTGTTAAGATCACCGTTTCGCTCCCAATCGTACGTGGGGGTCGATACCAGTACCCGCGGTCCGGCCAAGGTCCACGGGTTTTTCATAGGAGCTAGGTAGATGCTCTGGCGCCCATTGGCGTCGCCTTCCCAACCCGACCAGATAAAATACAGCTTGTCTTTATTCTCAAATACCGACCCATCGATAGCCCATTTGTCGTTGGCCGGATCCGCTATCTTCCCGCGGTCGATCCAAGTACCTTCGAGCGGATCGGGCGAGCTGTTTTCGAGCACCCATACGCGGTGCGTTTGGTTGGTACCAGCATCCGCCGAATAGTATAGGTACCATTTCCCTTGCAAGTAGTGCAGCTCGGGCGCCCAAATGTCACGGCTGTTAGGGCCAGTGTCAGGCGGCGTCCACACCACCTTTTTCTCCGCTGTTTTCAGCTCCGCGAGGCTTTTGGTCTTCCAGAGCGTAAGGTTACGGCCCGTGGTATGGGTGTAATAGTAGTACCCATCGTGGTAAGTAGTCCACGGGTCAGCGCCGGATGGCAGCAGCGGGTTGGCAAATGTAGCAGCCGCTGAGGTAGAAGCCGCCGCTGATTGACTTTGCGGCCGGGCGCAGCCACCTAGCAGCAGGCTGATACTCAGTACTGCACCAAGAATCAGCGGCACAGGATGCTGACGAGGAGCTTGTCTATTTACTAGAAACATCACCCCTATTTGCTATTCATTTTCTTGATGAAATCGGCTTCATCCTGGTGGTAGGCCGTGCCATCGGGACGGAATACCTCGTGAAACCACTCATTTGGTTCGCTACCGTCGGCAATGGGCACATCCCATTGGTACTTCGTATTGGTCTTGCCGGCTACTAGGCCCCAGTTGAGGGCAGCCACGTTGTATTTCTTCAACAAAGGCATCATATTGACGAAGCGCGAGTTGCGCGGCCGCGCCATGTACTCAGTGCAGAGCAGTGGCCGATTGTGCGTCGAGAGCAGCGAAATGATACGTTCGTGTGCTGGCACATCATCGTAGCAGTGATAAGTCATCACATCGGAATGTGTCGCCTGAAACGCATTCAGTTCTTTAAAACCTGAGTCCCAGTTCCACAGACCAGCGCTCAGCGGCTGATCCGGGTTGGCAGCTTGGGCCCAAGCAAACACATTACGCAGCAGTGGCAACGAGGCCACGCCTTTGTTCCCGTTGCCGGGCTCATTATACAAGTCCCACAGCAGAATGCGCTTGTCGTGGGCAAAGCTGGTCAGCACATCGGTTACATACGGTTTCAACTGCACGAATGTAGCTGAGTCACGCGAAGCTGGGTCGCCGGGATCTTGCACCCAACCCGAGTTGTGTATACCCGGTTTTGGCGCCGGCTGCTTTCCCGGCTGGTAGGTCTTGTTCCAGCAGTCGTCGAAAAACACGAACATCGTTTGGATGTGGTGTTTGTCGGCCAAAGCTAGGTAGTCGTTCAGCCGCTTCTTGAAGCCCGCTGGGTCTTGCTTCCACGCTAAGCTGTGCAGAAACACACGCATGGTATTGAAGCCAATGCCTTCGGCCCACCCTAGCTCTTTGTCAATGGTTTGAGGGTCAAAACTATCGGCTTGCCACATTTCCAGCTGGTTGATGGCAGTGCTAGGAATAAAATTAGCGCCCGACATCCACTGCCGACCTTGGTACCACGCATTGGCTTTCTCAGTAGACCAGCGTGCCCCCTGAGTAGCGGACATAGCAGCGCTAGTCGCCTTGACCTTCGTTTTGACTTTTTGAGCCTGCACTGCTGGCGCACCGAGCAGCAGCAAACCAAGCAACAGAGCGGAAATTTTCCTCATGAAAAGAAAGAATAAGGTGGGGTTTGGAAAATGGAAGTGTGGTAAGCGTTAGTGCTTGATACAGGCATAGTTTTGCCCCTATCAAGTGCTCTAAAGTATGAAAGAATGTGCAATCGTTTGCACATTCTCGCGAATTCGCTTTGAACAGATCATCTACCAGAGAGAAAGTGCATCCTAGCTTCTTCCCGAGACAGAAATTGTGTTACTCTATTGAGCTACAGAACAGGTCACCTTCCTCAATCCTAGAATGACTACGAACGGGCTAAGCTGCTTACTAGCTACAATGTAGGTATACAGACATGGTCATAAGCCTAGTAGGCGATATGAACCGATCTATGCTAAGCTAAAAAGGCTAGAGTTTGTGCAAAGGATTGCATGAAACCTAGGTGTACTTATCGTTCAGCCCTGCAAGAGCACTAGCTAGCTTTTATTGCGCTTCACTTTCAGCGACGCCAGTAGGAAGGGGCAAGATGGAATTGCTTGCTATACTGAGGGCAAGTGACTCAAGCCGGTTCTGTCATTCAGCATCCTTTACAGCATTAGCAAATAACAGTATTTAATACTATCATTATGAACTCCATAACAGCGTTGCTACGGCATTTTTATTTGGCTATGCAACCAATTTATCCTTGTTAGAATCTTGTAAGCGCCCCAACTGCTATTCTTTTCCACCTCATGAAAAAACTGGCTCTGTATTGCCTGAGTGCCCTATTGTTAACTAACCTTACTGCTTGTGATAAAGAAGCCGTTGCGCCTCAGTGTGTAAACGGCATTGTGCTAGGTACTACTTGCGATGGGGCGTATCTTATTCAGCTAGATACTGATATGCCTTTAGGCAAAAGCCTCGTTTTTCAGGGTGACGGTGGTCCAGTGCTGCCTGGCCCAGAAAGTGTAGCAGGCACCACCTACGCAAACGTTGTAGAGACGTTCACGGCGCTCCCCAGCAGTATCAGCCGGGGTCAGCAGTTGTTTTTTGACGCTCGTCCGGCTACGGAGGAGGAACTTGTGCACAACTACTGCATGGCCAATCGGCCTTGGTACGAGGCCCCGCAAGTTGTGCTGACGAACATTTCCCAAACCGCTTGCGCTATGCGCGTGGAGGAGTAAGCCTATTTCTCGTAGCTTGGTCATTCACCACACCAACCGCTCACCTTATGGGAATTCTCGATAGCCTTCTCGGCAATGCATCCGAAAGCGATGCCCAATCGTTGCAGCAAGAGCTTACGCGCCTGTTAGGTGCCGGCGAGCAGATACAAAAAGCATACGCCATCTTCCGTGACCAGCTCATTTTTACCAACAAGCGCCTCATCTTGGCCAACAAGCAGGGCGTGACGGGCAAGAAAGTGGAATACTTGAGTATCCCTTACCGCAGCGTCGAGCGATTTTCAATGGAAACGACCGGCCATTTCGACCTCGAGTCGGAGTTAAAAATCTGGGTACGGGGGCAAGTAGAACCACTCGGTTTCACTTTCAGCAACGATACGAGCATCTACGACGTGTACCGCACCCTCGGGGAACATGCGCTGTAGGCTTTCTATCAGAACTGTTAATTAAAAGAACATCATTTCTCCCGCTGGTCGAAATGATGTTCTTTCGCTAACAAACCTAGGTTGTTACCGGCGTCTGAATAGCCGGCGGCGTGGGATTATATTGAGGAGTAGCATTCTGACGTTCAGCGGCTTTCTTACCTTTGTCGTCTTTCATGTCGAGGCGATTGAAAGGACGAATGATGAGGCGCAATGCCTGATCGGAGCTGAAATAACCAATAGCCCAATCGGCAAAGGCTACTACCTTGTTGCGGAAGCCTACGAGCGTCATTAGGTGCACAAAGAGCCAGGTGAACCAGCCGAAGATACCATTGAAGTGAATGTCTCTGGGCAGATCAACAACCGCTTTGTTGCGGCTCACAATCGCCATGACTCCCTTGTTGTAGTACTTGAAATCGAGCGGCGCCTGGCCTTTCAGAATGCGCTTGAAGTTCTTGCCTAGGTGCGTGCCCTGCTGCTGCGCCACGGGCGCCAGCATCGGCAAGCCCTGCGGCATATCGTCGGTTATCATGTTCGCCACGTCGCCGATAGCGTAGATGTTCTCGAAGCCGTCGACTCGGTTCCAGCGGTTCACGTTGATGCGCTTGTTGCGCGCAATGGCCTCGGGTGGCAAGCCGGGGACTTCGGCCCCATTCACCCCGGCAGCCCAGATAAGGTTGTCCGTCGGAATATACTCGGTGTCAGAGTAATACACGCGACTATTTTCGTAACGCAATACTCTGGTATTCAGGCGCACTTTCACCCCTAGGTCTTCTAAGTACCGCCGCGAATCGTCTTGTGACTTCTTCGACATCGGCTTCAACAGTGCCCCACCCGACTCGACTAGAAAGATCTGCATCTGCTCTAGGTCTAGCTCGGGGTAGTCTTTGGGCAATACGTGGCGGCGCATTTCGGCCAGCGAGCCGCTAATCTCCACGCCCGTGGCGCCGCCTCCAACCACCACGATATTCATGAGGGCCTGGTATTCCTCGGGGTTGTTGGTGAGCAGGGCTTTCTCGAAGTTCTGGAAGATAAAGCTGCGCAAATTCAAGGCATTCGGGATGCTCTTGATCTGCATGCTATGCTTTTCGATGGCCTCATTGCCGAAGAAGTTGGTGAGGGAGCCGGTGGCTATCACCAAATGATCGTAGTGGATTTCTCCTACCGTCGTTACGATTACGCTACTCTTCGAGTCGATGCACTGCACATCGGCCATGCGATAGAAGAAGTTGCTCTGACCGGCAAAAATTTTCCGGATGGGATAGGCAATGCTATCGGGTTCGAGAGCACCCGTAGCAACTTGGTAAAGCAGCGGCTGAAACTTGTGGTAGTTGTTACGGTCAATCATGACGACCTGCACCGGAGCGTCACGTAACTCTTTCGCCAACCGCAGACCACCAAAACCACAGCCAACAATTACAACCCGCGGGTGAGCAGAAACCGGAATATTTGCATCCATACTTCTTCAACAGAAAGGTAGTGCGAGAGCACCAATCACCTTAACACCAAAAGGAGGTGGCTGGTTACGTAAATTTTGTCCGACCTAGCTTCTGGTTGCGCTTGCCCATCCAACTAACCTAGGGTTGTTTGAGGCTTACTACCATAACCTATTTCAACAAAAACGCCCAACCGAGGCTGGGCGTTGTAGTGGTTGACTTAGTCGTCGCTGTCTTTTTTCTTAAAATCCCCGTTTTTGATCTGGTTGATCAACTGTAGCCAACTGAATGGGTTTAGCAAGGGGTTGGACGTGTACGGCGAAGGTGCCGTGCCCATGCGCCGGTTATAGTCGTTTTGTTGGAGCTGCATGGTTTGCCGGTAGTTGCCCATGCTCGTAACAGGAGCATTGTTGAAGATGCGCTGCATAATCTCGGGGCTGAGGTTTTCGGCGGCCCGCGAACCTCGTTGCTTGGGCAAGCGCAGGGCTAGGAAAGCTTGCTTAAACTCCTTTTCGGTAGCATAAGGGAAGATGCGCACTTCGGGCAGAATGGTAGCATCTTCCTTCAGCTGCACAATCACGGAGTAGCTCTGGCGCGTGTAGTCGGCGGGCACTACCACGGTTTGGTTCCGGTAGCCCAGCGACCGAATGATGATACTATCGCCGGCTAACACTGGCAGCGAAAAGTATCCGTACTCGTTGGTAGCCGTACCGCGACCAGCTTTCGGAACGAAGATGGAGGCGCCCGGCACCCCTAGCAAACTGTCGCCCGTGGCCACAATACCCGTGAACTGCACTACGGCCCTCTGCCCTTGCGCGCGTGCTGGCGCGGCCACGCCGACCAACACGATGATTAGAGCGAGAACTAAGCCCGCCGTAAGCAAACGAAATCGAACAAAACCAAACATACTGGGTAGGATAGACTACAATAATACGGCTCTTTCGGAGGGCACCGGCCGCTTTGCTGTAAATTTGTTGACACTCAAGCGGCACCTCCGCCTGCGTTTCGATAAAAGATGCGCCTAAAACACTTTACCGTTGCATTCGGCCAGCAAGTATTTAAAGCATTCGGCGACGAGTCGCGGGTACGCATCCTGCATTTGCTGTGGCGTAATCAGGAAATGTGCATTTCTGACCTGGAACAAGTGCTCGACTTCACGCAAACGAAAACGTCGCGCCAACTCTTATACTTAAAAAACGCTGGGCTTGTAAGCTTCCGACGGCTTGACAACTGGGTATTCTATTTCCTGAAGGATGAAACGGCCGATCTAGTTCAACAACTACTCGCCTTCATGGAGCGCGACCCGCAGCTCATGCACGACCAACAGATCTATAAAACGTTGTGGTCGAACCGGGAGCTAGCCGCGTACAAACTACAGAACCGCCGCTGGACCGGCACCATCTCCGAATGAAACTCGACCATCATCTTTTTGTCTGCACCAACCAGAAAAGCGGCGTGGGTGAAGACCTAGCCAAAGCCCTAAAGAAGGAACTGAAGAAGCAGCATCTCAAGTCCGTCTTTGCGGATGGAGAGAAATACAAGAACCGCGTGCAAACCTGCAACTGCTTGGATTTGTGTAAGCATTGCAAGAAAGGCGACGGCGCCGCTGTGGTTGTTTATCCCGAAGGCATCTTCTACGGCGACGTAGAACCTAGCGACGCTGCCGAAATCGTGCACGACCACCTAGGTGCGGGCCAAGTAGTTACGCGTTTACTACTTGACTGATTGTCGCGCCGAACCGTTTGTCATTCCGAACGCAGTGAGAAATCTGGGGTTGAGTGTTTGTGCGTCGCAACTCAGATTCCTCACTGCGTTCGGAATGACAGCCGCTATTGTTAACTATTAACTGATACCTGTTACTTGAAAACCTACCGCCACCTCTTCTTCGACCTCGATCATACCCTCTGGGATTTTGAAAAAAACGCAGATGAGACGCTCCGCACCCTATTCGAGCTCCACAACCTAGGTCGCTACGGCTTCTCCGTCGATACGTTTATTGCGCGTTATAGCGAAGTAAACCACGCGCTGTGGCGGCTCTATCAAGCCAATAAGATCGGCCAGAAGGAGTTGCGCAGTATCCGTTTTACACGCACCCTCACCAAGCTAGGGGTGCCCGAAGACGAAATACCAACGGATATCTCGGACCAGTTTACGGACATATTGCCGTACAAATCGGCGGTGTTCCCTTACACACACGAAGTGCTCGACTACTTGCGCGACAAAGGCTACGTGATGCACTTGATTACGAATGGCTTCCAGGACATTCAGCATATCAAGCTAGCCTCTTCCCGCCTCACCGACTACTTCGTGGAAGTCGTTACCTCCGAGCACATTGGCTGCTTGAAGCCCGACCGCCGCATCTTCGACCATGCCCTGGAGCGCGCCGGCACCACGGCCGCTGAAAGTCTGATGATCGGCGACAACCTAGAGTGCGACGTGCTGGGTGCCTACAATGCGGGTATCGACCAAGTGTATTTCAACCCCGAAAAGCGCCGTCACTCCGCCCAGATTACTTACGAAATCAGCTGTTTGAGCGAATTGAAGAGAATTCTGTAGCAGCTATGGACAAGTATTTTACAGAACAGATTTTACCGTTATTAGGCCTTTTGCTGCTACTAGTAGTTGGTGGTAAGGTTGTTTGGCGCTGGCGGGTACTACATGGAGACCAAGCTCCTGCTACAGTGTATCAATTATTAGGAAAGCAGGGCTCAGGCAGTAGTGGCGTATATGAGATGCGTGTACGCTATGAGCACCCACAACGCGGACTCGTAACTGCATTAGTGCAAACCTCGCACAGTCAGCATGATGCTATGAACGTAGGAATGCCAATCGACATATCTTATATTTCTACTGCTCCATTTGAAGCTTTGCCTACTGCCGAAACATCTGTTACATGGCAGTATGGTATTGCGCTACTAGTCAGTCTTATGCTAATGGCACCTCTACTAAATACCTCTCGCCAGCAGTGATAAACAACAAGGCTCTTGTTGCTAGTAACTCGTATGCTATTGGGTTATCCTCAAAATCTACAGTCTACCTTTGCCCCACCCTCTCTTACATCAACCAACCCCGAAAATAATGGCCAACGGCTTTTTTAACGTTCCCACCCCCATCAACGAACCCGTTAAAAGCTATGCTCCCGGCACCAAAGAACGTGCGGAGCTACAGCAAGCGCTGAAGGAACTGAAGCAACAGCACCTCGACATTCCGATGTATATCGGCGGACAAGAGGTGCGCACCGGCAACACCATCACCATTTCGCCACCCCACGACCACCAATACAAGCTAGGTCAGTTTCACGAAGGCGATGCTAGCCACGTAACCCAAGCCATTGAGGCGGCCCTCGCCGCTCGTGAGCAGTGGGCTTCGCTGCCGTGGGAGCACCGCGCCGGTATCTTCCTGAAAGCGGCCGAGCTGCTGGCCGGGCCGTACCGTGCCCGCCTAAATGCGGCTACGATGCTAGGTCAGAGCAAGAATGCATTCCAGGCGGAAATCGACGCAGCGTGCGAGTTGATTGACTTCTTCCGCTTCAACGCGCACTTCATGCAGGAAATATACAAGCAGCAGCCTGAGTCGGCGCCGGGCATGTGGAACCGCTTAGAGCACCGCCCGCTGGAAGGCTTCGTGTTTGCCCTTACGCCATTCAACTTCACTTCTATTGCTGGCAACCTACCTACGTCGGTAGCGATGATGGGCAACGTGGTAGTATGGAAGCCTGCTTATCCACAAGTGTACTCGGCTTACGTGCTCATGGAGCTGTTCCGCGAAGCGGGTTTGCCCGACGGCGTTATCAACCTAATCTATGTGGACGGCCCCGTTGCTGGTGACATCATCTTCAACCACCGCGACTTTGCCGGTATCCACTTCACCGGCTCGACGGGTGTGTTTCAGAACATCTGGGGCCTCATTGGCCAGAATATTCACAAGTATCGCTCGTACCCGCGCATCGTGGGCGAAACGGGCGGCAAGGACTTCATCATTGCGCACCCATCGGCGCATCCTCGTCAGGTAGCCACGGCTATTTCGCGCGGCGCCTTCGAGTTTCAAGGTCAGAAATGCTCGGCGGCTTCACGGGTGTACATCCCGCGCAGCATGTACGAAGCGGTGAAAGGCTACGTGCAAGAAGACCTAGCTTCGTTCAGAATGGGCGACGTAGAGGACTTCGGCAACTTCGTCAATGCTGTTATTACCGAAGGCTCATTCGATAAGCTAGCCCGCTACATCGATGCTGCTAAGGCTGATTCCAGCGTGGAAATCATTGCTGGCGGTGGTCACGACAAGTCGAAAGGCTACTTCATCGAGCCAACTGTCATCGTGACTAAAGATCCGAAGTACGTGACAATGTGTGAGGAGCTCTTTGGCCCCGTGCTGACGATGTACGTGTACGAAGACGCCCAATTTGAGGAAACGCTCACCCTCATCGATACGACGTCGCCTTACGCCCTCACCGGCGCTATCTTCTCCCAAGACCGCTACGCCATCGACCTAGCTTCGAAGCGTCTCGTGCATGCGGCTGGCAACTTCTACATCAACGACAAGCCTACTGGTGCTGTAGTAGGTCAGCAGCCCTTCGGTGGCGCCCGCGCCAGTGGCACCAACGACAAGGCCGGCTCCATGCTGAACCTGCTTCGTTGGACTTCGGCACGCGCCATCAAGGAAACCTTCGTGCCGCCGGTCGATTATCGCTACCCCTTCATGGGCGTGGAAACTGGCGAAGACCTAAACGTGACTGGTCAGGGCGGGTTCTAGACCTAGGTTCAGTTAAGAAAGCCGCTCCAGGGTGCTGGAGCGGCTTTTTATTTTGTTGTCTTTAACTACCCTCCTGCCTTATCATCCGTCACGAGCGGAATGCGCAGGCTCGCATAAATATCTGCTAGCAACAGCCGCGCACCTAGCTCTGGAATCTCTATAGCTTCTTCTGGCTTCGTGAGCAATTCACGTTGCCACTCGCTGCTTTCATTGGTCTGGTAGTACCACTCCACTGCTTGATATTGTTGGGAAATAAGCAGATAGTGTCGTAGGGAAGCCAAGCGTTGGTATCGAAACAGCTTCCATAACCAATCCCGGTCGGCGGTAAGAGGCGATATTACTTCAATAATTAGCACCGGGTAGCGCATGATCCGCTCGGCCGTCACGTCTTTATCGTGGCAGGTTACCATCACATCGGGGTAGGTGTAGTGAATACCTTCGGCTACTTCCAACTGCACGGTTTCGGTAAATACCCGGCAGCCTCGACGACGAACAGTCTGTCGTAATTCAGCAGCACAGTTCAAGACCAATTCATTATGATTGGCAGTGCCGCCCAACATCGCCATAATGTCACCGCGGTAAAACTCATGCCGTTCAGGCGAAGTTGCTTCGAAGGCCTGATATTCCTCAACGGTGTAAAGCCGCGCTGAAGGTTGCGTTTGTGCCATAGACCTAGGTTATCAATTCTCCTAAATATAGCCTTTCTGCTGCCGCTGCCGCAAACCTTTGTTCCCAAGGACTGAACTGCTACATTTGCCTCTATCCGTTTTTCATTTTTGTCTTTACTCGCAGTTCGTATGTTACTTGTCGTTCCTGCTCCCCAATATCAACCTTCCGATTACCTTCCCATTTTAGCCCAGCTAGGCTTTGCACTAGCGTTTGTAGCCTTTGCGATGGTCGTATCGCACTTGGTAGGTCCTAAGCGCAAGAGCACAGTAAAGGATAGCTCCTTCGAGTGCGGCATCGAATCGGTGGGCAATGCCCGTACGCCGATTTCGGTGAAGTACTTCCTGACCGCTATTCTGTTTGTGCTTTTCGACGTGGAGGTTATCTTTATGTATCCTTGGGCAGTCAACTTTCGTCAGCTAGGTACTGAAGGGTTTGTGCAGATGATTGTGTTCTTGGCTTTGCTGATGGCAGGCTTCGCTTACGTTATCAAAAAGGGTATCCTGAAGTGGACTGGCACTAATGCCTAAGTCTAACACTAGCAAACTTTTACTTTTCCGCTGGTGTTGGCTTTATAGGTTCTTACTTCCTACTCGACTTCTCTCATGAACGATATCCGAGTTCCCGAAATCAAAACAGTAGCCGCTCCCGACGGCATTGAAGGTGCTGGCTTTTTTGCCACTTCCATGGAGAAGGTAGTGGGCATGGCCCGCGCTAATTCCTTGTGGCCTTTGCCCTTTGCTACCTCGTGCTGCGGCATTGAGTTTATGGCCACCATGGGTGCCCACTACGACATCTCGCGTTTCGGCTCCGAGCGCCCGTCGTTTTCGCCGCGCCAAGCTGACTTGCTGATGGTGATGGGCACTATCGCCAAGAAAATGGCACCGATTGTAAAGCAGGTGTACGAGCAAATGGCCGAGCCCCGCTGGGTGCTGGCGATGGGTGCCTGTGCTTGCTCAGGTGGCATTTTTGACAGCTACTCTGTGCTACAAGGCATCGACCGCATCATCCCAGTCGACGTGTACGTGCCTGGCTGCCCACCTCGCCCAGAGCAGGTGTTGGACGGCTTGATGCGTGTGCAGGACCTAGCTAGAAACGAATCGTTACGTCGCCGCAACTCACCTGAATATCAGGAGCTGTTGTCTTCCTATAATATCAAATAAGTACTTGGTACTGGGTATTGAGTAATTAGGCTTTGCCTACATCTCAATACCCAGTACCAAGTACTCAATACTCCCAATGGCTGAACCGAACGAAGAATCTGCTGCCGCTCAAGCTGCTGCTGTTGCCGAAGAAGATCCGGCCAAGCTCTCCAACAACCGTGTGTTGACCAACTTACACCAGATGTTTGGCGAAGATGCCTTCACTGATGTAGAGGAGCCTTACGGTTTGCTAACGGCTACAACAACCCGCGAGCGGATTCATGAGATTATCGAGGCGCTGCAAGCCGAGCAGGAAATGCAGTTTCATTTTCTGACCACGATGTGCGGGATTCACTACCCTGATCATGAAGGCAAGGAGCTAGGTATGATCTATCACCTGCATAGCCTCGTGAACAACGTGCGACTGCGGCTGAAGATCTTCTTTCCAATCAGTGACCCAGTGGTACCGACACTCACCGACCTCTATGCCACCGCCAATTGGATGGAGCGTGAGGCGTATGATTTTTTCGGTATCATCTTCCCTGGTCACCCCAATCTTATCCGCATCCTGAATGTGGAAGACATGGACTATCACCCTATGCGGAAAGAATATCCGCTGGAAGATGGTACGCGTGAAGACAAAACAGACTTATTCTTCGGCCGTTAGGCCTCGACCTGATACTTATGGCAGTCAACGACACGCTAGCAGGTACCCACAAAATTATTCAAGAAGCGCGCGAGCAGCAGCATAACCAGCTAGTTCCGACGGTCAACGACTTCAACCAGGAGCTGACCACGCTAAACCTAGGTCCGACCCACCCGGCTACGCACGGCATCTTCCAGAACATCCTGCAAATGGATGGCGAGCGGATTGTGTCGGGCGTGCCGACTATCGGCTACATTCACCGGGCGTTCGAAAAAATTGCCGAACGCCGGCCATTGTACCAAATTACGCCCCTCACCGATCGGATGAACTACTGTTCGTCGCCCATCAATAACATGGGCTGGCACATGACGGTAGAGAAGCTGCTTGGCATCACGGTTCCGAAACGCGCACAGTACATGCGCGTAATTATGATGGAACTAGCCCGTATCGTTGATCACCTAATCTGTAACTCCATATTGGGTGTTGACACAGGTGCTTTTACAGGCTTCCTATACGTGTTCCAGGAGCGCGAGAAGGTGTACGAGATTTATGAAGAAGTCTGCGGTGCTCGCCTGACGACCAACATGGGCCGTATCGGTGGCATGGAGCGCGACTTTTCACCGGTAGCGCTAGAGAAGTTGCGCAAGTGGGTAAAGGAATTTCCAGCCGTTATGCGGGAGTTCCAGAGTATGTTTGACCGCAACCGCATCTTCATGGACCGCACCCAATACGTGGGTGGCATCACGGCAGAGAAGGCGCTGAACTACGGCTTCACAGGTCCTAACCTGCGCGCTGCCGGTGTCGACTACGACGTGCGCGCAATGAACCCGTATTCTTCTTACGAAGACTTCGATTTTGAAATACCGGTGGGCACTAACGGCGACACGTATGACCGCTACCTAGTGCGCAACGAAGAGATCTGGCAGAGCTTACGCATTATTGAGCAAGCGCTGGAAAACCTTCCCGAAGGCCCTTACCACGCCGACGCTCCTCATTACTACCTGCCTCCCAAGCAGGCTGTGTACAAGAACATGGAGGCCCTGATTTATCACTTCAAGATCATCATGGGCGAGATTGAAGCGCCTGTGGGTGAGGTGTATCACTCCGTGGAAGGAGGAAACGGCGAGCTAGGTTTTTACCTAATCTCAGATGGTGGCCGCACGCCTTATCGCCTGCACTTCCGTCGCCCGTGCTTCATTTATTACCAAGCGTACTCGGAAATGGTAGTAGGCCAATCGCTCTCCGACGCCATCGTGACGCTGAGCTCCATGAACGTAATTGCCGGCGAACTGGACGCGTAGTTTTTGCTGAACTTGACCCCTATGGAATCCACAACCGCGCCCACCAAGCCTCAGTTTTCGCCTGCTGCCCAAGTCGAAATTAAACGCTTACTCACCCATTACCCCGACGACCGCAAAAAGTCGGCCCTGTTGCCGGTGCTGCACATGGCACAAGCTGAGTTTGGCGGCTGGGTGAGCCCCGAAGTACAAGACTTAGTAGCTGATACGCTAGGTATCAAGCCGATTGAGGTGTATGAGGTAGCTACCTTCTACACCATGTTCAACCTGAAGCCCGTGGGCAAGCACGTACTGGAAATTTGCCGGACGGGCCCCTGCATGCTGCGTGGTTCTGATGAGCTAACTGCTCACCTAGAGCGCATCACGGGCGCCAAAGTGGGTGGACCCACCTCGGAGGATGGCTTGTTCACGCTGAAAGAGGTAGAGTGCTTAGCAGCTTGCGGCTTTGCTCCTATTGTGCAGGTTCGGGAGAAGTACTACGAAAAGCTAGATACTCCTGAGGCGGTAGACGCCATGCTTACTGAGCTTCGTAATCAGGTACACCGTCCTATTCTGCCTTGGGAAGAAGTAGGTTTGCCTAACTCATTGAAGAATAACTAACAGCTGGCCATCAGCACAACGCTTATTACTATGGGCCGCAAGCTATTAACTGAACATATCAACGTTGAAGGCATTGACACCTTTGAGGTGTACCGCAAACATGGCGGTTACCGCTCGGTGGAAAAAGCCCTTAAAACGATGACACCTGACGAGGTGGTGGAAGAAGTGAAGAAGTCGGGGCTGCGCGGCCGCGGCGGTGCTGGCTTCCCTACTGGCATGAAGTGGAGCTTCTTGGCAAAGCCAGAAGGTGTGCCACGTTACCTCGTCTGCAATGCCGACGAATCGGAGCCAGGAACCTTCAAGGACCGACAGCTGATGTCGAAGTTACCTCATTTGCTTATCGAGGGAATGATTACGGGCTCTTATGCCCTTGGGGCTAACACCTCGTACATCTATATCCGCGGCGAGCTATTGTACGTGCTGCGTATTCTAGAAAAGGCTATTGCTGAAGCGTATGCCAACGGTTTTCTAGGTAAAAACATCCTAGGTTCAGGCTACGACCTAGACCTACACGTGCACCCCGGCGGCGGCGCTTACATCTGTGGCGAGGAAACAGCTTTGTTGGAATCACTGGAAGGCAAGCGTGGTAACCCGCGCAACAAGCCCCCTTTCCCTGCTGTGCAGGGCCTCTACGCCCGCCCAACGGTGGTAAACAATGTCGAGTCCATTGCCGCTGTGCCCATCATCGTCAACATGACGGGTGACGAGTACGCGAAGATTGGCGTAGGTCGCAGCACGGGTACCAAGCTCATTTCTGCTTGTGGCCACCTGAATAAACCAGGCATTTACGAAATTGAGCTAGGTCTGCCCGTCGAGGAATTCATCTATTCCGATGAGTACTGCGGCGGCATCTGGAAGGGTCGGGAATTGAAGGCGGTGGTAGCCGGCGGTTCGTCAGTACCGATTTTACCTAAAGAACTGATCTTAAAGACTGCTGCCGGTGAGAACCGTTTGATGACTTACGAGTCACTCTCCGACGGCGGCTTTGTGACGGGTACTATGCTAGGTTCGGGTGGCTTCATCGCCATGGACGAAACGACTTGTATCGTTCGCAATACCTGGAATTTCTCACGCTTCTACCATCACGAGTCGTGTGGCCAGTGCTCACCGTGCCGCGAAGGAACAGGCTGGCTGGAGAAGGTACTGCACCGCCTAGAGTACGGTCACGGCCATATGGAAGACATCGACCTACTGGTAAGCGTCGCTAAGCAGATCGAGGGCAACACCATTTGCCCACTTGGTGAAGCGGCGGCTTGGCCCGTAGCTGCTGCCGTGCGTCACTTCCGTGATGAATTTGAGTGGCACGTGAAGCACCCACAAGAAGCAATACGCCCTGGTGCTGTCTATCCGGGTAAGGCTGTTTTGGCCTAAATTCAAAACAGTCACACTGAGCTTGTTGGCCTTTTTACCGCGGTGGCAACATCCTGATGGTATAAATGAAATGCCTCAACAAGCTCAGTATGATGAATAACCTTAATGTCTCCAACTTAAATGGCTAAAATAACATTTGACGGCATAGAGGTGGAAGTACCAGACGGTACCTCTATTCTCAACGCGGCGCGCACGATTGGCGGCAGCATCGTGCCTCCAGCCATGTGCTATTATACGCCGCTGCAAGGCTCAGGCGGCAAGTGCCGTGCTTGCTTGGTACGTGTGGCTGCTGGTTCAGCCAAAGACCCGCGCCCCATGCCCAAGCTAGTAGCTTCGTGCGTGACGCCAGTGCAAGACGGTATGGTAGTGGAAAATACCACTTCCGAGCAGGTGCTGAACGTGCGCAAAGGCATTGTGGAAATGCTACTCATCAACCACCCACTCGACTGCCCAGTGTGCGACCAAGCAGGTGAGTGCGATTTGCAGAACTTCGCCTTCGAGCATGGCGTGTCAACGACGCGTTACCAAGAAGAACGCCGCACCTTCGAGAAAATCGACATCGGCCCACTGATTCAGCTACACATGACGCGCTGCATCTTGTGCTACCGCTGCGTGTATACGGCTAATCAGATTACTGATAATCGTGTGCATGGGGTGCTAGGTCGCGGCGACGCGGCGGAAATCGGTACTTATATCGAAAACGTCATCGACAACGATTTTTCCGGTAACGTTATCGATGTGTGCCCAGTAGGTGCGCTGACCGATAAAACGTGGCGCTTTAAACAGCGGGTGTGGTTCACTAAACCCGTAAATGCTCACCGCGACTGCTCGCACGAGAAGTGCCCCGGTCGTGTAGTGCTGTGGTACAAAGGCAAAGATGTGCTCCGTGTGACAGCTCGCAAGGATCAGTACGGCGAGGTGAAAGAGTTTATCTGCAACGAGTGCCGTTTCGAGAAGAAGGAAACTGCTGACTGGGTAATCGAAGGTCCAGCACACATCGACCGTTCTTCGGTAATCTCGGCTAATCACTACGAGTTGCCTGTACTGAACCAGCAAGTAATTGCTGACCTGCCTGAAAGCTCTGTGCGCGACCTAGAGCAGAACCCACCCATGAAATTAGGTAACTAGACGATGGAACTTCCTGTACTAGGCTGGCAAGCCCTTGTAATTCTAGTGGTATTTGGCATTTCGCTGCTTATTGCTACGTATTCCACTTATGCTGAGCGTGTTATAGCAGCATTCTTGCAGGACCGTGTCGGTCCTGACCGTGCGGGCCCTTTCGGCCTTCTGCAACCCCTAGCCGATGCTGTGAAGCTCTTCACCAAGGAAGAGTTTTTCCCAGCTGGTGCTAACCGCGCGCTATTCGTGTTTGGTCCTTGCCTAGCTATGGTAACGGCACTGATGGCTTCGGCAGTTATTCCGTTTGGCAACTACTTGCAGTTCGGTACTACCATTATTCACCTGCAAGGCATTGAGGTGAACATCGGTATGCTGTACGTGTTTGGGGTCGTATCGCTGGGCGTGTACGGCATCATGATCGGCGGCTGGGCTTCTAATAACAAGTTTTCCTTGCTCGGTGCTATCCGGGCGGCTTCGCAGAACATCAGCTACGAGCTAGCTATGGGCATGGCCTTGATTGCCGTGCTGATGATGTCGGGCACACTGTCGTTGCGTGAAATCACCTTGCAGCAGTCGGTACCCGGCGAGTGGCACTTCTGGAACATCGTGAAGCAGCCCCTTGGCTTCATCATCTTCATCGTGTGTGCTTTCGCCGAAACGAACCGTACGCCTTTCGATTTGCCTGAGTGCGAAACGGAGCTCGTAGGTGGTTACCACACGGAGTATAGCTCCATGAAAATGGGCTTGTACTTGTTTGCAGAATACATCAACGTATTCGTGGCGTCGGCGGTAATGAGCGTACTGTATTTCGGTGGCTTCAACTTTCCTTTCCAATACGAGCTACGTGAGGCGATTGCGCAGTCGCAAGGCGCCGTAACTGCTCAGAACATCATCACCATTCTAGGAGTAGTGGCGGTGTTCATCAAAATCTTCTCGTTCATCTTCTTCTTTATGTGGGTGCGCTGGACGCTGCCGCGCTTCCGCTACGACCAACTCATGCGCTTGGGCTGGACGATATTGATTCCGCTAGCTATTTTCAATATCATCCTTACCGGTGGTCTGATTCTGTTACACGTTATCAAATAGCTGCTCATTCAGCGTCAACACCTAGGTTCAGTATCATACCGTCCTAGGCCCTTGAACAACATTCGACTATGCAATCCTTAAGCAATAGAGCCAAAAAGCTAGAAAAGAAGCCGATGACGCTGGCCGAGCGGGCCTATTTGCCGGCTATTTTTCAGGGCTTGAGCATCACGCTGCGGCACTTCTTTTCCAAAAAAGCGACGATCCGCTACCCTGAGGAGACGCGGCCCTTCTCCCCCGTGTTCCGCGGCTTGCACGTGCTAAAGCGCGACGAGCAAGGCCGGGAGCGATGCACAGCCTGTGGTCTTTGCGCCGTAGCCTGCCCCGCCGAAGCCATTACAATGGTGGCTGGCGAACGAAAGAAAGGCGAAGAAGGCTTGTACCGCGAAGAGAAGTACGCTGTTAGCTACGAAATCAACATGCTGCGTTGCATCTTCTGCGGCCTCTGCGAGGAAGCTTGCCCGAAAGCAGCTGTTTATTTGCAAGCTGATAAGATGGCGCCGCCACGTTTTGAACGTGACGAGTTCATCTACGGTAAAGACCGCCTCGTGGAGCCGGTGGCACCCGATACGCGCTCTAAGCGCGGCATCCAGCTGACACCTGAGCAAGCCCAAGCGCTGAATGCAAAGCTAGCTCAACCCGCTTAGGTGCCTGCGCGAAGCTCCAGCTTCGCTCCTCATCCGGCTTATTCGGATACTCATTGTTCAACGATGCACGAAGCTGGAGCTTCGCGCTACCCTCTGCGAAATGTCACCTCTCTTCTTCTTTCTGTCGTTTGTGGCGCTGTTCAGTGCACTTGGTGTGGTACTAGCCAAAAACCCAGTTCATAGCGTACTGTTCCTGATCTTAACGTTTTTTACGCTGTCGGGACATTACTTGCTGCTGAATGCGCAGTTTTTGGCGGCCGTCAACATCATCGTGTATGCCGGTGCCATCATGGTTTTGTTTCTGTTTGTAATTATGTTCTTGAACTTGAACGCGGAGACAGAACCTCACAAGTCTACTGTTTCGAAGATAGCGGCTGCTGTTGCAGGCGGTTTGTTGTTCGTGGTAATGGTAGCTGCCCTGCGCGACGTGCAACCCGGTACAACCTATAACGCCACTACTTTCGACTCACAGATCGGGATGGTCGGTCAGCTTGGCTTGGTGCTGTACCAGAAGTACCTGCTCCCGTTTGAGCTAGCCTCTGTGCTGTTCCTAACGGCCATGGTGGGTGCCGTCATGCTTGGTAAGCGCGAAACAGGGGAACGGCATTTCTAAGATAGATTCGACTTCTCTTCAACGAAAAACGGCAACTGAGCTTCAGTTGCCGTTTTTTATTTACTTAATTATCTCTGCTCAACATGCGTTGGCTGTGGAGCTTCCACCGGTTGGCGGCGCATCCAGGCAGGGCCACAGGCGACTTGCATTTTCTGCCGGAATTTTTCTTGCTGCTCCGGCGTCATGTCGGCCATGCGGGATTCTATTTTCTCGCGCCATAGCTGCTTCTTGCGCGCCCAGGTCATACCCGCTTGGCCGCCTCGGCCCCAGCCCCCGAACAGAATACGCGAGAGCAAGAGTAGCCCGAGCGTCTGAGCAAAGCTGATGCTAGGTCCGTGGAAAAGCACGGGTACTAGCCAGTTCCAAAGGCTCATAGTAACAAAGCCTGCGGCAGCCACAAACAAGGCAGCGAAGGCCACGAAGCGAAGGCCACGAAGTAGCCAGGAGTTACGGTTCATGGGTAGTGAGATGCGAAAGTGATGATGTTTGTAGGCTTGCTGGTTGCATCAACGACGCTTCTTACAAGTCAAGTCGCATCAATCTGTGAATAAATTAGTGTAAAGTGCCTGCAAACGCTGCCGCAGGTGTTGTACGGCGTAGTGTTTACGCGAAATCAACGTTTTGAGCGGCACGCCAGTTTCTTCCACGAGTTCCTTGAAGCTCTTGCCCTCCAGTTCGTGCCACACAAACACGTCGCGCTGATTTTTGGGCAGTTCTTCTAGCGCCTCGGCTAGGGCTTCCATGATGGTTTCACGCAGGAGCCGGTTTTCGGGGGCATCGTCGGGGGCTGGCAATACGTCGGCTAGCAACAAGCTTCCTTCTTCGTTATCGGCGTAGCGGAGCGTCTCGGTTTCTAGGGAGCTAGTTTTTTTGCGCCGATACAGATCGGTAATGCGATTACGGGCCACGCGAAAAAGCCAGGCAGCTACCTTTTCTACGGGCTTGAGCAGCCGGTAGCTCTCTACTAACTCGCCAAACACATCCTGCAGAATGTCTTCGGCATCGGCTTCGTCGGGCACACGGCGCCGGATGAAGGCTAGTAAGCGGGCACGTTGCTCCTGTACAGCCTCCTGTATCTGCCGGTCCTGTCCTGTCATGGTGGCCGTGGTTGCGCCGGTGGTGAGAGCTAGAGATTCCATTCTACTAGCGCAGACGAATATGGCTGCGAAATATTTTAAAGATGATAATTATTTTAAATGGGTGCTAAAGCAGCAAGCCTACCTGACTGACCGTTGCCGAATCAGCCAAGTAGGCTTGCTGGAAAGCAAGTTTGTTCGCAGAGGAGCTCTTAGAATCTAGCTGTCAGACCTAGCTTCAGGTACGACATGTCATACCCAACTTCGCCAAAGGCACCTAGCTTGTCAGAGAAGTAGTAACGCCCGCCGACAAAAATGCCTGAAGTGACGTAGCTAGCGCTGGTTTTGGAGTAGTACATATCGGTACCAGCATTGTCGGAATACCGCTCGTGCCGAATGCCTAGCGAAATACCAGCATAGGTGTCGAGCTTGGGATTCTCGAATACATCGTAGTGGTAAGTACCGCGGGCCGATACCATAATGTTGCTCCATGTGCCTTTGTAGCCGCCGGACTTCCAGCCGTAAGACTTATAGCCTACCATTCCACCTACGCCGATAGTGCCCGGCCCAACGTTGTCAGAAACCCCGTATTCGAAAGAGGCACTCATAGCAGGTGTAGAATGCAAGCCCGACAGCCCATAGCCGTACCCAAGTCCTAGCCCCACACCTAGGTTCAAAGCTTTGCTGCCTTTCACAAAAAGCTGGCTTGTGGCGGCTGCCTTCTTTGCCACGTTGAGTTCCGGAGTCGGAGTAGCAGCGCGCGTCGTCTCTACGGCAACTGTAGGCACTTCGGCAACGGGCTTGCTAGCAGGCGCTGTGGTGGTTGCCTTAGCGGCAGGCTTAACAACGGGCTTGGCCGTTGCCTTATAGCCAGAGCTTGTAGGCTTGGCTGTGGCAGGTTTAGCAGCCGTGGTAGTTTTGGTGGCTGCTACCGGACGCGTAGCAGGTTTGGTCTGTGCCAAAGCCGAGGCACTAGTTAAGGCGCAGAAAAGGAAAGCGGAGGTAAAGTACTTTTTCATGGTATGAGTTAAAGAGTTTAGAGTAGTAAGAGAAATGCAATTCCGACTGGGAACGATGCAAAATTACCCTACTCTCCTCCTGCCGTCAATCGCCTAATCATGTGACGCGCCTCACCCAATTATGTGATATTCTCCTATCTATAACTTTATAATACAGTCCATTCTTACAGCACAAGTCGTCTGACCTAATCACATTAACATGTTATGTCAGCTTCCGCAGAAATAGCGGGCTTGACAGACAATTGCTTCTGATTTCGGCAAAGTCACTTTCAAAAGGATGGTAAAAGCCTTTTTTAAAGCTCTGCTACTACTGCTTTACGCTTGAGCCAATTAAGTTCTGCTTAGAATGTTCCTCGCTTCGCGGCTTTTTCCGAATTTCGGATACCTTTGCTAGGTACTCACCCCCAGCCGAGCCTCGGCTGTTTCGCCGTTTTATCGGAACGTCCAACTGCATGGAACAGAATATCCCAGAAGTTATCCGCACCGTCCCGCTTCAATACTATATATATTTTGCTACGGCGCTATTTGCCATTGGCGTAACGGGCGTACTCACCCGGCGCAACGCCATTATCATTTTCATGTGCGTGGAGCTGATGCTCAACGCCGTAAATGTGCTGCTAACGGCTTTTTCTGCTTACCGATCTGACCCCAACGGTCAGATTTTCGTGTTTTTTATCATGGCTGTCGCTGCCGCCGAAGTATCGGTGGGGCTCGGTATCATCGTAATGATCTACCGAAATTTCCAGAACACGGACGTCAATCTTCTTAACCGCCTCAAGTGGTAGCTTTCAGCTGTGGTATTGCGCTATCCAGACCGCTGGATTCATAAGCGCAATCTGACGATCTGAATTCTCTTCCGCATCAACTTATGCAAGAAACTGTTCTTCCCGCGGCCGGCGCGCCTCTCCCCACGCTGGTATACGTGCTGATTCCTCTGTTACCGTTCCTGGGTTTTCTGATTAACGGTCTCCTCAACAAACGTTTGTCGGGAACGATGGCGGGTGTCATTGGCAGCACAACCGTACTTGGTTCGTTCCTGATTTCAGCTTACCTGTTCAGTACCTTCCAGTATCAATACACTGTCACGCTGTTCGACTGGATTTCGGTCGGTTCGATGCAGATTCCTTTTGCCTACCAAATCGACCAGCTCAGCCTAATCATGCTGCTGTTAGTGACGGGCGTTGGCTTCCTGATTCACGTGTACAGCATCGGCTACATGCACCACGACGAGAATGTGGGCAAGTACTTCAGCTTTCTGAACCTGTTCGTGTTCAGCATGCTGGTGCTGGTGCTCGGGGCCAACTTCGTGATTCTGTTCATCGGCTGGGAAGGCGTGGGACTCTGCTCCTACCTGCTTATCGGCTTTTGGAACAAGCACGAAAACTTTAACAACGCGGCCAAGAAGGCTTTCATCATCAACCGCATTGGTGACCTAGGTTTCCTACTCGGTATCTTTCTCATCTACCTCACTTTCAACTCGGTGCAGTATGGTGAGGTATTCCATAAAGCGTCGTTAGCGCAATTTGGTCCTTATACCAAAGAGATTTGCACGGCTATTACGTTGCTGCTCTTTGTGGGTGCCATGGGTAAGTCGGCACAGTTGCCGCTCTATACCTGGCTACCCGACGCTATGGCCGGCCCAACTCCTGTTTCGGCGCTAATCCACGCTGCGACCATGGTAACCGCAGGCATTTACATGGTGTTACGCTCCAATGTGCTATTCACCCTAGCTCCTACCACGTTGGAAGTAGTTGGCATTGTGGGTCTAGCCACTGCTTTCTTCGCTGCTACAATTGGCTTGGCGCAGAACGACATTAAGAAGGTGCTAGCTTACTCTACGGTGTCGCAGCTAGGTTATATGTTCCTGGCGCTAGGCGTAATGGGGTACACCTCGTCTATGTTCCACGTTCTGACGCACGCTTTCTTCAAAGCGCTGATGTTCTTGGGTGCGGGTTCTGTCATTCACGCCATGAGCAACGAACAGGACATGCGCCGCATGGGTGGCTTGCGCAAAGCGCTACCGATTACGTTTCTTACATTCTTGATTGGCTGCCTAGCTATTTCAGGTATTCCGCCGTTCTCGGGTTTCTTCTCCAAAGACGAAATCCTGAGCCACGTGTATGAGCACAACAAGCTCATGTGGGCTGTTGGTCTGTTCACGTCGTTCCTAACGGCCTTCTACATGTTCCGGCTGCTCTTCCTTACTTTCTTCGGTCAGTTCCGCGGCACCGAGGAGCAGAAGCACCACCTGCATGAGTCACCCGCTTCCATGACGCTGCCGCTCATCGTCCTAGCGGTACTAGCTGCGGTAGGCGGCTTCATGGGTGCACCAATGATTCTAGGGAAACACTACTTGGCTGACTACCTAGCTCCAATTTTCACTTACTCGCAGCGAATCAACCCAGCCGCATTTGCCGCTGAAGTGGATCACAACACAGAGCTCATGCTCATCGGTGCTTCCGTGGCGGCGGGTGTGCTAGGCATTGTGCTGGCTTACGTGCAGTATGTGAGCCGCGGCGTGCTACCCGCTGAGGATGAAGGGCAACGCTCTACTCCCGAAAGCCTCGTGTACCACAAGTACTACGTGGATGAGCTATATGACGCACTATTCGTGCGGCCCATTATGGTTTTGTCGCGTGGTCTGTACCGCTTCGTGGAGCAAGGCATCATCGACCCGATTGTGAATGGTTTCGGCCGGATCACCCTAGGTGGCGGGCAGCTGTTGCGCTATGTACAGACGGGTACCACCGGAATGTACTTAATCCTGATGGTAGTAGGCATCGTGCTGATTCTGGCGCTTAACCTTTTTCGGCTTTAAGCTTAGCTAGCGATGAACAGTATTCTTCTTTTTTTGGGAGATATCAGAAGTAGTGATCTAATTCTGATTCTGTTCCTAGCTTTCCCTATTGGAGCTTTATTACACTTTTTGTCTAGCATTATTGGCCGCAAACGGCCAGATATTCTAGTCATTTTTCTGGTGAACTTATTGGCGGGCTGGTCAATCATTGACTGGTTTGTCGCTCTTTACCTAGCCCTCCGCAAAACTCCTATTGCCATTCCTTCTGCTTTTTCTTCTGCTTCGGTTGCCGATGAACTAACCAAGCTTCGTGACTTACGCAACCAAGGCGTGCTCACGCAGGAAGAATTCGAGCGTCAAAAGAATAACTTGCTTACCTAATGCTTACAGCTGTTCTCCTTTTTTTCCCCCTAGCGGCTGCGTTGCTGCTTCACTTTTTCAAAGGTGGCACTGCCCGCGTGGTGGCGTTTGGGGCGGCATTGCTCGAATTTGTGCTGGCGGTAGTAGTGGCCATTGCTTCTAAGTCATCGGCGGCAACGCAATTTTCCATCGATCAGCCTTGGATTGCTTCCTCTGGCATTCGCTTCCACATCGGGCTCGACGGGCTGAGTTTGTTGCTAGTACTGCTCACCACTTTCCTAGTGCCGCTGATTATGCTGGCCTCCTTCCGCCACCAATACAAGAATGAGTCAGCTTTGTACGCCCTTATCCTGTTTATGCAAACGGGTCTAATCGGCGTATTCGTGTCACTGGATGCGTTTCTGTTCTACTTCTTTTGGGAAGTGGCACTTATCCCGATCTACTTCATTGCTGGGGTATGGGGCGGCGAACGACGTGTGCAGGTTACCTTCAAGTTCTTCCTCTACACGATTATCGGTTCGCTATTTATGCTGGCTGCTTTCGTGTACCTCTACTTCCAAACGGGTGCCAACGGTGCTGAGCGCAGTTCCGACCTGCTAGCTTTCTACAACCTGAGCTTGAGCGCTGCTCAACAATCGTGGTTGTTCTGGCTGATCTTTATTGCCTTTGCAGTGAAGATGCCCATCTTCCCCTTCCACACATGGCAGCCCGATACGTACACTGAGTCGCCGGCCCCAGCTACTATGCTGCTGTCAGGTATCATGCTGAAAATGGGCATTTACGGTACGCTACGCTGGTTGCTGCCCATCGTGCCACTAGGCGTGAGCCAATGGAGCAAGTTGGTGATGATCCTGGCTGTAATCGGCATTATTTACGGGGCCATCATCGCCATCCGTCAGCGTGACTTGAAGCGCTTGGTGGCGTATTCTTCGTTTTCGCACGTTGGTCTAATGGCGGCAGGCGTTTTCTCGCTTACGCAAATAGGCTTGCAAGGTGCTGTTATTCAAATGCTCGCACACGGCGTGAACGCCGTCGGCATGTTCTTCGTGGTAGATGCTATCGAGCGTCGCACGGGTACCCGCGAAATATCGGACCTAGGTGGCCTCACCCGCCATACACCGGTATTGTCCGTCACCTTCCTCATAATGCTACTCAGCACGGTAGCACTGCCGCTCACAGCAGGCTTCGTTGGCGAGTTTCTGCTACTCGCAGGCGTATACGAATACAACGCTTGGCTAGGTGCAGCAGCCGGCCTGACCATCATCTTCGCGGCAGTATACCTGCTGCGCATGTTCCAGCGCGTAATGCTCGGCCCCGATACGGCGCTCACCGCGACGTTCCGTGACCTAACTGGCTCGGAGCTAGCTGTGTTAGCGCCATTGATTGTGCTAGTATTCTGGATCGGCTTGTTTCCTAATACTTTTCTGCACATCTCCGAGCCTAGCATCATTCAGCTGCTAGACATCGTGAAGCGGTAGTCTGCAAGCGTGAAGCTTCAGCTTTGCGCATTGTTTGCACCGTGTATTCATTCTTATCGCCTGTCGTTCAACGATACAAGAAGCTGAGCTTCGCGCCACATTCGCCGATATGACTTCTATTGTTCTTCTTTCTGTTCTCGGCATTGCCAATCTGTTCTTAGGCTTTTTGCGCTCCAACCGCATTCTGCTGCCGGCAGCCTTGGTTATTTTGCTCCTAGCTTTTGGCGCCAACGTATTGGATTGGGGTGCCGCGCCGCAGTCGTACTTCAACAACATGCTCACCGTTGACAGCTACTCAGTGGCTTTCACGGGCATTGTAGTCCTCACGACACTTCTACTGCTCCCCTTCTCTGAGAAGTATGTGCGTGATGACGAAGCCAACTTAGCTGAATACTACTCACTGCTGCTGTTTGCGCTGGTGGGCGCTATTATGATGGTGAGCTACGACAACATGCTGATGCTGTTCGTAGGTATTGAAATCCTGAGCATTTCGATGTACGTGCTGGCCGGCTCCGATAAGCGCAATGTGCGCTCCAACGAAGCCGCGCTGAAGTACTTCCTGATGGGCTCATTTGCCACTGGCATTCTATTGTTCGGCATTGCGCTGGTGTACGGCGCTACCGGTACGTTCCAACTCACGCAAATCGGGGCAGGCGTTGCCAACCCCGCCAACGCCAGCTTCGCTCCCATGCTCTACATCGGCATGCTGCTGATGTTTATTGGTATTGGCTTCAAAGTATCGGCGGCGCCATTCCACTATTGGACGCCCGATGTGTACGAAGGAACGCCCACGTTCTTCACGGCCTTCATGAGCACCGTGGTGAAAACCGCCGGTTTCGCAGCCTTTTTCAAACTGCTGATGATTGCTTTCAGCACAGCCAAAGGCTTCTGGATTCCAACCATTGTGTCTATGACGGTGCTCACCCTGCTTATCGGTAACGTAGGGGCTGTGGCGCAGTCTAGCGCAAAGCGCATGCTCGCCTACTCCAGCATTTCGCACGCAGGTTATCTGTTTATCGGCTTAGTAGCGCTCAATGGCAAGCTCTCCGCCAATGGCATCTTCTTTTACTCGCTCGCTTACTCCATTGCTACCGTAGCGGCTTTTGCCGTGCTTAAGCTCGTCATTGACCAACGCCAGCGGGAAGACTATGATGGGCTCAATGGCCTAGCCAAAACAAATCCGCTGCTCGCCTTCGTACTAACGGTAGCCATGCTCTCCCTCGCTGGTATCCCGCTCACGGGTGGCTTCTTCGGCAAGTTCTTCCTGTTTGGTGCAGCCGTCGATAAAGGGTATATCGGCCTGATCGTGTTTGCCGTAGTCATGTCGATGGTAGGTATCTACTATTACCTGCGCCCGATCATCGCCATGTACATGCGTCCCGCCGTCGATGAAGCGGCTACACCAATAGCAGTTAGTCCCTTCCAATCGGTAGTACTGGTGGTACTGGCTTTGCTAACGGTACTCCTCGGCGTACTTCCTGGCTTGGTGAGTAACCTTCTGTAAGCCTATCATTATTCAAGTTGCGGAGAAGCCCGCTATGCAGTACCTAGGTGCTGCATAGCGGGCTTCTCCTTTTGCAGTGCTTCTGCTGCTACATTGGTCGAGGATGCTGTAGAAACTCCCTAGCTCGCACTTCGACAATCAATTCCTTAAAACCAAAAAGGGCGACCATAACGGTCGCCCTTTTTGTAAGTAGTAAAGTAGTAAACTTTTTGTATAGGCTTTAATTATTATGGTATGGTAAGTAGTTGTATTAAGCATTTTACAACTACTATGCCAAACCACAAGCAGTGCCTTACTTTCTAGTAACGCGTAGGCTGATACGACGGTTAAGCGCACGTCCATCTTCGGTATCATTGCTGGCAATACCGTGTTTGTCGCCGTAGCCTTTGGCCTCGATGCGCTCGGTGGGTATGCCCATGTTGATGAGCGTCGCCATTGCTGATTTCGCCCGCTCCTCACTCAACTTTAGGTTTTTGAAAGCATCACCGCGCGTGTCGGTATAGCCGCCTATTTTCACTTTCGCCGTTGGGAAGGTTTTCAGAATATCTGCTACGTTTTGCAGCTGCACCAATGACTCGGCCGTGAGGGTCGTCTTGTTTGGGTCAAAATACACGCGGTCGAAACTGATCCAACCTTTGGTGCGGTTCACGGAATCGACCTCCGTGGCCGGATCGACCAGGAATTCGTACAGTTTGCTCTCAGTGGAGTTAGCCCCTACAATCTGCTTGGTTCCGTTGCTTAGCTTCAGTACCGTTGGCAGTCCGGTGTCGTAGATGTAGTTACCACTGGCTGCGTCGTAATGGCCGTTGACAGCTGCCGGCGCGTTTGTTTCTGCTCCTACCTTTTTGTTAGTAGCGTTAGCCGGCGTAGCAAACCCATCGACGCCCGCTAGCGCCGCGGAGCTAGGCGCCTCTACGGCACCAGGCTTGTAGCCTACTAGATAGCCAATGGTAGCGGCGGCAACTACCAAAGCAACCCACAGCCAACGACTTGTTTTATCAGCAGTTTGAGCTACGGCCATTGCGGGCCTCGGCATCTCGACGCTGGGCATACTGGCGAGCATCGGGGTAGCGGCTACGGGTTGTGCGGGATGTTGCTCACGTTGGCTTTGCAGCCACAGGCTAAGCTCCTCGGCATTCCAACCATGCTCAGCTACTTGCTCTCCTAGCATTCCTAGGGCAACGGGTACCACGATATTCAGCAGGTCGGCAACAGAAGTGGTCTGAATGCCAGCGGCTACTGCGATGCTGCGCACGGCTCCTTGATACCGATCCTCAAGCAAAGACTTGATTAGGTTCACCCCACGGTTGGCATCTACAGCGGCCTCATGCTGTAGCATTTGCTGCGGATTATTCAGCACCGACGCTTTCGACGCCTCGCGTGCCATGCCCCACACCACTTCCCTGCCTCCTACGCGTTCGGCCAACTCGATCAGGCTATTTACCGTCAGGGGCACAATACGGCGCAGCGCACTCCGAATACCTAGCTCTTCCTCACGGGCTAGGTCGCCAGTTTGTGTTAGGGCATTGCGGAGTATGAAGCTCTTTATTTCTTCCAGTAAACTTTGCGTCATAATCATATGATTAACAATTACGTTTTGAGGACGTGATAATACAAAAAAATAGCGGATAAGCACCAAAGGTTGAGCTTACAAACAATTGGTAATCAGCCGCCAGCTGACGAGCTGCCTATACGTTTTCCAACGAAAAAGAGCGACCTCATCAGCCGCTCTTTTTTCATTATTGCTATCTAGCACTGTTTATTTTTTTGTTACCCGAACGCTAACGCGACGATTTAGCGCTCTGCCATCCTCGGTAGTGTTGCTGGCAATGTTGTAGCGCGAGCCATAGCCTCTGGCTTTCACATTGGCTTCCTTGACCCCCATTTTTACGAGGGTTGCTTTGGCAGCTTGCGCGCGTGCTGCGCTCAGTTTCTCATTAAGCACAAACCCGCCCGTACTGTCGGTATAGCCTCCTAGCTGCACTTGAGCCACCGGAAACGTCTTGAGAATACTTGCTACGTTCGACAGCTGCCACATCGACTCCGGCGTCAGGATTGCCTTATTGGGCTCAAAGTAAATGCGGTCGAACGTAATCCAGTCCTTTCCTGAGCTGAGCGTATCAACTTTAGCAATGGGGTCAGATAAAAATTGGTATAGCTTGTTCTCAGTGGAGTTAACTCCGATTATTTGCCGAAGGCCATCCTTGAGCTTCAGCACGGCGGGCACTCCACCTTGGCCGTAAACGTAACTGCCGTTAGCGGTGCTATAGTTACCGTTGGCCGCGATAGCGGCTGGGTTGACAGCATCCCAAGGTCCCTCTGCCGCGGCGTCGGATGAACGGGAAGTTGGGCGTCCTGCTGGTGGATAGCCCGCGTACTGCTCTGAGTTGGGCTGGTACCCTAGCAAATAGCCAATCACGCACGAAGCCACTACCAATGCAATCCACAGCCAGCGACTCGTTTTTTCCGCTGGATGCGTGGTAGGCTGCTTGGTATACGCCGTGTTGAAGGCGGCGCCCCCTGGCACGACCAACGTAGGCATACCCAGCGGCCCCCCGTGTTGCCCCTGCTGACTGCGTAGCCACTTACTCAAGGACTCGGCGCTCCAGTTATGCTCCCCAGCTTGTTCGCCCAAGATACCGAGAACAACAGGCACCACGATATTCAGCAGGTTCGTGGCAGACTCCGCTTTGATATCGGCAGCCGAAGCAATGCTCTGAATAGCGCTGCCATACCGCTCACCTAGCAAGGAATGCATGAGCTTGGCTCCGCGGCTGGAAATAGTTTTGGTGGCGTACAACGTCTTGTGCGGATTACTCAGCAGCTCCGATTTTGCAGCTTCGCGAGCCATGCTCCACACTACTTCGCGGCCGCTGGCTTGCTCCGAAAACTCAATCAAGCTATTTACAGCGAGCGGTACTACTCGTTCCAAAGCATTCTGCGCGGCACTTTCCCGCTCATCGGCTATGCTGCCTACTTGCATCAGCTCGTTGCGTAGCACGAAGTTTTTTACTTCGTCTAATAAACTTTGCGTTAGGATCATGTCGGGCGTGTCGTAAAGCGAAAAGCTTAGTGCAATTTTTTTCTTGATAATTACTATTCAAGAAAAGATCCATACGATACGAACTGCCCAGTTGGATTTAGGGCCTAGGCTGAACTTTGGTTTTGCCACCCTCCTATCCTGCGCCTGCTCTAGCTAGGCCTCATTGAAAAACGCCTCATTTTTAGAACGCTTCATGGTGAGCCTGTTGCCGTCAATGTCTTCTTTTTCAACAAACAACAAACCCTGCCAGCGCCGCTTTTCACCGGAGTTGGCAGGGCTTACCTGCTATAATAAGGTAGTATACTGGCTAACGTGTTGTTATTACACGCGGCGCATCACTACACCAATCTCATCGGCATACACGATAGCATCATCGCCAAAGGGCGCTTCCCCGCGGAAACGCTGTAGCAGCCGGGCCGTCGTGATAATATCTTTTTGGCAGTAGTGCACGATGCGAGGCAGATCCCGCTCGCTGTAGTAGACGCGAGCCACATCTGCTCCCGAAATATCATCTTTGGGCGTTGGAATGCCAAACATGGCCGCCAAGAGCGCCAGCGACGTGAACGACTTCCGGTCGCCAAACTTCCACAGCTCCATTGTGTCGAGGTGCGGAATTTCCCACGGTTTCTTGCCCGCAATATCTAGCTGCGGTGGTAGCTGCAGCCCATTGATTAGCAGCCGCCGACCTAGGTATGGAAAGTCAAACTCTTTTCCGTTGTGCGCGCACAATAGGTAGTTCGGCTTGCGTGCGAGCAGGGCCGCAAATTCCTGCAGCATCTTCTTCTCGTCGTCGTCAGCAAAGCTTTTCACTTTGAAGCGCCATTGTTCTTCCTGCTTATCGAAGTAGAAACAACCAACGGAGATACACACTACCCGACCAAACTCGGCGTAAATACCAGCTTGCTCGAAAAGACTAGCAGCCTCAAGGTTCGACGGCATTTCCTCAACGTCGGCGCGGCTAGAGCTCCAGCCTTTTTCGCGACGCAAGGCATGGCACTTATGCTCCCATAACAGCCGTAGCATGTCGTTCAGCTCATCGTGGCAGCCCACGCACGGCACCGTTTCGATGTCGAGAACGAAAAGCTGATCGAGCGAGGTTTTTTGCAGAATCTGCATGGGAAAGGCTGCTAACGGGATTTTACTACTCCGAAGATAGCCTTTTCAACCTGATGCTCGCAACGGAACCTAGGTCAGAACGGGTTTGGGGCCGGCCAATTAGCTACCACAGAGAAGATAAGCGGTTGGCAGAAAAACCACAGAGATGGCACTTTGTTGCTGGCCGGACCAGCTCAGGCCAGTGCAGGTTGCTTCGTAAGGCAGAGACCTAGTAAGATTAGGGCGAGATGACGACGTGGCTTTGCCATAAGACAGAGGGGAGATTGAGCGCGTGTGAGGCGCCGTATGTTCAAGATGGACTTGCTCTGCTGAGTGAGCACTACTGCTAACCCCTCAAGGTACCTTTTCTCCGACCCCACTGTCAATCACATGATGATGTGATGCGCCGCCCTGAAGGTTCCTGTTATTGCTTGGCCCTAGCGGCTAGGTCAAACCTTGCCGCAGTGCCTTACTCACCGCCTCCGTCATCGAGCGCACATGCAGCTTTTCATAAATCTTCTTGATGTGGGAGCGCACCGTATCGATGCTAATGCCTCGGTCGGCAGCAATCATCTTATAGCTGTAGCCTTCTACCAAGAGTCGCAGAATTTCTCGCTCACGGGCGCTCAAATTGGCTGCTGATTCATCGTTGCTGGCGGAGGGAGAAGCTGGTGCTTTCGGAAAAAGCTGTAGCACCTGACGGGCAATGGCAGGCGTCATGGGTGCGCCACCGGCGCGTACCTCACTGATAGCTTCTAGCAAACGAGCAGGCGGCGTTTTCTTGAGCAAATAGCCGTCGGCACCGGCGCACACGGCACCAAAGACCCTGTCGTTTTCCTCAAATACCGTGAGCATCACCACGTTGATGGTAGGCGCATTGGCCTTTATACGACGCAAGCCTTCAATGCCATTGATGCCAGGCATATCGATGTCCATTAGTACGACGTGGGGCTGCAGACGCGCCACGTCGGTTGTTACTTGCGTGCAATTGCCGAAAGCTCCTACTAACGACAACCCAGGGGCGCCAGCAATCAACTGACTTAGGCTAGCCTGCAAATCGGGGTTGTCTTCGTAAATGAGTACGCGAGTCGATGTTTCCATAACGAGCTAAATTAGGTCACTAAGGTACGACAGCCCCGAACGCCGCGCGACTGCATGATCATGTGATACCGCGGATGCTCGCAACTACTTCCTGTTGCCTAAGCAGCACGCCCGCATAAGTTAACAAACTAACTACCAGCTTACTAATTTACAAGCTCGCCTTTGTTCGGTGGGTTAGCTATTCCTGCGAACCTAGCTATCTAGCGGAATGCTTAGCTCTATTTTCGTGCCCTGGCCGGGCGCTGTTTGAATGGTAAGCGTCCCTTTTAAAACGGCGGCCCGTGCCCGCATATTCACCATACCGTTGCCACCGCCCCGAGCTGGCGCTTGCGGGTCGAAGCCTACGCCGTCGTCCTCTACTTTCAGGATCAATCGGTTGCGCTCGTACAACAGATTAATGGCTGCTTCCTTCGCCTGGGCGTACTTGGCTAGGTTGTTCACGGCTTCCTTGAAGAGCAAGAAAAACTCGCGCCGGGCTTGCATATCCAGCCGCAACCCTTGCACTGAGGGCGCCACCCGGAAGCTAAAATCGATGCCGCGGCTTTCGAGTACCTCGGAGGCAAAGCGGCGCATGCGGGCCGTTACATCATCGAGCGAGTCGTGTGCGGGGTTAATGGCCCACACGATATCGTCCATGGCGTCGAGCATGCGGCGCGAGCTTTCCCCGATTTGCTCCAGCAAACGCTCTACCTGATCGGGGCGCTGGTGCTGCTGGTGGTTGCGTGCTAGTTGGCTCAGGATGGAGATGCTGCTGAGTGTTGAGCCCATATCGTCGTGCAAGTCGCGGGCGATGCCGTGGCGAACCCGCTCCATGGCCAGCAACTGCCTGACGCGCACCCGGTAGGCAAAGAAAAGTACGCCAAATACGCCCCAACTGCCGAGCACCCTAAACCACCACGTCTGGTACCAAGGAGGTTCTACAATGATGGTAAGCCCAGGCTTAGCCTTGCTCCAGACCCCGTCGTTGTTGGCAGCCCGCACCCAGAACGTGTAGGTACCAGGCCCTAGGTTGGTGTACGTAGCTTCGTGCCGATTTCCCGTCATCACCCAACCTGGGTCGAAGTTTTCCAGCCGGTATGCGTACCGGTTCTTATCGGGACGGCGAAAGTTGAGCGCGGCGAATTCTAAGGAGAAAAAATAATCACGCGGACTCAAGTGGATAACGCGACGTTCGGTGATGGATGTATCAAGCTCCACAGGCTCATTGAACTTGCGAAAGTCGGTTAGTACTAGGGTCGGCGGTACATGATTGATGCGTACCTCATCGGGTCGAAAAACTACTAGGCCACTCACTCCCCCGAAGTAGAAGCGGCCGCTACGCCCCCGGTAGTAAGCACCCGCATTATATTCATCCTGCACTAAACCATCGCGCGTGTCAAAGTTGTGAAACTGGCGCGTGCGGGGCATAAAGCAAGCTATACCCTTATTAGTAGACAGCCACAAGCTTCCCTGGTCGTCTTCCAATATGCCGTACACCATGTCGTTGGGTAAGCCTTGCGGTTCGCGGAACGCAGTGAAATACCCCTTCTGCTTATCATCAAGCCGGCAAAAGCCCCCACCTTCCGTCCCGATCCACAACACGCCAGCTCGATCTTCGAGGATCGTGCGCACGAAGTTGCTGCTCAAGCTTCTCCCTCCCTTGCTTTTGACACGATAAGCCCGAAACTTCTCCGTCTGAGGATCAAACTGACACAAGCCCCCGCCACCCGTTCCGATCCATAATTGCCCGTCGTGGTCTTGACAAACCGCCCGTACAAAATTGTTGCTCAAGCTAGCTGGGTCCTTCGGGTTGTGCTGAAAAGTCGTGAACTTTCCAGAAATAGGGTCATACTTGTTGAGGCCGTTTTCAGTACCAATCCACAAACGTCCTTGCTTATCCTCGTAAATGGCGCGAATAAAATTATCGCTGATGGTATAGCGCCCCTCGGGGTCGTGACGGTAGTGCCTGAACTGATTGCTACCCGGCTCTAGGCAATCAAGCCCTTGGCTTTGAGTGCCCACCCATAGGCGCCCTTGCCGGTCGAGCCACAAGGCGCGCACGTGGTCTTCGCTGAGGCTGCCGGCGTCTTGTGGATTGTGGCGAAACTCGCGCCGTTCGCCCGTTTTCGGATTGTAGCACACCAACCCCTCACTCTCCGTTCCGATCCAGGCTCGCCCAGCCCCATCCTCATACACGGCCCACAACGGCCCGCCGCCTCGTCGGCTGATGGGGTAACTGGTGAAGGGTACCGGCTGCCCACTGAAGCTGCTCAGCCCGGCCTCGGTTCCTACCCACAACAGCCCTGTGCGGTCTTCAAACAACGACTGCACTACATTGCCAGACAACGAATGAGGATCGTGCTGCACGTGCAAAAAGGTGTCAAACTTCTTCTCCTGCGTCCGGTAGCGGGCTAGCCCCATAGCAGTGCCCACCCACAAAGTACCTTGCTTGGTCAGCAACAAGGCCCGTACGTTATTGCTGGGCAATCCACCCGGTTGGTTATTGGCTCGAATGATCTGCGGTGGTTCTCCGTGGGCACCCAGGTACACCACACCATCTATTTCAGTGCCTGCCCATAGACCACCTTGCCCATCCGGAAACAGCGCAGTAATGGCGCTATTGGCTTGCCAGCGTGGATGCGGTACCAACTGATTGGTGCGCGGATCTAGCCGGCTTACTTTTCCTTCCCCGGTCCCGACCCACAGCGCCCCATCAGCGGTCTGGGCGATTGCACGGATTGAATTGTGTCGAACGCCTGCTTCTTCGTTTGGGGCATGCTGGAAGCGCTGCACAGGCCTGCCGTCGTTTCTTACTTGGTGCAGCCCATCTTCTGTCCCTACCCAGATGCGGCCTTCCTGGTCGCAGAATACTACCCGAACAAAGTTATCAGTTATGCTTCCCGGCGCATAAGACTTCGATTGAAAGATGCGCATCCGCCCAGTTATTGGGTTGTACTGGCACAGCCCGCCACCGCCGGTCCCGATCCATATTTTCCCCTGGCGGTCTTGGGCTAGGGAAAGAACGTAGTTGCTACTCAAACTACCTGGCCGCTGTGGATCGTTGCGAAAGACATGAAAAGCGGCCCCATCAAAGCGGTTCAGGCCATCCTGGGTACCTAGCCACAGAAATCCCCGCCGATCTTGCAACATAGCCGCCACGCTATTCTGCGACAGGCCGTTGGCGGTCGTGAAGGTGTGAAACAGCAACGTTGGTGGGGAAGGCATCATTGGCCCCGCCCACGCAGTAGGCCCAGTTCCTACTGCGAGGAATAACCCCCAAAGCACCAGAACGATAATTCGCCTCATGAGCATGCAGTAACTAGCAAGACCGCGGAATTCGGCTAGCCAAAACTAGAAAAAATCACTGCTTGTGCTGCATTATTTATTGTATAGCTACTGCTGCTCGCCTTATGGTAAAAGGCGAGACGAAATAACGGTACCTCGTGTGCCAGGCGCCGCTCCTATCTCTTTCAAATCTGGTTAGCTAGGTGCTACCTACATAAATGGATTTGAGGCTCTCGCAAACTGCTGCACCCAACTCGCTAGCTCTTTACCTTCAATATCTAAGTAAGGAACATACTCGAAAAATCGTGGCGTTAAATCATGAAGCCGACGAATCTCTATGGAGTAGTAACCCAAGCGTACTCGCTCTAAACTGACGGCCAAATCTTCCCATGACTGCCAACCCAACTCCTTTGTCCACACCTTTTCTGGCGTGAGCCGCAACAATACGTCACTTTCCTTAAGACGCAGGCTTGCCATGTGGATTACCAAGGCTCCAAGCAAGGCCTCCAGTATACTAGGAAGAAGTTGATCCATTCCACGGAGGATGGTTAGCAGGGCAACAAGAATAATGAGCGCGCCAAACGCTACCATCACCTTTGCTTTCCAACGCGTGTACCGAACCTCTACCATGAGTATAAAGGAGAAGCCTAGCTATTACTAGCTAGGCTTCATCATTTTGTTGCTCCGGAGACTACTTCCCCGGTACCACTGCGGTCTTGATGCTGAGTTCCTTCAGCTGCGCTTCCGAAATTTGGGCGGGTGAGTCGATCATCACGTCGCGGCCAGAGTTATTTTTCGGGAAGGCAATGAAGTCACGGATGCTGTCAGCGCCACCGAACAGCGAGCACAGACGGTCGAAGCCGAAGGCGATGCCGCCGTGGGGCGGAGCGCCGTATTCGAAGGCGTCGAGCAGGAAGCCAAACTGCGCTTTTGCTTCTTCGTCAGAGAAACCTAGCAGAGAGAACATGCGCGCCTGCACCTCCCGGTCGTGAATACGGATGGAGCCGCCGCCGACTTCCACGCCATTGATCACCATGTCATACGCGTTAGCACGCACCTGACCAATGGTTTCGGGGTTATCGAGCAAAGCTAGGTCTTCGGGCTTGGGCGAAGTGAACGGGTGGTGCATCGCGAAGTAGCGGCCTTCTTCCTCGATGTACTCAAGCAACGGAAAGTCGACTACCCACAGCGGCGAGAACGTGTCTTTGTCGCGCAGACCTAGGCGTTGGCCCATTTCCAAACGTAGTTCACTCAGAGCTTTACGTGTCTTGTTGGCGTCGCCAGCCAAGATGAGCAGCAAGTCGCCTTCATTCGCGTTGAAGGCTTCCTTCCACTTCTGCAACTCCTCCTGCGAGTAGAACTTATCGACCGACGACTTCACGGTGCCGCCTGCCTCTACCCGAGCATATACGAGACCCGTAGCACCTAGCTGCGGGCGCTTCACGAACTCCGTCAGCTCGTCGAGTTGCTTACGGGTGTACATGGCGGAGTTGAAGGCGTTGATGCCTACGACCAGCTCTGCGTTGTCGAACACGGGGAAGTTCTGGCCTTTCACCACGTCGTTCAGCTCCACAAACTTCATTTCGAAGCGCGTGTCGGGCTTGTCGTTGCCGTAGAAGCGCATGGCATCGGCGTACGTCATGCGCGGCAGCTCACTGATGTCGAGGCCTTTTACTTCCTTAAATAGGTACTTCACCAAGCCCTCGAAGGTATTCAGGATGTCTTCCTGCTCCACAAAGGCCATTTCGCAGTCAATCTGCGTGAACTCCGGCTGACGGTCGGCGCGCAGGTCCTCGTCGCGGAAACACTTCACAATCTGGAAGTACCGGTCAAAGCCCGACACCATCAGCAGCTGCTTGAAGGTTTGGGGCGACTGCGGCAACGCGTAGAACTCGCCGGGGTTCATGCGCGAGGGCACCACAAAGTCGCGGGCACCTTCAGGCGTGCTCTTGATGAGCACGGGCGTTTCTACTTCAATGAAGTTTTCGCCGTCGAGGTAGCGGCGCACAGCTTGGGCCATGCGGTGGCGCAACATCAAGTTCTGACGCACCGGAGTGCGGCGCAGGTCGAGGTAGCGGTATTTCATCCGCAGGTCGTCGCCGCCATCGGTTTCGTCTTCGATGAGGAAGGGCGGCAGCTTGGCGGGGTTGAGCACCTCTAGCTGCTGCACCCGAATTTCGATGGCGCCGGTCGGAATCTTTTCGTTTTTGGAGTAGCGCTCGGCTACTTTGCCGGTAGCTTGCACCACAAATTCCCGCCCTAGGGTACGGGCAAGCTCGCGCAACTCGTCGGCCTCCACGCCTTCTTCCAGCGTCAGCTGGGTGATGCCGTAACGGTCGCGCAGGTCAACCCAAAAAATGCCGCCTTTGTCGCGGGTGCGCTGCACCCAGCCAGTAAGCGTGACAGTTTGACCAGCGTTATCGAGGCGGAGTTCGCCGCAGGTATGCGTTCGGAGCATGGACCGCAGATGGTTAAGAGGTGGTTCGATACTAGGTTTGGGACAGCGAAGGTAGGCAGGAAAAATAAGTAGACCGGCCGACCTACCCGGATTTTAGCTAGGTATGATTAGAACTTTCATCGATTAAAATTCACTTTGTGAAGGCATACCACCGTTTTTTGCGTACGCTTCCTGCATTTTGGTACGGAGTGTGCCTTTTCAAGAACACACTCCGTTTTAATCTCCTCCTTAGTTTTTACATGAAACGCATTGTTCTTTTCGGCTGCGCCGCTGCTTTCCTCACGCTATCGGCAGCTCACGCGCAGACCCCGACGAAGGTTAAAACCAAATCTAAATCTGCTGCTACGGGCGCCGTTATCAAGTCGAAGTCGAGCGGTGCCGAGCCTGTTGTATTCGACGGACCTATCAAGCGCGTTGAAACCCTTTCGGGCATTGATGTGTACCCCGATCCTAGCTCTCAAACGATTATGCTGAGCTTCACGCAGCAATTCACCCAGCCGGGTACGCTGGTAATGACTAATTACAAGAACGCGCCCGTGTACACGACTGCTCTTGATCCGAAGAACAACACGGGCCAGCCCGTTGACCTAGGTCGGATTCCGGCCGGCACGTACCTGGTCGAAGCCAAAACGGGCAATTACGTGTACTGGAAACAGGTTCGCGTGAAGTATCCTTCGAAACCAGCGGCAAGCAAGAAGCGCCGTTAGGGCTTTCCTGACTGTTTATTGGAAACCTCCGCGGCTTCGTGCCGCGGAGGTTTTTTTATAGGAACGCGCCGTAGCACGTTTGGCGTTAGCGATGTTGGGATGGCCGCGGAGCCATTACGCACGCGATAACGCGCTGCAGCGCGTTCCTACATTGCTGCTAGCTCTTTACTTTGTCGTATGAAAATTCCTTTTTCCTTTTTGCGGTTGGCACCGTTGCTGGTGCTATTCACGCTTGTTGCCTTCGTTGCACCTGCGCCGAAGTTGAAGAAAACGCCGGTTGGCAAAAACATTACGCTAGGTGTTCCCGAGGGCTTCGCCGCCCTGCCCGACGATGGTATTGCCGCTAAATATCCGTCCCCGCGTAAGCCACTAGCCGTTTTCTCAAATCCGAGTGGCCGCGTGGATGTGAGCGTGGCCCAAAAGCCCAGCACCTTCACTAGCCACGACTACGCCTTGCTGCTCAAAATCTACAAGGCCAGCATTCAGAATACATATTCGAAGGTGGAGTTCCTGACCGAAGACATCCGGACCATCAACAAGCGCGACTTCGTGACGCTAGAATTCGTATCGAGCCTGAACGACACGCGGCGCAACGCCAACCTAGCCCCGATTCGCCGCTACCAATTCATTCAGTACGCCATTCAAGGCGACCAACTCTATGTATTCACCTTCAACGCGCCCGCCGAAGAGCAGCCCCAATGGCAGCCCACCGCCCGCGCCGTGATGGAGAGCATTTCTATGAAATAAAGTGACTGAAGGGCTGAGTAACTGAGTGGATCGTTGAACGACTTTCCTGTAGTTACTCAGTCGCTCAGTTACTTAGCCACTCAGTTACTCTTTTATGACTCTTTCTTTATACAGCGATGAGCACTACATGCGAGAGGCGCTGAAGCAAGCTCGCTATGCGTTAGCGGAGGAAGAAATTCCGATTGGGGCTGTGGTCGTGCTAGAGCGGCAGATTATTGCCCGTGCGTATAACCAGACCGAAAAGCTGCGCGACGTGACGGCCCACGCCGAGATGCTAGCCCTCACAGCCGCCGCAAACCATGTGGGCAACAAATACTTATCGGATTGTACGCTGTACGTCACCATCGAGCCTTGCGTGATGTGCGCGGGGGCCAGCGCCTGGGCACAGGTGAAGCGCGTGGTGTATGGTGCGCACGAGGAGAAGCGCGGCTATCGGCGGCACGGCAACCTACTGCATCCGCGCACTGAGCTAGCCACGGGCATCCTAGCCGCCGAAAGTGCGGAATTGATGCAACAGTTTTTCGCCCAAAGACGGAAATAACTCTACTTTTAGCGGCGAAACGGCGAGTGGTCTAGCGAGCTAATTGGCCCGCGGGCGTAACCCACAGGCCCCAAAGCTTGTTATCTCCTAACTCACCACGTTACCATCTCACTAATCCACTTAATCCTCTGACTATGGCTTTCGAACTGCCCCAGCTGCCTTACGCCTACGACGCCATCGAACCGTACATCGATGCGCAGACCATGGAAATCCACCACACGAAGCACCACCAGGCGTACGTGACCAACCTGAACAATGCTATTCAGGGCACGGAAATGGAGAACCAGTCGCTGGAAGAAATCCTGCACAACATCGCCAAAGCGCCCGCTGCGGTGCGCAACAACGGCGGTGGTCACTGGAATCACTCGCTGTTCTGGACCATCCTAGGTCCGAACGGTGGTGGCGAACCCACTGGCGCTATCGGCGAGGCTATTACCCAGTCGTTCGGTAGCTACGATAAGTTCAAGGAAGAATTCACGAAGGCCGCCACTACGCGCTTCGGCTCGGGCTGGGCGTGGCTTTGCAAGCAGCCTGATGGCTCGCTGCAAATCTGCTCGACTCCAAACCAGGACAACCCGCTGATGCCTGATTCGGGCTGCAAAGGCGTACCTGTACTCGGCCTCGACGTATGGGAGCACGCGTACTACCTGAAGTATCAGAACAAGCGCCCCGACTACATCGGCGCGTTCTACAACGCCATCAACTGGGACGAAGTAAACAAGCGCTTCGCTGCCATCTAAATTACTGAAGCTAGCTTTCTAGCTTTTTGAAAAGGCTTCTTCGCATTCGCGGAGAAGCCTTTTTGTTGGTGCGCTGCTTAGTCGAAGCAGAATGTTGTTTCTTAGAGCTAGGTCAATGGATGGTAAGCAGCTCACACGTACCGAAAATTACGGCGCGGGTCTGTTTTACTCACTCCTTTTTGCTACCTAGCCCTGACCGCTGTTGGTCCTGCTTCCACAAGAATCCTTAGTATCTTTAGGAGCCTAATTTCATTCATTTTCAAACTGCCCTTGCATGAACACCAAGTTGCGTCTTACCATCCTGAGCTTCCTACAGTTCTTTATCTGGGGTTCGTGGCTGATAACCATTGGGGCGTACTGGTTCCAGACCAAGCAGTGGTCGGGGGCGAAGTTCGGGCTCATCTTCTCCACCATGGGACTGGCCTCTATCGTGATGCCGTCGCTCATGGGCATTCTGGCTGACAAGTACATTAATGCCGAAAAACTTTACGGCATTCTGCACCTGCTGGGCGGCGTGATGCTGGCTATCGTGCCCTCCGTGGCCTCGCCCGAAACCATGTTCGTGGTGATGCTGCTGAACATGTTCTTCTACATGCCCACGCTGTCACTGTCCATTGCCGTGTCCTATTCGGTACTGAAGCGCGAAGGCCTCGACGTAGTCAAGGATTACCCGCCCATTCGGGTGTGGGGCACCATTGGCTTCATTGCGGCTATGTGGACGGTGAGCTTGCTAGGCTTCGAAAAATCGGGTAACCAATTTTACGTGGCAGCTATTGCGGCCGTTATCCTAGGTCTCTATGCGTTTACTTTGCCTAAGTGCCCACCGCTGTCCAAAGGAACGCCTAGCCGTTCGTTGGTCGATACCCTAGGCCTGAAGTCGTTTGCGCTGCTGCGCGACCCAAAGATGCTGACCTTCTTCCTGTTTGCGATGCTGCTGGGTGCGGCGTTGCAGCTCACCAACGCGTACGGCGACACCTTCCTGCACGATTTCGACAAGATTCCGGCCTACCAGGAAACCTTCGCGGTGCAGCATCCGGCTATGATCATGTCCATCTCGCAGATCTCCGAAACGCTGTTCATCCTAGCCATTCCGTTCTTCTTACGGCGCTTTGGCATCAAGCAGGTAATGCTGTTCAGCATGATTGCCTGGGTGTTGCGCTTTGGTCTGCTAGCCTACGGCAACCCCGGCACGGGCCTGTGGATGATTATCCTCTCGTGCATTGTGTACGGCATGGCGTTCGACTTCTTCAACATTTCCGGCTCCCTGTTCGTCGAAACCCAGACTACATCATCTATTCGCGCCAGCGCTCAGGGGCTGTTTATGATGATGACCAATGGCTTTGGCGCAGTACTCGGTAGCTCCGTGAGCGGCTGGGTGATTCAGGAGTACTTCACCAACCCCACCGACCAGAGCAAGGACTGGCCTAGCATCTGGCTAACGTTTGCAGCTTACGCCTTAGTTATTGCCGTGTTGTTCGTTGTTCTGTTCAGACACAAACACAATCCGCAAGCCGTCGAAGATCCGCAAACTGAACCGCTGCTTTCTACCAGCGAAGCTTAGCTGCGCAAGAGGATTACACGTCTGATACAAACGCCAACGGGCTGCTTGTTTCCAAGCAGCCCGTTGGCGTTTGTATCAGGTGCTATTTCGCTATACGGCATCTACAAGAATTGCCCCTATTCCTAAAACATATATCTTTTTAAAGGCACATTCTATCTAAACTGTACAGTTAAGGACAAAATACCCTACATATTGACAGTCATTTTTATCATTAGGTATATAATTTTTGCTTTTACGCCCTTTCGTCCTTAGGTTGCTGGCTTATTAGGTTACCGATTTCAAACTGATTCATCTATCTGCTATTGTGTTAGTTGTTGTTGAACCACTGAATGCAGTTAAGATTGGACACCATTTGTTACACGAAAGTTGGCAATAAGTACCCTGCTTACCTAGGTTCCTCGGACGAGCTAGTTGGCAGACGAGTTGTCTTTTTTAGGAGCTATTGGTGCCTAGCTTGGCTTTTGTGCCTGACCATGCTAGCTGGCTGCACAACCAGTAACTCGCCCCGAACCGATAGCACGGCTTCCGCGCAAGTGTATCGCCCTAGCGTCAATTCGGCGGCGTATGAGGTGCAGCGCCGGGCCTTTTTGGCCGCTGATAGCGCCCGGGCGTTTAATGCCGCTATTGTCTTGTCGAAGGAGGAGCAACAGGCCAACCGAAGGATCATTTTCTTGCGACAGCAGTTGCTCGGGCATTACGATTCCACGCACTATTTCCCGCCGGGACGAAATTTCTATCGGGCGCGCCAGCACATGTACGCCACGAAGCTGTTTCAGCTGCTGCGCAAGATGCCAAAGGGGGGCATTCACCACTTGCACCCCAATGCGGGCGGCAGCTCCTGGTGGATTGTGCAACGTGCCTTGCAGGAACCGCAGTGCTACGTGTACTGGCAGCCCGATAATCAGCAGTACGTCAAAGGCCAGATCTACTTTTTTCGGCCACGGGAAGTGCCAGCGGGCTTCTACCCAGCGAAAGCGCTGAACGACACAGTGCGCAACTTTCCCCAGCAGCTCCACGACTTGCTCACCTTCGATGCAGCGGAAAGCCAGGACTCAGTGGACGTGTGGCGGGAGTTTGAGCGCTGCTTTCAGCGGCTAGGTGGCTTCACGAGCTACCAGCCCATATTCAAGGATTTGTACACAGCTACCTTCGATTCGCTGGCGGCTGATGGCGTGCAGCACGTGGAGCTGCGTACTTCGCTGAACGGCAGTCTGTACGACTTGCAGCACCCCGCCGGCTCCTTCCCCGCCGACTCCATCATTCGGTACTTCCAACAGGCGGCGCAGCATACCCGAGCTAGGAGCGGCCCAGCTTTTACCTTCAAGCTGATTTATACCAACACGCGGTTTCGTTCGCTTGATATTATCAAAGCTGATTTGCGCAAAGCCTTCGAGCTGCGCAAGCGCTATCCTAGCTCGGTGGTGGCCTACGACTTAGTAGCGCACGAAGATGCGGGCCACACGACCGATTTCTTCCGCGAAGCTTGGTTTACCCGTGATTCGCTGAAGCGCATTTACGGCATCGACATGCCCTTGTGCCTGCACGACGGAGAAAGTGCCTGGCAACACACCAATAACTTGTACGACGCCGCCCTTCTGAACAGCACCCGCATCGGGCACGGCTTCAACTTGTCCTTCTTTCCGGCGGCTGAAGATTTAGTGCGCAAAAATGACATCTGCATCGAGGTGAGTCCGCTTAGCAACCAGATTCTGAACTACATCGGCGACTTGCGCATGCACCCGGCGCACGCCTGGATCAAGCACGGCATCCAGATTTCCATCAGCCCCGATGATCCCGAGATTTTTGACTACGTGAGCGTCACCCCCGATTACTGGTCCATCCTGCTCGCCTGGGAGCTCGACCTGCGCGACTTAAAAAAGCTAGCCCTTAATGGCATTGAGTACAGCTACTTGAGCGCTGCCGAAAAGAAACAGGCCTTAGCCGCTTGGCAGCAGAAATGGACGGCTTTTGTGGCAAAAATCAACCAAGAAGTAGCCCTTCAAAGCAAATAAGTAGCCGGAACACCCAGCCACAGCACTTTACACCTATACCAGCCCCTGCATGAGAAAACTTTTTCCGCTCTTTCTTCTACTCTTCGCTACCCTTACTACTTCTGCTCAAACGCCTGCTTCGAAGAGCAAGGTGGCGAAGCCCATTCCTGTCCGCGTGGTGATTATCACCATGTTTGAGCGCGGTGAAGACACCGGCGACACACCCGGAGAATTTCAATATTGGGTGGAGCGCCTACCCCTGAAGGAAACCATTGCCTTTCCGCAAGGCTACCGCAACCTGCGCTACAACCCCGAGAAGCAAGTGCTCGGCATTTGCACAGGCATGGGCACAGCCAGGTCGGCGGCTTCTATTATGGCGCTGGGCCTAGACCCGCGTTTCGACCTTTCGCATGCGTATTGGATGGTGGCAGGCATTGCCGGCATCGACCCGGCTGATGGTAGCACAGGCTCGGCGGTGTGGTCGGAGTGGCTAGTAGATGGCGACCTAGCTCACGAAATCGACCCGCGCGAAATGCCGAAAGAATGGACGACAGGCTACATCCCGTTAAGTAAAACCAAGCCGTACCAGGAACCCGCTCGCGCTGGTGAGTACAACAATGCCATGCATCTCAACTCCGGTTTGGTGCACTGGGCTTATGATCTGACCAAAGACCTGAAGCTGCCCGACAACGATAAAATTCGGGAGATGCGCATGGCCTACACTAATTACCCCACCGCCCAGCAGCCACCCAAAGTAATGATGGGCGACCACCTAGCGGCCATGACCTACTGGCACGGCCAGTACGCCAACGATTGGGCCAATGACTGGGTGAAGTACTGGACCCAAGGCAAAGGCAACTTCGTGACTTCGGCCATGGAAGACACCGGCACGGGGCAGTCGCTGGAGTTCCTAGCTAAGGCGGGCAAAGTAGACTTTCAGCGCTACTTGGTGCTCCGCACGGCGAGCAACTTCACGATGCAGCACCCGGGCATCACGGCCATTCAGAGCCTAGCCAACGAAGAACATGGGCAAGACAAAGGCTACTCGGCCTACCTCCCGTCGCTGGAGTCGGCTTACATGACCGGCGAAAAAGTAGTGAACAACCTTGTGAGTAACTGGAACACCTTCAAAGACAAAATTCCCGGCAACTAACCTCCTTCTCCCCTCCCTTAACGCCTCCCCCTCCGCGCTCTTTCTACTTAAGTAAAATTCCCAGCTCCCATGAACCCTCAACCTATTTACCAAAGCCATGCGAAGCTTGTACTTACGAATTTTACTGCTGGCGCTGTGCACGCTGGTCCACCACGTGGGCTGGGCACAGGGCGTCACCACGTCCTCCATGACGGGCATCGTCAAGGACACCAAGGGGCAGTCCTTGCCCGGAGCTAGCGTCGTAGCTGTTCACACGCCTTCCGGCACCAAGTACGGCACGGCTACTAACTCCGATGGCCGCTACAACCTGCCCAACATGCGCGTGGGTGGGCCTTACACCATCACGGTGAGCTACGTTGGCTACGAAACCAAAGTACTCGACAACATCCAGCTAGCGCTAGGCACGGCGGGCACCTTCAGCTTTAACCTCTCCGATCAGTCGAGTGCGCTGCAAGAGGTAGTGGTGACGGGCAACAAGAACGGCGTGTTCAGCTCGGATAGGACGGGCGCGGCCACCAACATCACGCGCGAAGCCATCAACTCGCTGCCCACGCTGAGCCGCTCCCTCACCGATTTCACGCGCCTCACGCCCCAAGCTAACGGGCAAAGCTTTGGCGGCCAGGATAACCGCTTGAACAACATCACCGTCGACGGCTCCATCCTGAACAGCAGCTTTGGCCTAGCTGGGCAGCCCGGCGGCCGCGCCAACGCCACGCCCATCAGCCTCGATGCCATCGAGCAGATTCAGGTGAACGTAGCCCCCTACGACGTGCGCCAAAGCGGCTTTGTAGGCGCGGGCGTGAATGCGGTGACCCGTAGCGGCACCAACGAGTTTTCGGGCTCGGTGTTTTATAACATTCAGGGAGACAAGCTAGTAGGCGACCGGGCCAAGAACACAAAGCTCACCGTCAATAATTTCTCCAACAAGCAGGCAGGCTTCCGCCTCGGTGGCCCGATCATCAAAGACAAGCTGTTCTTCTTCGTGAATGGCGAACTAGAGCGTCGCGTTGACCCGGCTACACAATACCGCGCCAACCAAGGCGGCGAGACGGTGGCGGGCAACACCACCCGCGTGCTAGCTTCTGACCTCGATGCCATCAGCAACTATCTGCGCACCAACTTCGGCTACGAGACCGGCGCTTACCAGGACTACAACCTAGAGCGCCGCAGCGACAAGCTGCTGGCTAAGCTCGACTACAACATCAGCGACAAGCACCGGGCGAGCATTCGCTACAACATGCTGAACGCGCGGCAGGATGTGCCGATCAACACGGGTAGCTTTGTGAGTGGCGCACGGCGCGGCAACCTGAACTCACTGACGTTCCAGAACTCGAACTACGTGCAGCTGGAGAAAATTCAGTCAGTGATTGGGGAGTTGAACTCTAGCTTCACCTCGAAACTCTCCAACAACCTGATCCTAGGCTACACCTACCAGAACGAGAACCGTGACCAAGGCAACGCCTTCCCGCTAGTGGACATTCAGAGCGCTGGCACTACCTACCTCTCGTTTGGCTTCGACCCCTTCACTTACAACAACCTGCTGACGTATTCGACGCTGCAGTTGCAGGATAATCTCTCGTACTACGCCGGCAACCACACGCTGACGGCCGGCTACAACCTGGAGCGCCTGAGCTACAACAACACCTTCGTGCAAAATGGCGTGGGCGTGTACACCTATAGCTCGCTGTCGGACTTCTACGCGGCAGCTAACGCAGGCCTCGCCGGCTCGCCTGTTTCCCCCGTGAACTTGGTGCGCTATCAGCAGCAGTACTCGGCGCTGCCCGGCAACGCACTGCCAACCTCGCGCACGAAAGTGACCTACACGGGTCTGTACTTCCAAGATAACTGGCTGCCCAAGCCCAACGTGAGCGTGACCCTAGGTATCCGGGCCGACGTGCCTTTCTTTGACAAGACGGGTCTATTGAACCAAGCAGCTTCCGAGCTAACCTTCAGGGATGAAAACGGCAAACAGCTAAAAGCGCGGACTGATGAAATGCCGAAAGCTAGGCCGCTCTGGTCGCCGCGCGTTGGCTTCAACTGGGATGTGCTCAACAACAAAACGCTGCAAGTGCGCGGCGGTACGGGCATCTTCACCGGTCGCCCGGCTTTCGTGTGGATCGGCAACCAGATCGGCCAGAACGGTGTGCTGCTCGGCACGACCGACGTGACGAATACGACGGCCATTCCATTTAGCCCCAACATTGCGGCCAACTACCCCGCCAATCCGACGCTGCCCCCCACGTACCAGCTGAACATCACCGACCGGGATTTCCGCTTTCCGCAGGTGTGGAAGAGCAACCTAGCTATCGACAAGACGTTGTTCGCGGGCATCATCGGGACCTTGGAGTTCATTTATAACAAGAACATCAACGCGATTCGCTATGTGAACATCAACCAGGCCGACCCGCTGGGCAACTTCGCCGGACCGGACACGCGGTTGCGCTACCCTGGCTCGGCCGCGGCCAACCGCTTGAATTCGACGATCACGCAGAACTACTACCTGACCAATACCAGCAAGGGCTCTTCTTACAGCTTGACGGCTCAACTGGAGCGCCCGTTCTCCAACGGCTTGTTTGTGCGGGCAGCCTACAACTATGGTCACGCGAAAGACTTGATGTCGGCAGGCACGACGGCCTCGGGTACGTACGGCGGCATCTACTCCGTGAATGGCGGCAACTATCCTAGCCTCTCCTACTCCGACAATGACCTGCGTCACCGCGTTATTGGCTCGGTATCGTACCGCAAAGAGTACGGCAACTTCGGCGCCACGCAAATCTCGCTATTCTACGAAGCTCGCAACCAGGGCCGCTTCAGCTACACCTACAGCGGCGACCAGAACGGCGACAGCTTCACCGGCAACGACCTTCTTTTTGTACCAAATTCGGCCAGCGACCTGACCTTCCTGCCCATTACGACTGGTTCAGGTAGCAGCACTACGACGTTATTCACTGCCGCCCAACAGGCTGCTGCTTTTGATGCGTACATCAACCAGGACAAGTACCTGAAAGATCACCGCGGGCAGTACACGGAGCGCAACGGCGTGCTGATGCCCTGGGTCGCCCGCGCTGATTTGAGCTTGGTGCAAGAGTTTTTCGTGAACGTCGGCAAAAAGCGCAACACGCTACAGCTCCGCGCCGACGTGTTCAACGTGGGCAACCTGCTCAACCACAACTGGGGCGTGGGTGATTTCTACATCAACCGCTCGCCGCTGATTGCGGCCGGCACCAATACGGCCGGCGTACCGCAATACCGCATGGCAACCCTAGGTACGGGCGCCAACCAAAGCCTGCTCACCACTACCTACCAGAACTCGGCTACCCTGAGCCAGACGCCCTCGGTAGCCAGCGACGTCTGGACGGCGCAGCTCGGTATCCGCTACATTTTCAACTAAGCCCCCGAAAAAAGCCGTCATGCCTAGCGTGGCGGCTTTTTCCTTTTTAGCTAGCTTCCGCCCTGATGCAGACCCAACTCGAAAAGCTCTTTCAGCTTCAACACCACCAAACCACCATCCGAACCGAGGTAGTGGCTGGCCTCACCACGTATCTCACGATGGCCTATATCGTGTTTGTGGTGCCCACTACCCTGGGTGCCGCCGGCATGGATAAGCAGGCGCTCATCGCCGTTACGTGCTTGGTCACGGCATTGTCTACGGCGCTGATGGGCCTAGGTGCCAATGTACCGATAGCTGTGGCCCCAGGGCTAGGTATGAGTGCGTTTTTCACTTATACGCTCGTGCTTACCAACCACATTCCGTGGCCAGTGGCGCTAGGCATTGGATTTTGGGCCGGCGTGCTGTTCCTAGTGCTCAGCCTCATTGGTGCCCGCGAAAAGCTGGTGCAAGCCATTCCGCCTTCCATCGTCACGGCTATTCCGGTGGGCATCGGCATGTTCTTGCTGTTCATCGGGCTGCGCAACATGGGCGTGGTCGTGGCTAACCCCAACACGCTGGTGATGCTCGGCAAGTTTACGCCCTCTGTAGTCATTAGCGTGGGTGGGCTGTTCGTGACCCTAGCTTTGCTAATCCGCAACGTGAAGGGCGCGATTCTGCTGGGCATTGTGCTAGCTACCATCGTGGCCGCCTTAGCTGGTCTGGTAGCGCCACCGGAAGGCATCTTTACGTCGGGCGTGCGGGTGGCGCCAGTTGCGTTCAAACTTGATGTGCTAGGTGCTTTGCGCTGGAGCTTGCTCGGGCCCGTGTTTGCCTTGTTCTACATCAACCTGTTCGACTCGCTGGGCACCTTGGTTGCTTGTGCCAGCGAGGCAAAGCTAGTGCAGGCAAATGGCAAGATTGAGCGTCTCAGCCGCATGCTGAACATTGATGCGGTGGCGGCCATCGTCAGCAGTTTGCTTGGTACCTCGCCTAGCACCGCCTACATCGAATCGGCTACGGGTATTGCAGCGGGTGGTCGTACGGGGCTCACGGCAGTAGTTACGAGTCTGCTCTTCCTAGGCTCTCTGGCTATTATTCCGCTCATCAGCATAGTGCCCGCTTACGCTACGGCGCCTTCGCTGGTCATTGTCGGCTTGCTCATGATCAGTCAAATCCGACACCTCGATTTCAGCAAGTTTGAGGAGTATATTCCGGCACTCTTCACTATCCTGATGATGCCTTTCAGCTTCTCCATTGCTACCGGTATGGCCTGCGGATTTCTTTCCTGGGGTCTCATCCGATTGCTCTTATTTCGGCCGCGCGAAATAAGTGGCGTGCTGTACGTGATTATGGCGCTTTCCCTTATTAGCTTGCTGCTCTAAGACCAGAGAAACAGCTGCTTACCTAGGTATAAGCACAATCTAAGTTTATTCTGAGTATAAAAACAGCATAAACTTAGTATACAAAAAACCCGCCTTGCACGCTGCAAAGCGGGTTTTTAACTTGAATTCAGCTGCTAATTACGCTAAAGGGCTACTTAATAGCGAATAGCTAACAGCGAGCAACAGAATTAGAACTGCTCGTCAGCGCTGAAGTAGAAGTCGCCTTCGATTTGCGCGTTTTCGTCGGAGTCAGAACCATGCACGGCGTTAGCCTCGATGCTCTTGGCGTACTTCTTCCGGATGGTGCCTTCAGCAGCCTGCGCCGGGTTGGTAGCCCCAATCAGCGTACGGAAGTCGGCCACGGCGTTATCCTTCTCTAGGATAGCAGCGACGATGGGGCCCGACGACATGTATTTCACAAGGTCGTTGTAGAAAGGACGCTCCTTATGAACTTCGTAAAACTTACCGGCGCGCTCGGGCGTCAGGCGTACTTTCTTAAGCGAAACGATGCGGAAGCCGCCTTCTTCGATCATGTGCAGGATGCCACCAATGTGGTTTTCCTGTACGGCGTCGGGCTTAATCATCGTGAACGTGCGATTCGTTGCCATGATAAATGGGGTGAATAAGTAACTGAGTGAGGTGAGAGGTAAAAAGGATTTTGTCCTTCTTTGGGCGCAAAAGTAGTCTTATTGCGCAATTGGATAAGAGCTTGGTGAAAAAGGGCGCGGCAATACGTGCAAACTCCTAACTCAGTTGCATCTTACCGCACCAAATTTCACCTTCTTTTGTTGAACCCAGTAATATTTCCGATTTTTGCCGCCTTGCTCCGGCGTAAACTCCCGACTTTCAGCCACCTATTAGTAGGCAATGTCCACTATCACCGACTTGAAGGAGCTGCTTGCGCAGCCCCGGCAAATCTTCATCACCACGCACCACAAGCCCGACGCTGATGCCTTGGGTTCGTCGTTAGCCATGGCGGGGTATCTCCGCAAAAAAGGGCACCACGTGACCGTAGTGACGCCTTCTGACTACCCTAGCTTCCTTGAGTGGATGCCCGGTAACGACGAGGTGATTATCTACGAAGCACAGCAAAACGACGCCCAGGTGCGCGACATCATCAGCCGAGCCGAGGTCATTTTCTGCCTCGACTTCAGCTGCCTAGGTCGCATCAACGAGATGGGCGAGTACATCCGTGCCGCGCGTGGGACGAAGGTGCTCATCGACCACCACCTAGAGCCGGAGCAGTTTGCCGACCTAGATTTCTCCAACCCCAAAGCCGCCGCTACGGCAGAGCTCGTGTTTGAGGTCATTCGTGACCTCGGCGACCAGCGCCTCATCGACGTAGGCATTGGCGAGTGTCTGTATGCCGGCATTATGACCGACACGGGCTCGTTCCGCCACCCGAGCACTTCGCGCAATGTGCACTTGATCATTGCCGAGCTCCTCGACGCTGGCATCGATTTGAGCTCCGTACACCGCCGCATCTACGACTCACACTCCGAGATGCGCCTGCGCTTCCTAGGTTTCGTGCTGAAGGATAAGCTCACGGTGCTGCCCGAGTACAACACGGCCTACATTGCCATCACCCAGGATGAGCTGCGCCGGTACCAATCGAAAACGGGTGATACCGAAGGACTCGTAAATTTTGCGCTCAGCATTGAGGGTGTGGTATTCGCTGCTATTTTAATTGACCGCGGATCGGCCGTTAAGATTTCCTTCCGTTCGGTGGGTGACTTCTCGGTGAACGAGTTTGCGCGCAAGCACTTCAACGGCGGTGGCCACCACAATGCCTCCGGTGGCATCAGCTACGACCCGCTCGACGTGACGGTACAGCGCTTCTTAGACCTTCTTCCTGAGTACCAAACCCGTCTCGTGACGGCCCCCTTGGCGGTTGCGCCGCCGACGGCGTAACTTGCCCCCAATTCCCTTATCATCTTTTTCTATTTCATGCTCTTTTCACGCAATTTTCTGAGTCTGGCTCTGGCAGCCGGCGTATTAGGCCTAGCCTCCTGCAACAAGGGCGGTGGCGAATTCAAAAAGGCCAAATCGGGCTTTGAATACAAAGTCTTCAAGAGCACAGGCAAAGGCAAGTACGACGCCCGCGAAGTAGCTCCCGAAGGCGACCCTACTTACAAAGAGCGGACGGGCAAGGTGATGGCCCTGAACGTGGAGTATCGCACCGGCAAAGACTCCATCTTGTTCAACTCGCGCAAGCAACAGATGGGCATTCCAATGCGCATTGAGCTGCAAGAAGTGAAAACTAAGGGTGGCTTAGAAGAAGCTATTTCCCTTCTCCAGCCTGGCGACAGCGGCGTGTTTCGCTTCAACGTGGATACAATCTTCGCTAAGTCGTTCAAAGCACCGGTGCCACCATTCATGAAGAAGGCTGGCGCTACCATGACCATGTACGTGAAAGTGGACAAGGTGCAGACGAAGGAAGAAGCCATGGCCGACCAGCAGAAGTCGATGATGGAAGCCCAGCAGAAGATGATGACTCATGCCAAAGATCAGCTCAAGAAGGACGACGTTCTGCTGCAAGAGTACATCAAGAAAAACAATCTCACGGCGCAGCGCGATACGTCGGGCATCTACTACGTAGTGACGCAGCCCGGTGCGGGCGCGAAGCCAAAGCAAGGCCAGACGGTATCGGTACAATACCGCGGCACGCTGCTCGACGGTAAAGAGTTCGACTCTTCGGCAAAAGGCAACGGCGGTAAGCCGATTTCGTTTGCGCTAGGTGTTGGCCAAGTAATTCCGGGTTGGGATAAAGGCATTGCCCTGCTCAGCAAAGGCAGCAAGGCTACGCTCCTCATTCCTTCGTCTCTGGCTTACGGACAACGCGGCGCTGGCGCCGATATCCCGGCCGATGCTCCGCTCCGCTTCGATGTGGAACTAGTTGACATTAAATAGAATTAAGTGGGAACAAGCCTCGTCGGAACTCAACTGACGGGGCTTTTTTCTTAACTTCAAGGGTACTATGACACACCTTTTTTCTTCCTCTTCCTTGCTTCGTTTGGCCGCGCTAGCTTTGGCAGCGGCTCCTTTGCTTGCTTCCTGCAAAAAAGATGACACGGATGCGCAGAACGCTGCGCTGCAAGAACAAGCCATTGCGGCCTACCGGGCTACCCGCGCCGCCGACTCGCTCACCATCATCAAGTACGTTGCCGACAGTAGCTTCAAAAACGTGGAGCGCCGGGCGTCAGGAGTGGTGGTCGTGCACAAGGTATCGGTTGCGACCACAGTGCCATTGGCGCAGCCTGGTCAGTCGCTCACCACTTACTACAAGGGCTACACGATTCCGGCCAACAAGTTGTTTGATGCTTCGGCTACCGATCCTACCACTGGCTTACGCAAGCCCTTCTCTTTTACACTGCGAGTCGACCAGGTAATCAGTGGCTGGCACGAGGGCTTTGCTTCCCTGCGGAAAGGGGAAAAAGCCATCCTGCTGATTCCGTCTTACCAGGCATACGGTCCAAGCGGTAACGGTCCCATCCCGCCGAATGCTCCCCTGCGCTTCGATGTGGAGCTAGCTGACGTGAAATAGATATAGCCTACTTTGCTGGTACAGCAGAGCGCGCAAAGGTTATGTATTCAGGTCGCCTTCTTATCGGAACCCTAGCTGCCTTCCTTAGCTTGGCTGCCCAGTCCACGTTGGCGCAGTCTGCGGATACCCTGCGCACGGCTAGCGGCGTGCGGTACGTCATTCGGCAAAAAGGCACGGGTAACCTAGCCCAACCTGGCGACCGGCTTACCATGCGGTATACCGGTTATTTGCCCAACGGGCGCATCTTTGATGCCTCAGTGGCAGACGGGGCTCCCATCCGCTTTCGGGCGGGCCGCGGGGAAGTTATTCGTGGCTGGGATGAGCTAGCTTTGCTGCTTCCCGCCGGTACTCGCGCCCACGCCTGGATTCCGGCAGCCTTGGCGTACGGCCATAAAGGCAACCTAGACCCAGATGATGAAAGACGCTACATCATCCCACCGGATACTGACTTGGAATTTGAGTTGGAAGTAGTCAGAATAAAATAAGATTTACCACGAAAAAGGCCTTCCCAAGGGAAGGCCTTTTTGCTATAATCGGGTACTGGCGCAAGTCTTACTCGGCCAATACTTCCGACAATACATCTAGTGAACGAATATCACCTAGCTTTTCCACGTGCAGCTGGTAGTAGCGAATAAGCACCTCCAGCAGCTCCCGTCGAACGCGGCCATTGGGCACAGTAGCATGCGCGGGATTATGAATCAGCTCCTCGAAGTAGTGGTCGAATTCCTGAAAGCGCAAAGCCGCGGGTCCGGTACCACGCGCCGAGTTGGTTGTCTCAGTAGCAAATGCTACCTGCGTCGTGATTTCACTACCCGCTTCAACCCCAAAACCTAGGTAGGATGCTAGCTGAAGCAGGAAAGTCAACGCGAAGTTTTCAAAGCCCGCTTCCTGCGTATCAAAGGCTAGGATTGAGTCGTGCAGGAAGTTGAACAACGGTTCGTTCTGTTCTTCCTCCAGCACCGTGCGGCTTACCATCTCCGACAGAAATAACACGACGCTGCTCTTGCGCATGTCATACGGCAACGACCGAAACTGGTGCTCGCAACGGTACTCCGATAAGCGTGTGATGCCACCCTGCCGCGACGTATACGCGACCAAGTCGAGCAGCGTGAAGGGCTGAAACAACGCAATACGCCCCGGGGGCTTTGCTTTTCGCACCCCATTGACGATGTACGTTTGCAAACCTAGGTGCTCGGTGTAGATGCGCGCGATAATGGACGTTTCGCGGTACCGAATATAGTTCAGCACGATACCGCGGGTTTTTATTAGCATACTTCGACGGGTAACTAAGTAGGAGAGTAATTGATTAACGGAGTAGCTGCGTAATATCGTTCAACCACGGCTTCCTCCCTTTCTTAGCTACTCGGTTACGCTATTGTTGCACCACCGCAATCTTGCTAATGCACCCCTGATTGCCATCTGCGTCGGAGGTAAGCACCAAGTACACCCCCGATTGCACCTTACGTCCGCTATAATCAGCGAGGTTCCAGGTTACGGTACCGCCGTTGGCGCGCGTCTGGTAGACAAGGGCGCCGGTGACATCTGTGATTTTCACAACGGCATTGTTCGCCAAGCCCGAGATACCGACCTGCCCTGTGAAATTCGTGCGCACCGGATTTGGAAAGACGCTGGCGCAGCTAGGTTTGGTGTCGGTAACGGTGGCATCGCCGCGGTACGAAGCTAAGCCAGCATCCGTCAGGACGAATACTTCGCCGGTTTTGTCGTTTACCGCCACATCCACGATACGGTTAGAGGGCAACGGCGAGTTATCAGTCGTAAAGTGTAACAGAGCTTCATCAGCGTCTTCGTTAAATAGCCAGAGGCCCCGTTCCGTCCCGAACCACTTGCGGTTGCCACCATCCACGGCAATACACAGCACCGTTTCACCCCGTAAGAGCGGAAAGCCACTCGTTTCACCGCGACGGACAATGGGAACCTGAAAACCTGTGTTGTTGCCAGACAAAAACGCTTGGCTAGGATCACTAAATACGGCCACGGCACCTGCCAAACCGGAGGCAGCACCAGCAGAGGAAGTGCCAACCCAGATAGCGCCTTTGCGGTCTTTGACAATGGCGTAAACTTCACTACCTGGCAGTCCGCCATCGGTATCGGAGAAGGTACGCGTGGTGCCAGTAGCTTCGTCGTACGCGACTACTCCGTTGATAGTGCTCCCACTAATTCCCCGGCGCGACCGCGAGGCCCAAACGCCATTATAATCATCGAGGATGATACGATCTAGGTTATCCGATCCAGCAAAGTAAGGTAAGGTTCGCCAAGTCTCATCGCTAGGCTTGAAAACGTGCACGCCTGGGGTACCCGGTAGTTCCGGATAACGGTTGGCAACCCACACATTTCCGTCGGCGTCCGTCGTAACGTCCGTTACACGCGTGTAGCTCGGGTTATCAAATTTTACATCAGCAGTTTTCAAAGGACTATTAGAAGGGCCGAATAGCTTGAACTCTCCTGGGCCTTTCCATTGCAGCAGCCCGTTACCGTAGCTCCCAATGTAGAGTGTTCCATCCGGTGCGCGGATGCCGCGCGTCAAGTCCTTGGGATTCGGATACTGACTTAGGTCCGGAAAATTCTCCTTGTTAAAATTCGTCCACTTCCCATCCCGGTATTCGTAGAACCCTTGGAAGTTGTCGCTCTGTACGTAGTTAGTTTGGTAGCCCCCGCTGAATACATCTACCGTATTGGTGGCCCGGTCCGCTAGTAAGCTAAATCCTAAAACACTAGCGGGTGCGTTGGTCACAAAGCTTTCGATAGTTTGTCCACCGTCGCTCGTGGTCACTAGGCCTCTAGTGTTATCAGCAATGAACAGCTTCCCTCCTTTAGCGCGTAGCACATCCTGCGGGTTCGGAACCTGGTTTCTGATTAACAGTGTGTACTGCCCAGTGCTATTCACCGCGCCAATTCCAGCACTTGAAACCACGAACAACTGAGAGCGGGAAGGGCGCAACCTTCGGAAAGACTCGCTATAGGTACCCGGCACGTCTACCCAACCAGTTGTGCTTCCTTTGTACACAAACAAAACTGACTGCTTTACACCAGCATATACTTGGCCGTTTTGTGTGGCTATCGCTTGGTAGAAGTCGCCAAAGCCCTTACCACCTAGCTGGTCAATTGTCCAGCGGTTGTAGTCGAGCAGATTGTCGGTGAGCGAGCCCTGCATGATCCCGACGGAAGTAGCAGCGAACAGTCGGCCGTTGGCCACGGTAGTTGCATACACGCGCACACTCGTACCATTCGGGCCAATGTTGCTGTAGCTTTCGCGCACCTCTAGCTTGGTCATGTCGAACAGGAGCAGTCCAAAACTGCACGCGAGGTAGGCCGACTTGCCGTTGAAGTAAATGCTGTTGATCGTCTTGTCACCTGAGATTTGCTTGCGCAAGACGTCGGTCACGTTTTTCACCGAGCCATCGGCGCGCAAGACATCAATATTGCCACTCTTGTAGGCAATCACCGTTTGCTGACTTACCGAATCATAGGCCGCGGTATTCACGCCCACATCACTCAACCCATCACGGCGGGTCAAGAAGCGTGTCGTGTTCAGGTTCTTATCGTAGTAGAAGAAGGCGTCCTCGGCAACCACATACACTCGGTCGCCGGCATCTGTCACTACCTTAGCCCGGTTGTTGGGCAAGTAGAGCTGCCAGTCGCCGTAGCCAACTGTACTTTGAGCGTTAGCAGTATAAGCACCTAGGATTAGAAAGAAGATAACAAACCAGCCGGATCGGCGGCGAATGGGTAGCAAATGCTTCATTGGCAGAGAATAGCAGCGAAATAACGGTGGAAGATAACGGTCCGCCGCTGTATTTAGTGTTTCGCCGCCGCCCGAACCGACTCTGGATTTTTTTCTTTCATGCCTTCCAGAAAACACGGCCGGCAGCGCGCCTCATACGAATCAGTTTCTCCGAGCAAAATCTTGTCTTCGGAAGCGGCAATGCGAAATGAGTACGCCGCCAGCTCGCCACAGCATACGCACACGGCGTGCACCTTCGTCACAAACTCGGCCACGGCCATGAGTGCGGGCATCGGGCCGAAAGGCTTACCGGTGTAGTCCATATCCAAGCCGGCCACAATTACGCGCGTGCCCCGGTTAGCTAGCTGCGAGCAAACCTCCAACAGGGACTCATCAAAGAACTGCGCTTCGTCGATGCCAACCACGTCGCAACCACTAGCTAGCAGCAAGATTTCCTGCGCCAGCGCCACAGGCGTCGAACGGATACTGTTGGCGTTGTGCGACACCACATCGAGCTCGTGGTAGCGCTTGTCCAGCGCCGGCTTGAAAATTTCAACGCGTTGGCGCGCGATTTTAGCGCGGTTGAGGCGACGAATCAGTTCTTCGGTTTTTCCAGAAAACATGGAGCCGCAAACGACTTCAATCCAGCCCCGACGGGGTAGGTCGCGGCTCGTGCCGACGCGAGGTTCTATAAACACAACAACGGGTAACTGAGTGACGGAGTAATTGAGTAACAGCGAGCCAAGCAGGCCGTTTTTCCTCAACTCTAACAATCGAAATTAGAACTTTATGGTTGGAAGCCGACGCATTTTCAACCTAAACAGTGCCGCCGGTTCTTATCGTTCAGGTAGTCAATTAGTCTTCCTTTAGTCGCTGTAGCTCACGTGCGGAAGCTTGGTGGCGTGCGGCACGCGGCCCGTCACGGCCCCTTCGCACAGACGCGCTTGGCAGGTGAGGCGCTCATGAGCCAAGAGACGCCCGGCAGCACGGTAGCGCAATTCGGCTTCGGTAAGAGGCGTTAACAGATCTAACCCTTCTACTACTTCTAGCCGGCACGTGGTGCAGCGGCCCCGTCCTCCGCAGGCATGCAGCCAATCGTGGCCGGCCGTTTGTAGCGCGCTCAGCAGTGTGGCGCCCGCAGGTACCGGCAACGCGCCGCTAGCTAGGTTTTCTATCAGTAGAGTGGGCATCTTTCCCTAAATTGCCAGTTGAACCAGGCTTTCAAATGAACAATAAATATAGCCAGGCAAAGCGCGAACAATACGGCCGCCGCCTTGCCGACCACCTTTGTCAACAATACTTTGCCGCCCCTGCTATGCCGCCCACGGCGACGCTCGACGGGCCGGCCATTCTGCGCTTTACGCCCATCCGGCAGATTAACCTGTTTGTTGTCCAGCAATTGCTAGCTCAATGGACCGCCGAAATGGCGCGCCTGCGCAGTCCTTATTTCGATTTTGAGGCTCCTGATGTTCGTCAAGCACTCACGCAGTTCATGAATGTGCTGTCGCGCCGCATCAAACTCACGCGCACGGCTTTCGAGCCATTGCTCGCCCGTGCCGTTGCCGATACCTTCACCGTCATTACCGATCCGACTACCACTTTCGATCTAAAACTGCTTAATGCCCAGCCTTATGCCAGTGTGGAGCAGTTGCGTGACGCGTTGCGCTACCTCGACGTAGAAAAGGCGCTGTACGAAGGCTTCTTGGATACGCTAACACCAGACAAGCAGCTAGAGCGTCGTATTCTGCTCACGGGCTTTCAGCACTACCAGGAGAGCACCCCCTTGCCCACCGATGCGCTTACGAAGCTGGTTCAGGAGCTCAACAACCTCCTGCCACTAACCGAAGCCGATTTGCTGGAGGCTAGCCCCGCAGCCCCCGAACCCGTTGCGCCCAAAGTCGACAAGGCGGAGCCGCAAGTTGTTGCCAAACCGTTAGAAACACCTCCAAAACCAGAGCCTAGCCCTGTAGCAGCCGAAAGCAAACCAGTTGCCCCAGCCCCGGCCGAAGCTCCCCGGCATCTGATGGTAGAAGCAGCACCGGTTGGCGCTGTTCCGCTCTATGAGAAGCTACGCGCTGAGCGGCCAACGGGCACCTCACTCGGTGAGACGCTGCGGCCGGAGCGACCTACTGGTACCATCTTAGCTGAAAAAGCCCCTAAGGTTGAATCACTGCGTGAGGCTATTTCCATTAACCAGCGCTTTAGCTTCATTAATGAGCTGTTTAATGGCGAAAACATGGAATATCACGCGGCCATTCAGCATCTCGACAGCCTGCCTGACGCCGACGCGGCTCGGCGGTATGTAGCGGATGAGCTAGCGCAGAAACACGGTTGGGTCCGGAAGGAAGAACACGTGAACAAGCTGCTGAAGCTTATTGAGCGAAAGTTCGCTTAAGTTCGGGGCGTGTCTTCTCCTGTCTCTGTCGCTTTTTCGCCTAGCATTCGGTTGCGCTGGCGCCAACTGCTGCTCGTGTACCTGTTCGCGGTGGGCATGATAGCGGGTAGTGCCTACACCATGTACGTGCACTACGACTTCTCGCACTCCCTCGACACGCGCAGCTACCTAGGTGTGGCCAGGGGCAAATTCAAGGGAAATAGCATCACGCGACGTTACCGAGTACTGGTACCCGCCGCTGCTGCTGCCGTAGCGTGGCCTTTGGAGCGCATCTATGCGCGCATTTGGCCGCAGCGGGCGACGAGCGACTGGGCGCTGCGCCTAGCTTTCTATGTCGTAAATACCTTGCTACTGGCTGCCGCCGGCTTAGTCATTTTCCAAACGTGCTTACTCTACGGCGCCACGCCGGCCGCGGCGCTCCTCGGTCTAGTAGCCGTGCTGACAAGCCGTTGGGCCGTGTACCTTGCGGGCTTACCCTTGGTTGATAGCCTGTACATGCTGGTATTTGCCCTAGGTTTTTACGCCGCTCGTAGCGGCTCAGGCCTAGCTTTAGTAGCCTGCATCTTACTAGGTCCGCACGCCAAAGAATCTTTCATCTTTTTGGCGCCTTGGCTGCTGCTGTTTGGGCAACGGGCTATGCGCTGGCCTTGGCAAATCCTCTGGCTTGCGGCCTCGGGTATGCTCGTGTATGCCGTTCGCCATTGGGTTGACCAACAAGCGGGTACCGAAGCGCAAGCGAGCGTTAAGAATGCCTTCAGCCACTTTGAGAATGTCTCGTACTCTCTTCATCGCCTATTCTCGTTGAAAGGCGTCGGAGAGATCTTCAGCATCTTTAGTTTCTTTAGCTTGGTGCTCCTGCTTGGGCTGCGCGGCGGTTGGGCGCAGGCACGGCCGTGGTTGCAACCGTTGGGTTGGGCAAGCGTTGGGCTAGGTCTGGTGGTAGTAATCCACATGCTCTTGTCGAGCGAGCTAGCGCGCATGGGGTACCTGTTTTCGCCGGTCTTTGCGGTAGCCTTTAGTCTACTTCTGACACGACACCCCACGTTTCGTTGGCTTCAAGGTCAACCGTCCACCAACTTATAGAGCAGCGCTTATCGCACCAGATCCTGCTTACGGTACGCGTCGATAGCGAGCAGAATAAACAAGAGCGTGGTGAAAGACCACAGCGACGACCCCCCGTAGCTGAAGAAAGGCAGCGGAATACCCACTACGGGTGCCAGCCCGATCGTCATGCCGATGTTGACGGCAAAGTGGAAAAAGATGATGCTGGCCACACAGTACCCATAGGTGCGGCCGAACACAGATTTCTGGCGCTCGGCTACGTACAGCACGCGGGCAAGCAGCGTCATAAACAGAATAATGACGACGAGGCTGCCAACCCAGCCCCACTCCTCCCCTACGGTGCAGAAGATAAAATCAGTGCTTTGCTCGGGCACGAAGTCGAACTTGGTTTGGGTGCCTTCCAGAAAGCCTTTCCCAACTAGCCCACCCGAGCCGATAGCAATCTTGGACTGCGTAACGTTCCAACCCACCCCTAGCGGGTCAGCCGAAGGGTTAATCAGAACCTCAATCCGCTTGCGCTGATGGGGCTGTAATACGTTGTTGAAGAAGAAATCTACTCCAAACACCATCGCCACCACAATGCCCCACACGCTGAGCGCCAGCGGCAGATGATGACGCAACACCCGCGAGTTGAACAAGAATGCTAGCCCTAGCATTACGGTGAAAGCACCCACCAACCATAGTTTCGGTATCAGCAGCGCAAGAATTAGAATAGCACCCGCGGCCGCTAGCACAATCAGAATCAGGGGCGACATTCCTTCACGGAAGTAAGCGAGCAGGAAGGCGCCAAATACCAGCGCCTGCCCCGTTTCGTTGGAAGCAATGATGAGTAGCGGCGGCAGCAGTGTAAGCCCGGCCAGCACCAGATGGTCGCGCCAATTTTGATGCCGCAGGTTGGTACTTGCCATAAAGCGCGATACCGCCAGCGCCGTCGTAAATTTCGCGAATTCAGCGGGTTGTAAGCGCACCGGACCTAGCTCCAGCCACGAGCGAGAACCGGCAATAGGTCGGGCAATCACCAACGTGATGAGCAGCAGCAAAATCATACCCCCGTAGAGGCCAAAAGCAAAGGTGTCGTAGGCCTTGTAATCGATGACCACTAGCACCACAATAAGCACAACGGCCGTCCCGATCCACATGATCTGCTTGAACCAGTTGAACTGCATCAGCTCGCCAAAGCTCAGGCTGAAGGCGTTGGAAGGAGCGTCAGGAGAATAGCTAGCCGCGTACACATTCAGCCAACCGAGGAACACCATCAGGAAATATATTCCAACGGTAATCCAATCGATACTGCGGCTGTAGCGCGCTGGGGAGGAGGGCATTGAAGGTAAATTGTAGCTGGTTGGAAGAAGCTAGTTAAACCCCTGAGCTTACCTAACTTCTCACAGAAACGATAGCAAAGTGGTACTGCAAAACGCGGCAGCCACCTTTCAGCAAGCGCAGCCGTGCTGGCATGAGCTGTAGATCAATGGTGACGCGAGACAAACCGGTCGGCGCTGCCGGGCAGCCACTCCTCCCATTTCTTACGAACGACTTTGCCGCGCAAGTATTTCTCGATCATAAGCGAAGCTAGCGGCGCCGCTGAGTTGCCCCCGAAGCCAGCATTCTCAATGAACACCGCAATGGCGATTTTGGGATCCTCGATTGGAGCAAAGGCGGCAAACGTGGCGTGGTCGGCCCCGTGGGGGTTTTGTACAGTTCCCGTTTTGCCCGCCATAGAAATACCGAACTGGGCTAAGCTCGCATAGTTGCCCGTGCCGCCGCGGCCATCCACTACTTGCTGCATCCCCGGAATAATAGCCTCAAAATGCTGTGGCGCCACAGTCGTGTAGTGGCGCTTCTGATATTCTGGCAAAGGCCCACCATTGCCGATACCACGCACAAAATGCGGCGTATAGTAGTAGCCCCGGTTGGCAATGGTAGCTAGCACGTTCGCCATCTGCATCGTCGTCACGCCCATTTCTCCCTGCCCAATCGACAGCGAGTAAATAGTGCGAAAGTTCCAGCCGTGGTGTCCGTATAGCTTATCGTAGAACTCGGGCTTCGGAATGCGCCCTTTGGTTTCGGAGCCCATGTCCACTCCTAGCTTATCGCCTAGGCCGAAAGACATTACTTGACGACGCCATTCAGCCAGCCCCAAGCGAACGTCCTCCCGGGCATTGCGCGACCGACCCCGCATGACCGCGGTCCGCATTACCTGATAGAAATAAGGATTGCAGCTGTTCTTGATGGCAATACTCACATTGCTCGGATACTCGTGGCGGTGCGTGCACCTCACCAGGCTCCAGTTGCAGGGAAAACCAGTCGACGGTGACACGGTGCCCATTTGCAAAGCAACCAGTTCATTAACGAGCTTAAATACCGAACCCGGAGGCTGTGGTGCTCCGAGCGGACGATTATACAGCGGCCGCTCCTTCTGATTGAGCAGGTCCATGTACCGGTTGCCCATACCTTTCCCGGTTAGCACTGCTGGGTCGTAGGCAGGCGCCGAAACGGCCGCTAGGATCTCGCCGGTCTTGGGGTCGATGGCTACAACTGAGCCCCGCTTACCGGCCATCAGCATCTCACCGTATTGCTGCAGATCGATGTCGATGCTGGTATGCAGGTCCTGGCCGGCCACGGAGAGCGTATCGAACTCTCCACCACGGAAAGCGCCTTTTTCAATGCCGCGCACGTTGACCATGCGGTATTTCACGCCGCGCCGTCCCATGAGTTGCTGCTCGTAGAACGACTCTAGGCCACTGCGCCCCAAAAACTCATTGGGCTGGTACTTAGCATACTTCGGGATTTCCATCAGCGCTGGCGTGATGGTACCTACGTAGCCGAGCGTATGAGCTAGGTTCTGGGTAGCATAGGCGCGCGCCATCCGAGCCTGAATGCTGAAGCCCGGAAAATCAATTAAGTTATCCTGAATAGCAGCTAGCTCCGGCGTACTTAGGTTTTGCACCAGCGGCGAAGCTTTAACGCGTGAAAATGCTTTGGCGGCTTTCAAGCCTTCCCGCACTTCTTCCACCGTCATTTGCATCACTTGACAAAAGCGAGCGGTATCGAGACGCTTCACTTCACGCGGCACCACCATCAGGTCGTACACCGGCGTATTTTGGACCAGCAGCTTGTGGTTGCGGTCATAAATCAGGCCTCGGTAGGGCGTCTGCACAATGCGCTGTAAGGTGTTGCGGTCGGCTGCTAGCTTATAGCTGCCATCGAGCACCTGAATGTAGAAAAGACGTGCCCCAAACACCATCGCCACCACCAGGAAGATGGCTTGCACTACGTATTTGCGTCCTTCAAGGTATTGCAAAGCGACTAAAACAAGAGGTAAACTACTGCCGACTCACCGGCCGGATTTGCAAAGATAACAGGTACCTCGTTGCTAAGTAATGATCTTGCGCAAGTTTCTCCTTACTAACGTACTAGCGGCAAACTCATTGCCTACCGTCCGCTCCGTTTGTTGGGGAAGAAAAGCAGCTGCACGATGAGCAGCGTTAGGCTTGTGAACAGCGTGCTCACGACAATCTTACCTAGCGTGAGCCCGATCACCCGGAAGCTACCTAGCTCTAGGAGGAAGAAAGTAGCATGGTGCAATACGACTAGTAAACTGAGGTAGACAATAAACCATTGCCAGCCCATCTGGTGGATATTGACCGAGTCAGAAGAATCATAGCCGTCGCGCGGTGTGAGCAAGCGCAGCACCCAGGGTCGTAAATACCCCAGCAGCACCGCCGATGCCGCATGCACTCCACCTGTATCATAAAAAATATCAATTGACCATCCTAACACAAAGCTCAACAAGAGCTGCAGCACGATAGGCGTGCTGATAGGTAAGAACAGTAAGAAACCTAGGTAGAAAAAGCACCACCCTAGGTCGAAGAGCACCAGCTTGCTGACAAACAGCACATGTACGCCCACGTACAAAGCGAAGCGCAGCAACTGAACAATGATGGCACCTACTCCCCTCATGGCTGGTCGTCTGCTGTAGGCTTTTTGCCAGCGCGCATTTCTACCGTGTCACGCTCGGCCTTGTGCCGGTTGCTGACCACGTACACGTACGTCAGGTTAGAGAAATTAACGGCTAGCTTCACCCGCACCGTCCAGAAGTTTTTGTCGGGTTCTTTCACAAACGAGTCGATGGTCCCGATCAGGATTCCCTCCGGAAAAACAGCGTTGTACCCTGATGTCAAAATTGTATCGCCGCGTACTAGCGTATTCTGCCGCGGAATCTGATCTAGCAAAGCATGCGTGGGGTCATCTCCTAGCCATTTGATGCTTCCGAAGGTACCATCGCGCTGAATGCGCGCCGAAATAGCTGTTTTGGAGTGCAATACTGAAGTAGCCGTAGCGTAGTGCTCGCTCACCGATTTTACCCGACCTACTACCCCAGCTGCCGCCAACACGCCCATGCCTGGCTGCACACCTTCGTTGGAGCCTACGTTAAGCGTGATGTAGTTATCGACGCGGTGCAGCTCGTTATTGAGCACACGGGCCGGAATCAGCAAGTACTCGGGGTCAGAAACGGGCAGCTGCCGCAAACCTAGCAGTACCGAGTCACGGCGTCCAGGCCGCAAAGGAGGCGCAGCGCTTAAGCTATCCGGTTGACGTCCGGCTAGGTCAGAACGGTAAAGCTGTTGGCGCAAGGTCGCGTTTTCGGCAACTAAGCCTCGGTTCACTTCTACCAAACGAAAATAATCGTAGATCCGCGTACGAGCTTCTAGCACTCGTCCCGCGTAGGCATTAGCGGAGTTGAAAAACGCCGCTCGCTGATACGAGCTGTTCTTGATCAGCAAATACAAACTAAACACCTCCAGCAGCCCGAACACCAGAATGCCCCGGTAGCGGAAAAGGAAGGCGAAAAGATTGCGCAAGGCGGTAGGTTAAATTATTAAATGGCTGGATGGTTAAATGGTTACAGTCGGCGCAGAGGCGACTATCCATTTAACCATCCAGCCATTTAACGACAGAAATTACGTTAAAAGTACTCCCCGGAAGCCATCTAGGTTCTTGATAGTAGCTCCCGTGCCGCGCACTACTGCCCGCAATGGGTCTTCGGCGATGTGAATGGTCAGCTTAGTTTTAGCCGCCAAACGCTTGTCGAGGCCTCGGAGCAAAGCCCCTCCCCCGGTTAGGTGAATACCATTGTCGTAGATATCAGCCGACAACTCGGGTGGGCTGATTTCTAGCGCCTTCAACACAGCCTCTTCGATTTTTGCTACCGATTTGTCGAGGGCAATAGCAATTTCGGAGGAAGTTACTTTGATGACTTTCGGGATACCCGTCATCAGGTCACGGCCCCGAATTTCGTAGTCGGCGGGTGGGTTATCTAGCTCGGTAAGAGCAGCACCTACCTCGATCTTGATCTTCTCGGCCGAACGCTCTCCAATCAGCAGGTTGTGCTGCCGACGCATGTAGTCCAGAATATCCTGGTTGAATACGTCGCCGGCCGTTTTAATAGACTGATCGCAGACGATACCCGATAGGGCGATAACAGCAATTTCGGTAGTTCCCCCTCCGATGTCGATGATCATAGAACCGACCGGCTGCTCTACGTCAATGCCGATGCCGATAGCCGCCGCCATTGGCTCCTGAATCATCCACACCTCTTTGGCGCCGGCGTGTTCAGCGGAGTCACGGACAGCACGTTTCTCTACTTCCGTAATCCCGGAAGGAATGCAGATCACCATACGGTGCGAAGGCTGAAACAAGCGGCGACGCGTGTCAATCATCTTGATCAAGCCCTTGATCATTTCCTCCGCCGCGTGGAAGTCGGCGATTACCCCATCTTTCAGGGGGCGAATGGTTTTAATATTATCGTGGGTCTTCTCGTGCATTTGCTGCGCTTGCCGGCCCACGGCAATTACTTTATTGGTCGTTCGGTCTTTGGCAATAATGCTGGGCTCATCTACTACGATTTTGTCGTTGTGGATGATGAGCGTGTTGGCCGTGCCTAGGTCAATAGCAATGTCGCTCGTAAGAAAGTTGAAGAAGCCCATTAGGTAGCGGCAATTAAAAGAGAATGGGCGATTTGCGCCCTGGCAAAGTGGGCGCAAAAGTAAGCAAGTTTAGTCGAAGCACCGCTGTTCTTTCCCCGAAGCTCTGCTCCAACAGCTAAACGGTATATTATAAAACTTAGTAGAAAAGTCCTGTAGCAGCTTACTGCTCTTTCTTATAGGACAGAACATTTTGGCGTCTTATGCCTGCTAATGGCACTTTGCTACCTAGGTTTTACGCCATAAGTTACCGGAGACTATCAGTGCTGCCTAACCACAAAGCCAGTAATTGCAACTACAGACCTAGGCACGCTGCATAAGCTCTTCAAATGACTCCATAATCTTATCAATGGAGAGGTAGCGCTCCGCGTAGGCACGGGCATTCTTGCGTTGCTGGCTGGTGTCTTGCGCCAAGGCTTTGCGCAGACCTTCGTTCAGCGCCTGTTGGTTTTCAGCCTCTACCAATAAGCCCATGTCGTACTTCTGCACCAGCGAGTGCAGACCGGACCCCGGATTGGCAGTGATAAGGGCGAGCCCCCCAACCGAGAGAATAGTTGTGAGCTTGGAAGGCATTACTAAGTCACTAGCCGTGGCTTTTTGAATCACTAGGTGGATGTCAGCTAGGTTCAAGAATTGGTTGAACTTCTCGAATGGCTGCAACGGTAAGAACGAGAGATTCGTGAGCTTCAGCTCATTGGCTAGGTTCTGCAACTTCTCTTTGTACGGCCCTGAACCACAAATAATAAACTTGACAGACGTTTGCTGCTGAAACTCTTTCGCAGCATACAGAATAGCTTCTAGGCCCTGCTTTTCCCCAATTGCTCCTGAGTACAGCACAATCTTGTCAGTGGGCGCAAAACCGAAATCTACTTTTATGCTTGCTTTATCTTCAACAGGATGGAATAGGTTTACGTCAGCCCAGTTAGGCAATAAGAAGATATCCTTCTTGGCTTTCTCCTGAATTCTAGCCACCATCCCTTCTGAGATGCTGCTCACGTAATCGGCCTTGTCGAATATGTACTTTTCAAACCCTAGTAAAGCATTGATTGCCTTTTCAGATTTTATCATTTGCAAATCCCGCGCTGCCTCAATCTGCATGTCCTGTATATGGTACATGAACTTTGCACCCCTAAATTTTTTATACAAGGCACCTAGGATACCAAATTGAAACGAAGGAACAACTGTTACAACGAAGTCAAATTTCTTCGCAGGCAGTAATTGAATTAATTTAAAAAATCCAGTTACTAGAAAAGAAAAATCCAACAGTATACGTTTCAAACCCGAAGGTTTGGCAGGCACATACATGGGACACCTGTATAATTTTATGCTCCCTCCCGAGGGAAACTTTGTCAGCTCAGTGCTATACCAGAACCTGTTTTTATGGTAAGGCTCCTGTACTTTCCAATAAGGGTAATAGGGATAAGTAGTGATAACGGTGCAGTCATACCCCTTTTCAGCTAGCCATTTAATCATTTCACCGCTATACTTGCCTATTCCGGTAGGTTCGGGATAGAAGTTATAGCCAATTAGCAGAACCCGCTTTTTCATCTTATGTAAGGGCATTTTGCTTCTGTGCATCAAATTCGCGCAGAAGCAGATGGTAAGATTGGATACGATTACAGTTATTTAGTAATAACTCGCTTTCGTATGTAGGTGGCTGGGTTTCCTGCGTAAATACCCCAGGCCTCTAAATTCTTTGTAGCAACTGAATTGACGGTTAGAATAGAATGCGACTCACATACTATTCCTGGGCATACAACGGCATGCGCCCCCACCCAAACGCCATCCGCTAGCTTGATCTTGCCTAGCCGATATGGAAAGCTAACTGCGGTATAATCATGATTACCCGTCAGAAGCATAGCCCCTTGTGAGATACTTACGTTGCTACCAATAGTAACATCTTCTAGGTTATCAATCCAAACCGATTCGCCAATCCAACAGTTGTCTCCAATTGTAAGCCGCCATGGGTTCTTGATTCGAACGTTAGGCTTGATGACTAACCCTTTTCCTATTTTAGCTCCAAATAACCGAAGCAAACCCTGCTTTAATTTGTAAGGCCAAGGTAAGGCGCTATCCAAGATGTAATAATTAAGAAAGTACCAAAGTAATACCTTCAGCTTAGGCCCCGCTTTGTAATCGCCTGTTTCAAATTTTGAGAGGTCTGTTTGCATCTACGTGACCAAATTTAAGAAATCAGAGTGAAGCAATTTTAGCATAGCTTACACTCAAGAACTGTTTATACAAAATTATACCTAGCACTACCCCGAGTGTATTAAGCAATACATCATCAATATCAGGCACCCCAATACGCCAAGTAAACTGAACTAGCTCAATCAATAAGCTAATAAATATTCCAATAAAAATGATAGTAAATTTATTTTTTAATAAAAATAAACTAATCAAAAATAAAGGCAACGGAATAAATAACGCTATATTACCAAGAAGATTAGAGAAGAAATTCCAATAATTTACTGCATCCGATTGAAAAGATTCAACTGTCAATTTTATTGGAATCAGGTTAACTAATTCATCATGCCAGATAAGAACATTTCTTCTTCTTGCAAAAAATACAATATAAGACAGCACCAAAATGTAAGGCACAAACAAAACCCACTTTAGTACCTTCATTATAATTTATTTAAAAACAGTGCACAAATAGGGGCAGCAGTTTTCTACAGCTCACTACCTAGTTATGCAGTCACTTGTTTAGCTAGATATTGCTTTCAGCAAATGAGAAGCGGCAGGACCTGTGGCGAAATTAGTCACAAAACACGTATGCGCTTTTTGACCCATTGCTACCTTTTGTGCTTGGGTCATCTGCTGCCATTGCCGCAAACCTGCCTCAACGCCAGCAGGCGTATCGTCGGTGACGATGCCTCCGCCGGCTTCTTCAATCTCCCGCCATATGTTCACTTGGTTGGAGATAAGGACAGGCTTACTACAGGCCAGCGCTTCCACAACAGCAATACCGAAGTTTTCCTGATGGCTAGGTAGCACGAAAGCCTCACAATGATAGAATGCACCCCATTTGGCCAATCCGGTCAGCATACCAGGGAAGAGAATTGCAGCTTGTGACTCTTTAGTTTTCGAAGCCACTTGCTGCATTTGCTGACCGTAGTTGGTTTCTAAACCTGGTCCAGCAACTACTAACCGGGTATGCTCAGGCAATGTAGCAACGTCGGTTGCTCTAGCAGCCATTGGAGCATTTGTTGCTGCTTCGCGTAGTGCGGGGCTGGTCTTTAGATACGCATTCAGCAGCAGGTCTACTCCTTTTTTCTCGTGAATACGGCTCAGGAAAAGCAGATAAGGTTGGTCTGCTAGCTGCGGGCACTGCTTCAGGAAAGCGTCACGCATACTTGGGGTGTAAGCTGGTGGTTCTTCTACACCTAGCCCAACCACAACCTCCCGCTTGGGGTGGTAAGGCCGAAACGGCTCACGAGCAAGCAGACGTTCTGCTTCGCACGTGAAGAGCACCCCATCTGCGTTGTTGATAACACGCCCTTCTATTAATTTCCAATAGGCCCAGTTTCGCAACGCCTTCAGCTTTCGACCAGTGGCTCGTTGAAAGTAAGGGTCCAACATGCCGTGCGGCATGACATAAAGCGTTGGAGCTGAGGGCGATTGTTGGCTTTTGTAGTGTCGCAAGGCTTTTTCTACGGCGTAGGTAGGATAAAGCCAAAGACCGTGCGCAATGACACAATCAAAGCGTACGAAGTTATCTAGGAGCCACGGCATTAGCCCAGCACTATATCCCCAAGGACCTTTAGCTGGCCCTAATGCATGAATCGGGAAAGGATCATGGGAGATAAAAGAGGCATCTGGGGCGTCGAGGCTAACTACCTCGCTGTGCACACCTAATTCAGCAAGACCAGCAACTATCGTCCGTACTGCCTGGCATACCCCACCCAGTTTGGGATCCATTCCCGCAATAACATGGAGTACCTTCATGAGTTTCTGTCTGCAATTTGTTCCATCAATGTAGCGTGTCTGACCCTCGTGAAAGCACGGATTTGCTTAGAGGCCTAGCAATGTGATTGACAGGTATTGCTAGTTGCTGAGAATAGGTTGCAGCTTGGCAGAGCCTAAAAGTACATAAGAATTATCAAATACTATCTTTCCGGTGTTACATTATACATTATGATATAGTGTAAAGCCGCTCTAGAATTAATGTAGGTTATTGATTACATGTTCACTACACCTTCATACTCATTACGCGCTTCTATTTACTCTTATTACCTGCTAAATAGGCACTGATATAAAATAATATCGTTTGCATGAGTGTTTGTCTTCGCACACCATGCTCCAAATTCTTAAAGACCAAGGAAATATGCTTGTTCTTTGAAAAATCGATAAAATCGTCGATCATCAAAGTCTGCTCTACTGTTAACGAACTTTGGTATTTACTTCTAAATACTTCAGCCATCAACACCTTTTTCTCTGCATCTTTAATAGGCTTTCGCTGAATAATAATACGCTTGAAGCGATTGATCAATGAATTATCATTGTAGTTACCCGAAATATTCTTCCCGTGCTGTCGGTAGAGAATAGTTTTTTTATCTAGATAGTGAATTTTCCCAAAGGCACTCGCGACCATAGCAATCCAATAGTCGTGGTTTTCTGCAACAGATGGTATATCACCAATTACCTCTACAAGCTTTCGATTCAAAACTGTAGTGCAGCCGTAGACGGGGTTCTGAGCCAGCAGATGGCACAAATTCAAATCCGTGATTTTAGATGCCTGGAAGTTTTTAGTTGCCTTTATGATCTTTAGATCGGTACTGGCGTAGTGAAAATTGGTATGAATAAGCAGGGGGAAATTTTCGCCGTAACAATCCTCTAGGGTACGCATACTGGCTAAAGTGTAAGCCACTTTGTCGGGTAGCCAAAAATCATCTTGGTCGCACAGCATAACATACTTTGCGTTGCCTTTGCTGGCTATTTGCAATAGAGCATTGAAATTCAATGTACTTCCAAGATTACCAAGGTCATCATTGACAATAAGTATCTTTCCTGGATAGCGCGCCTGATAGCTAGCCACAATTCGTGGAGTAATGTCCGAAGACTTATCGTCTCTAATTATTAATTCCCAGTTGGTATGCGTTTGTTGTAAAATACTGTCAAGTTGCTCTTCGACATATTTAGCACCATTGTAAGTGGCCAACAGGATAGTAACTTTAATAGCACCTTGCCCTAACATATCCCTTCTACTCGAGTACTATCAAAAAAGTTATAATTTTGAGTAGCACTAATTTACTGCTTTCAAACCATTATATATAAAATCATTATTTTATATGCTTACTATCTGCTTTATAGTCCCATTCGTCCAAAGCATAATCTTTTGGATTACTAGTTTTCAGGAGAATACGAAAAGACACTCTTAACGGCTCCGTCGCTTGCGACGGCACTCCTACGAATAGTCCAGAAGGCTGCTAGTAGCCAGCTGATGTGTAAACTACATTGCCGATCTATTACTTTTCTACTGTAATAGAGCTGATTACTTAATAGTTTTATAGATTTCTTCTATCCTGTTCAGCGCGTTTTCGGAGTTGAACCTAGCTACGTTCGTGATTCCTGCGGCAATGGCGGCACTACGCTCAGCGGGCGAAAGGTGTATAACTTCATCAATTGTAGCAGCTCCCGCTGTTGCCCAGCCCGCTGTTGTTGATTCATCGTGCGGACGGCGGGGAATCAGAAACCCAGCTTCTCCTGCAACCTCCGTCATGGGCGCTTCACCAGTAGTAATGACCAAGCACCCCGAAGCCATAGCCTCCGCAATCGGCCATCCAAATCCTTCTGCAATAGATGGGAAAAGAAACACCGTTGCTCCTGCATAAGCTAGGTGCACGAGTTCATCTTCGAGGCCGCTTACGACATGAATGTCCTTTTTGAACGGTGAAGCTTCTTTCACGCTATTCAGCTCTGCGCTCAGAGGCCCGCCCACAAGTAGCAAAGGCAACGCAGCAGAACTGCTGGAGCGCCAAGCATTGTAAAGCTCCATGACACCTAGCCGGTTCTTGTACCACTGGTTTCCGCCTACGTGCAGTAAGTATCCTTGGCTCAGGTCAATACCGGTTGCCGCGCTTACTTTAGCGCGAGCATCCGTTTGATCATGAGGTGTTAGTGCTTCACTTAGCCCATTGTACACCACCTCCGACGTTAAGGGAAGGGTAGGCAAGAAAGCATGAAGCTCCTCCCGGGTTTTCTGAGAAACAGAAATAAAGTGCTTCCCCTTGGAATAGCCTGCCCGAATCATACGCTGATATTGCTGCCCTGACCAACCCGTAGGGTTCTCTGGAATTTGCCCCTGGGCAGAACGTTGCGCCATAAAATCATGACAATGCATTACGTGTGGTCGGTCGGCAACCAAGGGCACCCACGGACCTAGGGCATTATCAGCAAAGACAAAGAGCGTATCTGAAGGATACTTCTTTAAACGTCGACGTACTTCAGCCGGAAACACGAGGTATTGATCGATGTAGCCTAACCACTTCTTGGGCCCTCCCGTCACCGGCAAATCAAAGAAACGCGACTTAGGTGCCCACATTTCCACCTCGTGGCCGCGTTCACGCATTCCATCAGCTAGCATCCGGGCAAAGCGTGGCATGCTGGCAAAAGCAGGCATGCGCTGGTCGCCCATGAAATCAGGGTGCGTGAAGAAAACTAGATGCATAAACGACGCAGCGAAGCCAGATGAATATAGATGGGCAGGGCGGCTTTAGTGAATGTTGACCTCCGCCAAGATCTTCCGGCAAATGTCTTCATTACCTACACCGATTGCCCGGATCTTGCGCATACCTGCTAGGCGAATACTTTCCCGAAGAGCGTCGTCGCTGAGCAGCTTTTTACAGATGGTGGCGCACTCAGCCGCATCGGCCCAAAATACAGCCTCTTTTCCTTCTTCATAGATCTCCTGGTGCTCTGTGGTACGCTCGGCGCAAAACAGCCCGCCAGCATACGGCACTTCCAACGAACGTTGGGTGTGCAAGTCGCGGTTGCCTTTCGATAAGAGACCTAAACAGATCTTAGAGCCTTGAATAGCCGCTACATAATCGCGCCCGCTAAGGTTACCACCCCGATAAGAAGCTTTGAGTGTCTCCCAATGGGGTGATTTCGACCATCTGCTGCCCCAAATGCTCAGCGGTACGCCTTGGCGCAGGAGTTCCATCATAAAATCATCTCGCTTCTCATGGCGCATCCACGTACCGATGAATACGACTTCACTTCTGAATGAAGCGGGAATATCATCGATGCTATCGAAGGGCTTGTGGGCCACTTCGTCGTAACTACGTAAGACGCGCAAGACGCGCTTCGCATGCAACTGGCGGCACTCCTCTTCACTTTCCTTCCGCACAACGGCAACCAGATCATACAGCGGCAATGCTTTCAGCAGCACATCGAAGCGCCGGCCGTCGCGCTTGCCCGTAGGGTCATCAAGATTGTAGAGTACAACGGGGCAGCCTAAGCTTTTCAACACGTTCAAGCTTGCTGGGCTCAGCAGTTCACCACTATCGACCCATACAACGTCATACGCTGAATTTTTCTCAAGTAGGCCTGTCAGCCACTTGGTAATCTTCCCTTGTAAGAGCCGAAAGCCAGTCCGGTAATGTATAGCGTGGAGCAGCGGAGAATCTAGCTGCGAGGCTACTACTTTATGAACGTCCTGGATATCAACGCTGTGCCCTAACCGTTCAAGAGCTTTTGCCCGATGCGAAGAAGTAGCAGCCGGGTGATTGTCACCTAGGTAAAGGATTTTAGCCATTGAGCAGTTACGTATAATCTGATGTGAAGCAAAATGTTGTTGCGCGTTTTTAGACATTTCCAAAGCTCTTCGTGAGCTAGGAATGCCATGCGTGAAGTGTGCAGCGGCGGCAATATAGGCAAGCTTGCATTCTTTTAGCGCCTAGTTAACCGGGCGTAGTCTGCCGGGCTCATGGTTTTGGGTCCCTGGAATACCTTACTGACGAGACGCGTAGCCTGAAAGAGTACGACGTACAGCAAGATCATCTGGATCCAACCACGCAGCAGAAAAGTAGCCGTCGTCACGACCGATTCGGCAGGGAGGAACTGAAAAATACCCGTGAGCACTAGCAAGCCACACAGGCTGAAGCGTAACGGGGTGCCAGTGCCAGGCGCTTTGTTAGAAATAGGAACGTACGCTACAAACAGGTCAAACAAGAAGTAAACGGGTATCATACCAAACCCTAGTATGGCTAGGTACCACCAGCCAAAGGCAGCCATACCGGTGCCAGCAAAGTGCCCGGTCCGGAACCCGCCCAGTGCTTCAATGGGCCCGCCGGCCTCTGCGTACAGATAGTCGCCTATTGAGACACCATAAACGTTTTCTTTGTCTGCGTCGATGTCCAATGCTTTCAGGAAAGGATCTGGCAAAGCGCCAAGGATGTAGTTAATCGAGTACGTTAACATGTCCTTGTCCTGGTCGCCAATTTTGGTTGACTGCACCAGGCTAGCATCATTGAACTTCAGGTTGGAGAAGCGAGCGGTAAAGATGTTATCCAAATAACGCTCGTCCCATTCGTCGGCAGTCGTATTGTCGTTCTGGCGCCGAGCCCGAATGGCATCTTTATCTTGATAGGCTTGCCAGGTTAATTCAATCAGCTCAGCATTAGAGATCTTACTGCGCTGTCCGCGCACGATAACCATAGCCGTACCGATATCAGCAATCGGCCCTGTAACCAACAGAAAAGCTAGCCCAGCAAGCGCGGCATTTCGCATGGTAAACAGCCGCGTCTTGAAGATTCCGAGCAACAATGCCAATCCAAAGCCGAAGCCAACGGAGGTGAAGCCTAGCATGAACGCTCCCCGGCTATTGCGGCCGATACTGACAACAAAAAGTAGCAAGGTAAACGCCACTAGCATCGGCACTAAGCGCTTGTCCGGATCTTTCATGTTTCCATACATGCGGCTGAATGGAATGAAGAAAGGCGCGTAGGAAAACGGTATTAAGCCCTGAATAGCCTTATCAGAAGCAGCTCCAGTTACCTCCCACCCGACTGAAGGCGAAATAAAATAGGCGTACACAGTAGCTCCTAGCCCCGTTAGGCCCATGAGCCAGAGCTGTAAATCAGCAGGGGGCGTAAACAAACCAATTTTCCCTAACAAGCCATTCGGATTGCTTAGCGGCATTTTTACGATGCCTCGATAGGCAGCATGCGCAAGCAGCAATACTAACAGCGACAAGCCGGAGTGCCCGAACACATGATACGGGAGCTCCAAGTTGAAAACAACAGGCTTCCCTTCTAGCGTCGTGAATACTAAGGGGAAATAGAATTGGGTTGCGGTGAAGCCAAGTAGTAGAAAGCTAGACAGCGGATAAGTATTCAGCCGGTCAGGCCGCAAAAACTGCGCGCTCAACAGTGCCCAAGCAATGATGATACAGCTTAGGGCAAATAGGTTAGCAACACTCAGGAAGAACACTACTTGAAACAGACACGCAGCAAACAATGCTAACCACGAGCTACGCACGAAGTTGAACAGAAAGCTATTCGTATCTGGCTTATCAGGATACGCAAGCGCTTTGTAGGACAACGCTGCCGGCTGCGTGAGTGCACTGCGAAAGTTAGAGGGCCACACGTTAGGCATTGGAGAAGTATTGAAACGAAAGAGAGTATGCACGCCAGTTTGGGTTCCGCTGGCACACCCTATTGTATATACTGATAATTATTTGGTTGGCGCGTAAAGCCTTTTCATCCCTGGCAAGGCACTCGCAATGCGCCGAGCGTGCTGCGTAGCTAGGTCGGGTAATACTTGCCAGTAACGCCACATATTACCGACTAATAGCACCAAAGATCCTAGCAGAATAAACCATTTCGCCTGTGGCAATACAACCATGGCTCCCATAGCCGCCGCCGCTATCCAGACAGAGGCCATTGCTATACTGAATTGGTTCTTTGGCCATAACAATCCGTTGGCTTGCAACCAGCGCTGAGCAACCACTCGGTAGCCGACCATAGCTGCTATCTCGGCCACTAGCAAAGCAATACCAGCTCCTAGGATGCTCATGAAGGGAACGAGTGCCGCAATACCACCCACTACAACGACAGCAGCTACTGCCGACAAGGTTAGCTGAGCCTTCAAAAGATTATTGCCTTTCACAACTGCGATGGCAGGCTGTGCCACAGCGTACACCAGCACACTCAGTGAAAGGGTAGCAAACAACAAGGGGTTGAACGGTACACGTCCGCGCGTCCACAATGTGTAGAGAGGCTCCATGATGGCTTGTAACACAACCATAGCCGGCGCCATCAAAGCCACTAGAACAAACCACAAGGTACCGAAAGCAGCTTCGCTCCGATCTTGGTCGCGCTGATGCAGAAAGCGCATCAGCTCCGGCATCAACGGGTTAATTACGGTATTAAGCCCTTGTAGTGCTACGTTTGCTCCCGTCCGCATCGTAGAGAAGGCAGCCAAGCCTGCAGCACCCGACAAAGGCGCCAAGACCAGACGTGCCCCTTGCTGACGCGCATTTTCCAGCAGTCCTTTGCCCGAAATAGCTAATGAGCGAACGAAGTTTTTGTAGCCAACTGCCAAAGATGGTTTGCTAAACGGAATACCTTCTTTGCGTAGCAACCGAAGTAAATCTAGGTACATCGGAACAGCAACGATCAACGACGTAGCCGTCATTACAATACCCGCAGTTAATAGACCAGCGCCCATTACCACGGCGACCACCGGTGCTACAGCGCTAAGCACCGTCGTCAGCAGGTTCCACCAAGCCATGCGGGGGAAATAGCCAAACGGAGCTAGCACCCGAAAGAGCAGGCCCGATACACTATTGCATATCAACCACGAAACACTTTGCAACAACACAATAATGCCAGCAGCCCGAATCAATTCGGGATCAATCAGACCAGCACGGTCCGATTGGCCAAGTAAATAAGGTAGTACGCCGCTTAGCAGAAAAGCAATGAGAAGAAGTATTTGGCAGAGGCTAATAATAATACCAGCACCGGCACCCGACCACAAAAATTTACTTAATTCTGGACGGTTATCTCGGCCTATTCTTAGAAACTCATACGCTAGAAATTCTTGGTGACCAAAATCTAGCGTGATCATTAAGTTCGTGAGTGACAAAATGGCGAGCCATATACCATAGGTGACAACGTTCCAGTGTGATAAATACAAAGGAACTAAAGCCATTTGGGATATCATCGTAACCCCGATCTGCGCCCAGGATGCTGCACTCCCAGAAATTACGCGCGCTGCAGTTGACATACTTCGCTTACTTTAACTCCGAAATGAATTCTTTTCGGAGCTGCACATTCAAGCAGGTTTAGTGAAATAATAGATGAACATACTATTTATAGGACTATTAAAAATAGTAGGGTAATTATCTTATTCTATCAAAGCTTTCTATTCTAATAAAAGAATAGAATACATTATTCTTATTATCAAAAAGGCACTATTCAGCAGTTCAATTCTAATTGAACCACTAAATAGTGCCCCGAAGACTTAAACTAATTTCTTGCTTTTTTTCGACTTATTAGCTTCCGGGTAGCCGTAGCCTTGGCCATAGCCATACGCAGATAAGTTGTTAGGGCGCGCGTCGTTCAATACCACCATTAGTTGGTTGAATGTGTGCTCCGTGCGCAACTTATTTATAAACTGCAGTTGTGCTTTCTGCGTGACGTTGTAGCGCACTACATACAAGGTTGCGTCTACGTAAGGAGCTACGCTGTAAGCATCTGCGACTTGCCCAATAGGAGCCGAATCGAGAATAATATGATCAAAGCTCTCTTTCAGTACGTTGAGCAGTTGTCCCACGCGCGGGCTTAGCAGCAGTTCGGCCGGGTTAGCTGGTAGCTCACCAGAGCCTACCACATACAGGCCTTCAACTGTCGTGCTTGGCTGCACGAGGTCGTTCACCCGCACTGCTTCGTTGGTCACGTACTCGCTCAGACCTGGACCAGAAAGCTCACCAGCTTCTGACAAAGAGCCAGGCTTGCGCAGATCCAGGTTTACGATGATAACCTTCTTGCCTGCCAGCAGTAAGCTAGCTGCCAAGTTCAAGCTGACAAACGTTTTACCATCGCCGCTTCGGCTTGAAGTCACCAGCATTACCTGATTAGCAGTGCCAGAAGTTGCTAGCTGGTAGTTCGTACGCAGCAAGCGTACCATCTCTGCTAAGGGGCTGCGGGTATTAGGCGATATTACGATGGTCTCGCGGGTGCGATTGTGCGCTAGCTCCCCAAGTACTGGAACACCGGTGGCCCACGCTACTTCTTGCAAGCTCTGCACTTTGTCGTTGAACATGTTCTTCACATAAACAAAGGCAAACGGCAAACCTAGGCCCAACATCAGCGCAATGAAGACAACGGCTGTTTTCTGCGGGCTCACTGGTGATTCGCCAGCTTCTGCAGCGTCAATGATCCGAGCATTCGACACAGCACCAGCCAAAGCTAATGCGGCCTCTTCTCTCTTTTGAAGCAGATACAGATACAGGTCTTTTTTCAGGTCCTGCTGACGGCTGATTTCTTGTAAACCACGCTCAATAGTAGGCATTTGCTGCAAACGCGAGCCAAACTGCCCTGATTTAGCCTGTAGGCCACGCCGTGTGATTACCAAGTTATTTTTGAGCGTACGTAAGTTCTCCAGGATACTACCCCGCAAGTTGGTCAACTGGTCCGTCATGGTTAGTACCAGCGGATTGTCGGCCTGTACAGTACGCAGCATTCGCTCGCGCTCTAACTGCAGTTCGTTGAACTTTGTGATCAACCCCGATAAGGTGGGGTCTTGCACACTCAACGTACCTGGAATCAGCTGATTCGGCTCAGTTGGCTGATTGATATATTGCTCAATCGAGGACAGTACGTCCAGCTGAATATTGAAGTCAGAAAGTTGCTTGTTATAGCCGCTAGCCTCTTGCAAGGACTGCTGAACTTGCGAAGTGATATTAACTACATTGTTTTCCCGGCTGTACTTCTCCACGTTCTTCTCCACCGAAGTAAGATCCGACTCTAGATATTTCAAGCGGTCATCAATGAAGCGGATAGTGTTATTCGCCAACTGATTCTTGTCTTCTACAGCCTCCTGGTTATAGACCTCCACCAATTTATTGAGAACAGCTTCGCCACGCTCAGGTACTGCATCTGTCACGTTGAGCGTCAATAAGCTAGCTTGCTTGTTGATAGTCGACACCCCTAGCTTCTTGGCATAAGAGCCAGCTAATTGACGCCGATCCTGGAAGCGAATCAGCAAAGGATGTTGCCGAAAAGCAGCTAGGTTGGCCGGCTTGCTTACTACAGTGAATTCTCCGTAAGGCGTATGCAGTAGCTGACCGAAAGCATATGTCTGGACGGGCTTATTCGCTTCTCCTAGCGTGAAATGCGTTGCATCAATTACTTGCAACAGCACTTGCTTGTTATACGCACTAGAGTCCAAGCGGCTGATCAGAAGTCGGCAAGGTAGGTTTTCACCATATAGCTCTTGCTTACCCACGCGGCCCTTGATGTAGTAAGCGGCTTGCATGTCGAGGTTCGCAAAAACCCGTTGCATCAAGCTGTTCGATTTCAACAGCAGAATTTCGTTGTCGATATTCTTGCTGGCATTCTCCTCATTCAAGTTGTTGAAGCGCTCGTTGCGTTGCTGCTGCGGCTCGTCTTTCTTGTCCTTGATAAGGATTGTCATGTTGATGCTGTACTGCGGCACTGTATAGCGCAAGTACAACCACGCGCCGGTTAGCGCTACTAGTAAGCCAAGGGCAAAAAGGTACCAGTAGCGACGATACGTGGCCCAGGTGAGCGGCTGGGGGGGTAATGCTGCCTCCGTAGGCAGTAGCTCACTAGTCGTATCGGGATATGCCATGGTAGTTATCTATTTAGTACCAAAGATGTTCTGGAAGTTGAAAAGCACTGCGGCTAGTACTGTGATACCCATGCCAGCTAGGGTAAGCGTCAGCGCGTTTGTGCTAGCCTGCACTTGCTTGATCTTATCTGGCGCAACATAAATTACGTCATTTTGCTGCAGATAAAAGAAGGGTGAGGTCAGCAAGGCCTTGTCATTCAGGTCCAAACGCGTCGTGGTGCGTACTTGGTTCTGTTCGCGAACCAGCAGCACGTTTTCGCGACGTCCGTAAGCCGTCATGTCTCCCGCCAAACCGAGTGCTTCCAAGATCGTGATACGCTGCGTGGGCACCAGGAACGTGGACGGGCGGTTTACTTCTCCAATAACCGTCACTTTGAAGTTTAGGAGCCGAATTGTGATGATGGGCGACTTGACGTATTGCTGTAGTAGCCCAGTCATTTTAGTAGTTGCCTCCGTGTTCGTCATTCCAGCTAGCTTAACTTTACCTAATACTGGAAAGTCGACGTTTCCATTCTGGTCCAGTAAATAGCCTTCGGTAGGAGTAGTTTCAGCAGAGAGCGTGGTGGCGGCGGCACCTGGAGCAGCTAGCACACCACGATTAAAGAGCGCATTAGACTCTGGGTTTAAGCTACTCACCTTGATGCTTACTAGGTCGTTTGGTTGCAAGCGCAATTCCACGGGTGCTTCAGGAGGAGTTTGATAACGGTCATTCTCCTTCAGATTGCTGAAATACACCAAATTACGCGGGGTACAGGAGGCTAATAGCCATAAAAAAAGAAGCGGTAAGATTCTACGGGCAGATATGCTACTCATGCGAAAAAAAGATTACAATAAGCTTATGAACTCAAGTTTCTCAGCAAGCAAGAGAAAGTAACAAGCAACTGCTGAATCAGAATAATTTACCCGTACCAATCAGACGCTTAGCGTTCTGCTAGTACTTAGCAAGTATGTAAGAAAGTCAGGCAAGTGTCACTCTCAACTAAATTAAGACGCAAGTTAGACAGCTTATAACTATTGCTGTAAACAATGCGAAGGTAGGTAATATAATCCTGTTAATGACAAGTCGAACGAATAAAAATATGAATCTATATATATTTTATTGCTTCATGAGGTAACATACAGGATTCCCATGGCAGAGGGTATGTTTTAACAATGAAATGGTATGAATGCTCCACAAAGCTTTTAACTGCAGAAGGCTGCTCTTGCTGCTTATCGCACAGTAGCAAAGCAGTGAGAACTGACACAGCAGCCAGCTACCACCTTGCAATGCTCAAGCAATCTAAATCGTTAATCAAGCTAGCTTAATCTCTTCACTCCTTCTCGCCTACTGCACTTGCCAAGGCTAGCAAATATGCTCCTCTCCTACGCTACCTCATACAAACCAACTTCTCCGTAGAGCTACTCAGAGGTTGTAACCTAAGTAATTTGAAAGTGGTTTATCCGCGACCTTACACTACATAAGTATAGGGAAGCTTTCGTTACTCTACTACTATTTTACGGCAGTATAGATTTCCCTCTCTATCCTACGAGTAACTGGCAGTAATCTGTTAGCAAATAGCCACCTGCCCGTCGCCAGATGTTTATTCTGTAGCGAAGTGCAGGAGGCTATTTGTCTTAAGCTTATCAGGTTACCAAATACTGTTAGAAAGCATTCTCGCTACCTTTAACTGCTTGCTTCACAGTTAGAAGTACGATTTTCACATCAAGCAGGAACGACCAGTTCTTGATGTAGAAGATGTCAGCGTTTACGCGCTTGGTCATGGCGGTAAGCTCCTTGGTTTCGCCACGGTGACCTGCTACTTGTGCGAGGCCTGTGATGCCGGGCATTACTGCGTGGCGCACCATGAAGTTGTCAATTACGCGAGCATAATCTTCCGTGTGTTTGAGCATGTGCGGACGCGGCCCTACTACTGACATCTCTCCCCGCAGCACGTTGATAAACTGAGGCAACTCATCTAAACTAGTCTTGCGCAGGATAGCGCCGAGACGAGTGATGCGACTATCGCCGCGGCTAGCTTGCTTATGATCAGCATCATTGCTCATACGCATGCTGCGGAACTTGAAGCAGTAAAAGGGAAGCCCATCTTTGCCTGTGCGCAGTTGCTTGAAAAAAACTGGACCCTTAGAGTCTAGCTTGATGAGAAGCGCAATCAGCGGTACCAACCAGCTGAGCAAAAAGATCAATACCAAAGAGGCAAATAGTAAATCAAAGACCCGTTTTACTAAAACGGCGCGAAATGCAGCATCTTCAACTTGACGGTAAGAAAAGTTGTTAGGCATTGTTCCTTGCTCTTTTAGAGTTGCGTATGCGGCCATGGTTATCAGAGTAAGAAGTGAGGCTATCGAACCTGCTACTGTTAGCGTTGACGAAATCAGTGCGTGATTGAAAGAAGCGTGTTTAAGTTTAATACAAGCTTATAAAACTTTGTATTACTGTTGCTTACATCTCTTCTTAAAGAATTCTGTGTAGGTTAACTGTTGTAGCTTACAAATAGTTTTTTTGTGTTCACATCCCCATCCGACACCCCCTTGTTTTGGGTCCATCTGCTCTTTCGATTTGGATAGCCTAAAACAGCAGGTTCTTGTTGGATAAAACATCTAAAAAAAGGTGTTTTACAAGCTTTCGGTGCAATATTACGTTAGAAAAATATACCATCAAAATAAAATCACATTTTTTATTACATAGTGACAAATTTATATTTGATAAAGATTCGGTAACAGCTAAGTGACACTCTTTTTTGTACTAGCTAAAGGTAACTATAGCCTTATACGCGCTTTTGGACTAATAGGTGGCTTTTTTATATAAATTTTACATGAACAAACGACACGTGATTTACTGAAACGTTTGCGGTAACTATTTAGAACCAACTAAAAGGTTTGCTAAGTATAAATACTAATTACTGTTAGTGTACAAATGCACACCATTCTAACTGAAGCGTTATCGTTAGAATCACCTTTAGCTAAATAGAAAAGCTTCTTGCTCGGCAGGTTATTGGTAAGGCTGCCGAGCAAGAAGCTTTTGGTTCGTCTGAACCTAGGTAAGCTGCGCAGAGAATTAATGCTTGAAGTGGCGCACTCCGGTCATTACCATAGCCATTCCACGGGCATCGCAGGCTGCGATGCTGTCTTTGTCTTTGATAGAGCCACCCGGCTGAACCACTGCTCGAATGCCTGCATCGCCTGCAATTTTTACGCAATCGGGGAAAGGAAAGAACGCATCGGAGGCCATTACTGCCCCATGAAGGTCGAACCCGAATGTGCGCGCTTTCTCAATAGCTTGCTTGAGCGCGTCTACGCGTGAGGTCTGTCCTACGCCAGAAGCGAGCAACTGCCCAGCCTTGGCTAGTACGATGGTATTGCTCTTTGTGTGCTTGCAGATCTTGGCAGCGAATACCAAGGCATCTACTTCTTCACTCGTGGGTGCTGATTGAGTAACTACTTGGAAATCGGCAGCAGTTTCAGTCTTGCGGTCGGCATCTTGCTCGATAAAGCCATTAAGTAGCGTTTTCACCTGCTTAGCAGGAAAAGCTACGGGCTTCTGACGCAATAGCACCCGGTTTTTCTTGCTTTGGAGCAGCGGAAGTGCCGCCTCGTCAAACTCCGGCGCAATCAGTACTTCGAAAAACAATTTGTTGAGTTCAACCGCCGTGGCTTCATCGACAGGTTGATTGACAATGATAACGCCACCGAATGCCGATACGGGGTCACATGCCAGTGCATTTAGGTATGCGTCGTGTAGTGACGCGGCTTGTGCAACGCCGCAAGCATTGGTGTGCTTTAGAATAGCGCAGGCTGGTTGTCCGTCCGTAAACTCGGCAATCAGCGCCACCGCTGCATCCACGTCGACTAGGTTATTGTAGCTAAGCTGCTTGCCATGCAGTTGATCAAACAGGGCAGCTAGGTCGCCGTAGAAAGCACCTGCTTGGTGCGGGTTTTCGCCGTAACGTAGAGGTGTGGCTGGTTTTTGGCTGATCTTGAGCGCCGTATCCTGCAACGTAGTTCCTTGGCTTAGACACCCGAATATCTGCGTATCGTAGTGCGAAGTAGCTTCGAAAGCTGCCGCTGCATAATAGCGCCGATCTTCTAACTCTGTTGCGCCATTCTTTTGGGTGAGCAGTTCTGTGACGGCTGCATACTGGTCGCGGCTGCTCACTACTAATACATCCTGATAGTTTTTGGCCGCCGCCCGCAGCAAAGAAATTCCACCGATATCAATCTTCTCAATTACGTCTGCCTCTGGAGCGCCCGCGGCAACAGTTTCCTCGAAAGGGTACAGATCGACGATAACCAAGTCGATTGGCGGAATTTCGTATTGCTCGGCTTCTTCTAGGTCGCTGGGTTCGTGCCGCCGATGCAAAATACCGCCGAATACTTTGGGGTGTAACGTTTTGACGCGGCCACCGAACACGGCCGGAAACCCGGTCAGACTTTCCACTGCCGTCACTTCAGCACCTTGGTCTTCCAAAAACTTCTGTGTACCGCCCGTTGAATAAAGCTGCACACCGTGCGCTTTTAACAGCGCCACCAACGGCTCTAACTGGTCTTTGTAATACACCGAGATGAGGGCGGCGCGAATTGGCTGAGACTGCATAGCAAGAGTGAATTAAGCTGGTTTGATGCGGCGAAGGTAGCACCTGTACCCTGCTAAGCCCAAGTTGCAGCCCTACCTTTCCCTTATATCCTTACTGCTATAGTCACAGAAAAAGGCCCGTAGCAGTTGCTACGGGCCTTTTTCTGTGGTTACTATTTATTTGATCTATGCTCTATTAGAAAGCTTCGCCAACTGCGAAGATGATTCCGGAGTTACCGCCAGAACCTACACCATAGTCAAGACGAATGTTAAGCCGGTCGCGGCGGTTGAAGCGAAAACGAGCGCCTAGTCCACCTGCTATTTTAGTACCATCAAAGGTGTAATCTGAGATTTTGTATCCCACTTGTCCTACACCGGCAAAGGCTACCCCATCAATCCGCCAAAATAGCTTCTGGCGAATTTCGGCTTGAAAAGTCGAGAACTGACGGTCGCGGAAGCGAGCTTCGTAGATACCACGCATCAAGTATGTATTGTTGTACAACGACCCTCCTAAAGTAGCACCCATACCACCTAGCTCCCGGAAGGGAACATCACCGGAGTGATATTGACCCAAGAACTGCAGCGCCAAGATGGTGTTATTGCTCCCAAATAAGGGATTGAAGTGGCGGGCATCTATCTGGTAGCGAGTGAATTTGTAGTCACTACCTAGCAACGAGCCATTGAAGAGCATGTGTGCATCGATGAAGTTACCACGGTACGTGGCCAGTACGTTGTCGCGCCCGTCGTAGAGCAGGGCCGGACCTAGGCCAGAGGTGATGATGCCGTTGCGTTGCTCCCCTAGCCCACGCAGATTAGTAGTGCCACTGAGTTGGTCGTACACGACTGGAGGATTCCCAACAGTGTACTCTTGCTCGTCCTTCAATTTTACATCACCTAGGTTCGTCAGGCGGTAGCGCAGGCCGACGAACAGATTAGGAGCAACTTTGGCTAGGGCCTTCTCGTCGAATACGAACAGTGGATACTGAATCTGTACTTCGTTTCTCTTATAGGTATCGTTGCCGATACCGTAATAGTTGAAGACCAGATCGTAATAGCTTAGCTCACCCGAGAAATAGAATTTCTCTTCTGGAGTGAAAATGGTATGCGTAAGCTGGATAGTAGTTTGTTTCTTTTGCGAGAACCAAGCTAGAAGACGAGCGTTCGATTTACGTACAGTCGTGTCGGTACCAAAGCGCCAGATGGGTAGGATAGCCGCGCCAGCCGCAAAACCGGTCTCTTGCTGGTAGAAAGCGAGTGGTACAGGCCAGAAAGCGGGCTTATCGGCTTTGCTTTTTGCCGGCTTTGCCGAAACGGATCTGTTGGCGGTGGTAGCAACAGAATCAGTTGCCGTTTGGGCGTAAGCTAGCCGAGATAAGGTACTCAGTAGCAGCACTACGTAGAGGAAGCGCATAGATGGGCGTGAGCGGAACAAAGTGGATGAAGACGGTCAGTCCAGCGCAGGATTGGGCACTTGAAACCCCAAGTCTGGTCAGGAATTTCTCTGCTAACGAAGCTGAGCCAGAAACGTTATCCTAGCTGAACGCCATCCAACTCATCGATAGGACCCCAGCTAGCATCACTCCTTTACACCAAGTGCTCAGGCGAGTAAAATTCCGCCGCCGGTCGGCTCGTACGAGTAGACGCCCTAAGCCGATCAAAGGAACAATTACGGCTACTACCAACCACAGCCCTAGCCCCAGCTTGTCGTGCGAAAGCGCATTCCAAGCTGCTCCGGTCACTAAGACCAGCAAGCTCATCAGAAAAAAGCCCGTCACCCACTTCGTCCGGATAATTCCCCAAACAATAGGCAATGTCCGGCAGTCGTGCTGAGCATCACCGCGCATATCTTCCACATCCTTAATAATTTCGCGCACCATCGTCAATAAGAAGGCCGCTAATGCATAGACCCATACGGTCAGATGCCCAGTGCGCAGTTGCAGCTCCGGTAAGAGCACCAATGCAGCGGTGAGCAACGCAATAGCTAGGTTCCCGACCAGCGGCAGCCGCTTGAATCGTGCCGAGTACCCCCACAGGAGCAACGCGGAACCTAGGTTCACAAGACCTAGCAAGGGCGACAACGCGCCTGCTACCACCACCCCCTCCCCTGAGAGTATCAAATGCGCAAGCATTGCCTGTCGCCGATTAACTAACCGACCAACGATTAGGCGGTCGGGCCGGTTGATGGCGTCAATCTTCACATCATAGTAATCATTGATGATATAGCCTGCTGCTGCGATGCACAAGGCAGCAAGCAACATCAATCCGAAACGTATCTCCAGCAGAGGCGCATGCAGTAGGCACGTGCGAACCAGCAGCAAGCACAGAGCCATTAGCAGCAAGTTGGGAAAGCGTACCAGTAGCAGTAGTTGTCGCGCGCCTTTTAATCCAGACGCCAGCACCCAAGAGGACGGCGAAGAAGAGGAAGCGGAGTAAGGCATAAAGCTGATAAAAACACCTAGGAAGATAAAATTACTTACTCTACTCTAGCTAGTTACTTCAAAAGAAAAAAGAAAGCCTCCCCGTTCACGGAGAGGCTTTCTAGCAAGCAAAAAAATACGTAAGACTAGCTTACAGCTTTTTTACATTGATAGCGTTAACGCCTTTACGACCTTCCTGCGTGTCGAATTCCACACGGTCGTTTTGCTGAATCTGGCCCCCGTTAAGGCCGGTTACGTGCACGAAGAAATCTTCCTTCGTAGCGTCTTCTGTAATGAAGCCGTAGCCCTTCGACTCATTAAAGAATTTTACGGTTCCTGTTTTCATGAAAATAAAAGTGGTGAATGGATGATTTTGTAAAGATAAAGGACTTTTATAAAATCGCAACTGCGCCTCCAAACGCGGCCTAACTCAATAATATTGTGTTAGTAGCCATTCTACTGTAGCGCTTGTTTACCAGGTGTTTTGCGCCTTCATAACGGCCTCAATTAACTCACGTACCGCTCCTTTTCCGCCGGGTAAGCTCGCAACATAGTTGCTGATGGCCGCAACATCAGTGGCAGCATCGCTGGGGCAAGCAGCCACGCCACACCGACGCATCACCTCCACATCCGGCATATCATCGCCCATGTAAGCAATGTACATAGGGTCAAGCCGGTTCAGATTGATGTAGTTGTTGAAGATCTTCATCTTATCGGCTACACCTAGGTAGATGTCGTGCACATCCAGCGACTCCAATCGGCGGCGTACCCCTTCCTCTTCCCGCCCTGAAATCACGACAATTCGGTAGCCTTTAGCCACGGCATGCCGAATAGCGTATCCATCCCGAATATGAAAGGTTCGGGCTTGCTCGCCGGAATTGAGAGCTAGCAGTGTACCGTCTGTTAGTACACCATCCACATCAAGAACAAAAGCTCGAACAGCGGATAAATCAGGAAGACTCATTGAGGTGCTGCTACTTAATGCGTGACACTTAGCGCTTTCTTAAAAGCCCTCGCAATTATTGGTTGTCACGCCATTCGTACACCCATTTCGCTTGAACTTGCTCAAGGTGTCCTTCGGTGGCCTGCTCACGCGTACCAGCAAAGTTGGGTAGGCTTAGAATCCACTCCAGCAATTCTGTGAAGCGAATACGATAGATTTTAGCCTCCGTAAAGTCGTCCCCAAATTTCTCGTAGAGCGCCATGGCAATATCTTCATGGTCGCCCCATTGGATGGGTGGCTCAAAATGGTTCATAGTAGTGAGATGCTGATTAGCTTATGGTATGTAGCGCCGAGCTGAAACTGACCAGAAGCACAGTATAGCGCTTCTGTCCGTTGATCGGAGCGCTACTTAGTGGCCCAAGAAGTCTTGCGGGGGCACAAGAATGACTACTTCTTGGGAGGTCTGGATAACGCACTGGCATGCTAGCCGTGAGTTGATCCGTGGGTTGACGGCCCGGTCAATGAAGTCTTCCTCTTTGTCGGAAATTTCAGGCAAATAGTCTTCGCCCTTCACTACGTACACGTGGCAGGTGCTACACCCACAAACGCCACCGCAGTTATGCTGCAGTTGAATCCCGTTGTTGAGGGCGACGTCCAGCACCGATTCCCCTTGGGCCGCAACGTGCGTTTGGGAAAGTTGGCCGTCCTGAAACTGAAAAGTAATATTGGCGACTTGCACAGGATAAATGCTTGAGCGGAGCGAAATGCGGGCACGAAGGTACGCACCCCCGCCCGCGAATCAAAGCTGTAACGGCTCCTCATTGTTTGTGGCATCGTCTAAAGCTTCTGCCTTAATGCTATCGGTCAGCACTTTATATAGCGCCAACCAACGAGGGTGAGCAGCCAATGCAGCCTGGTGACTAGCTAGGGTGGGCTCATCGCCGCGAGCAGCCGGACCCGTCTGCACAGAAAAAGGCGGATGTAAAAAGGCTTTATCGATGGTTTCCTGCACCAAGGGAGCTAACAACGAAAACGATAAGTCTGCTTCGGTGAGCAAGGCATGGCTGATACCTAGCAGGTGGTTGGTAAAGTTGCAGGCAAACACCGCCGCTACATGCAACGCTTGCCGTTGAGGCGTGGCAACACGCGCTACCTGCTGACTTAGCTCGTGCCCTAAAGCCAGCAGTGTGGCTTCGCTGGCAGCATCTGTGGCTTCAATGCATAGTGGTACCATCTGCCAGTCTACTTGCCTACCTAGGCTAAAGGTTTGCAATGGGTAGAACACCCCACCGCGTAGGTCCTTGTAGGGAGCGAATGCTTGTAGTGGTACCGTTCCAGAAGTGTGCGCCACCAAGGCGCCACTCGGGAACCTAGCTTCAGCCAGAACAGCAGGTATGGCTGCGTCGGGTACAGCAACTAGGTAAAGGTCAGCAGGGTAGGCACGCAGATCGAGACTATTACCAGCTTCCGCCCCTGGCAGCTCGGTTGCTAGCCGCTCGGCACCTGCTAGCGTGCGGCTCCAAACATAGGTAACCTGATGACCAGCATGCATGAGCGCCGGACCTAGCTGAGTGGCGACCCGACCGGTTCCTACTAGTACTATCGTGAGCATGAGAAAAGCGAATTTACACTATACCTAGGCTGATTATCAGCAGAATAAAACATTATAAAGACTTTTAGTATGTTTTTCACAATAACGCATTAGGATTTAAGAATATCCACACATATTAACATCACAAACTAGCTAACTACCTATTTGCAATGGGCTTATCTCTTTTTCTATCACTTCCTCAATTACCTATCATGAAACAATTTTACATTTGGAAGAGCCTCCAGTCATACTGGAAGCAAGTAGCCTTAGCTGCCGCTTGCAGTGTTGGTTTGGGCACAGCGCAAGCACAAGATGCGAGTGTGCTGACGATCCACACGCTCGGTAAGCTTGCCACGCCATCTTCGTTGCCGCATGCGGTAGCAGCAGCCGTCCGAAACACGGGCACTTCGGCTCTCACCAACCAATCTGTAACGCTCACGGTAACCGGGGCGAATACCTTCACCAGCACCAAGACTATTAGCACGCTAGCGGCAGGTGCTACCTCGCTAGTTACCTTCGATCCGTATCCCGCTGCTCTAGCCCTGGGAACGAATACTGTAACGGTCAGTGTGCCCGCTGATGCCAACAACACCAACAATACTCAGACGTACGAACAGCAGGTAACCACCACTCGAGTTACGCAGATTGACGTAACCAAACCTTACGTTGTCACTGGGGTTGGGGTGAGCAGCACAGCACCCGGTGGGGCACTGGCAACAAAGTTCACGACGAGCCTACCTGTTACCCTGAACGAGGCGAAGATAACGTTTGTAAATGCGGGTACTGCAGGCACCTTATATCAAGTACAAGTATTCGATGCAGCTGGTGCAGGCAGTACGCCTGGCACAGCCTTGTATACGTCGCCGACCCAAACGCGCCCCACTATCGCAGGCACCACTGGTCAGCTGAGCACCGCAACTGTTTCGCTTCCTTCCGTAGCCGTTACGGGTTCTTATTACCTAGCAATCCGCGAAGTAGGCACGGCATCTGGTGGGCCAGCGAATGTGGGCGTGGCGTACCAGCTCGAAGATCCACTGCGCGCTAGCACATCTTTCTACCAGATTGCGGCTGGCGGAGCCTGGACAGACGTAGGCACAACCACTCTACGAACGCGCCTAGCATTGGAAGTAACTATCGGTGGCGCTGTTACCTGCGGCTACCCAACCAACGTAGCTGTTTCCAATCTGACAACTACTAGTGCTACCGTAGCCTTCACAGGCCCAAGCGGCGTTACCAGCTTTAGCTTGATTTATGGTCCTTATGGGTTTAACCCTGCCACCGGTGGTACGGTACTCCCAGCCACGGCATCGCCCGTTACGATCAGTGGCCTAGCTCCGGGCACACGTTACCAAGTATACGTACGCTCAAACTGCGGCGGCACAGCTGGCCAGAGCGTTCTGAGCGACCAAGCTACCTTTTCGACCCTCGCTACTTGCTTGCCGCCCACGGCTGTTACAATCGGCAGTATTACCGGCACAACTGCTACCGTCACTTTAACTGGACCAACCAATGGCTCTGGTTTTACTTACTGGGTAGTGCCTAGAGGTGCTCCTGCCCCTACCACGGGCGGCACGACCGTGGCAGGTTCGCCTATCAGCCTGACTGGCCTGGCTTCTAGCACCAATTATGACTTTTACGTCCGCGCCAACTGTGGTAGCACCGACCGGAGTACGTTAGTAGGTCCTATTGCCTTTTCTACCTCTTGTGTCAATCCCGTCGTCACGGCTCCTTACCTCGAGAACTTCGATGCAGTTGCTGTTAATACGCTCCCCTGCGGCATTACGGTAGCCGATATCAACGCGGACGCCCGAACCTGGGCTGTAACAGCTGATGCTACTGGCTCAGCTCCGAACGCCATGCGCTATACTTATAGCTCCAACAACCCTGCTGATGACTGGTTCTTCACTCCTCCCATTGCTATGCAGGCTGGAAGGCGTTATCAGCTCCAGTTCAGATACCGTGCACAGTCGGCAACTTTCCCGGAAGGCTTGGAGGTAAAGTTTGGCGCTACAACAACACCAGCTGGCCAGACAACCACCATCTTCAGCAATACGAACATCATCAACAGCACGTACGTCACGGCAACATCGGGGCAAGCGGCTGGGCAAGTAGCCCCCATTGTAGCACCAACTAGTGGCAACTACTACATCGGCTTCCACGCCATTAGCGCTGTTGACCAATTCTATTTGTGGGTTGACGACGTTAGCATCTCGCAAGTGCTGGCAACCAACTCCCCCGAATTTGACCGGGCTATCAGCGTGTATCCGAACCCAAGCAGCGGGGTATTTATGCTCGATGCGCACGCAACCAACTCCAAAGGAGCTATGCAAGTCGAGGTGACCAATTTGCTCGGCCAACTGGTACATACGGCAAGCTTGGTAAACAACCGTGACCAGCAGCCAGTAGATTTATCAAAGCTAGCAGCCGGCATTTACCACATGAAGGTGAAGAGCGGTGACGAATACACGATGCGCAAGCTTGTAATCGAATAACTCCTTCCTACTTCTTTTCTACTAAAAAAGGCAGCCGAGAGGCTGCCTTTTTCGTTATGTACGGCAGCTAGTGCGTAACATTTGTGCGAAGGCCTTTTAGCTGTACCCTTTGCGCGCTTAGCGACCAAAATTCATGTTGAATACAGCGAAATAGCAGGATATTAGCGCGTAAGTCAATTCCCCCAAACCAGCTCATCAGAATTTTCTTTCCCCCTTGTCTATGAAAAAGAAGTACTGTTTTGGCCAAGCTAGCTCTAGATGGATCAGGCTGGCCTTTGCTGCACTGCTAACGGTTGGCGCTGCCACAGCCATCCAAGCACAAAGCCTCAACTACAACTTATATGGTGTGCAGGTTGGAACGCTGCCCGCATCGTCGCCCTACATCGATCTAGCTAGCTTTCCCAGTACAGTTATCGCTACGCCTAACACAGACGATGCCAACTCAGCGCCCCAGAACATCGGCTTTACTTTTAACTACAATGGCCAGAGCTTTACCCAATTTGTGCTTAATACCAATGGGTTCATTAAGCTAGGTAACAGCGCTCCAACGGGCAGCTCGTATTTTGAGGGAGCACAAACTGGCTTCGGTGGGCCCTTCGATTCTTCGGACGCCAACTTACTGGTGCCATTCAATGAAGATTTACAGAGTGGTACCTCTCCAGCAGAATATCGGGTGATTACGGATGGTACTGCGCCAAACCGGGTTTGTGTAATCCAATGGAAAAACGTGCAAGACAAAGCACGCCCCGTGGCTTCCGGAAAACCAAATGTTGGCCCGATCTACACCAACATGCAGTTTCAGATTTGGCTATCTGAATCGTCTAACATCATTGATTTCATCTATGGCCCGACTACAGGAGGCACCTCGACAGCTATTAAGTTGGCTGCCGTTGGTATAAAGGGCACGAACAGCACCAATGGCAATCTGCTCACGGCTACTAAAGAGTCAACCACACCTTGGGTTAACGCTAGCTTTCAAGACAACTTCTACCTAGCCAACTCAGACGCATTCAATGTCAGCAGCGCAATAGTCCCACCAACAGGACTTATCTACCGCTTCAATCCTGCGAAATCGAACGACTTGTACCTGAGCACTATTTACACGTTGGGTAAGCTCTCAACGTCCGTTTCGCTCCCTCATTCCGTAGCGGCCGCCGTCACTAATATCGGGACTACAACTCGTACCAATGTGCCTGTTACTTTGGCTGTAGCGGGCGCTAACACCTTCACGAATTCTAAGAGTATCACCTCCATTGCCCCTGGTGCTACGGCTACTGTCACCTTCGATCCTTATCCTGCTACACTTACCCAAGGCACGAACAACCTCACCGTGAGCGTGCCCACCGATGATGACGCTAGCAACAACACCGACGTTTATACGCAGCAAGTAACGCCTAGCACCATAGCGTACATAGACGATACACAGCCATCACCTTACCCGCTCGGCCTTGGTGACCGACCTAACGTTGCGTTTGCGACTAAGTTCTTGAGTAGCCGCCCCGTTGCGGTTAACCAGGTTAAACTCACTTTCCCTACTAGCACTACAACTGCTGATTACCAAGTAATAATCTACAATTCCGGTAGTGGTGGTACTCCTGGGGCGCCAGTGTATACCTCCGCGACGCGCACCCGTGCTGCCGCCGCTGCGGTTGAAACCATCACGATTCCTCCGACAGTCGTAACAGGTAACTTCTTCGTCGGGGTAAAAGAAATAACCAACAGCGTCAACTTAGGCTTTCAAATAGAAGATCCGATACGTAATGGCACCTTCTACTACACCCAGGATGGTACTAACTGGCTTTCGCTAGCCGACATCGATTTTCCAGCGCGGTTAGCAATGGAAGTTTCTTTCACTACGGTTACGGCTAACTCACCAGAACTCCAGCGCGCCATCTCGGTGTACCCTAACCCGAGCACCGGCACTGTTACGCTCTCTATCCATGGTGTAGCAGCCAAGGGTGCTTTGCAGGTACAAGTGAGCAACCTACTTGGGCAGACAGTATACACGGGCACGGCGAAAAATGAGGCTACGAATACCTTGAACCTAGCAAACTTAGCTTCTGGCGTTTACAACTTGAAGGTGCAAAATGGTGACCAGTACACCATCCAAAAACTAGTGATTGAGTAGTCACACGTATTATCCGAAACAAAAAGAGCCGCCCGATGGGCGGCTCTTTTTGTTTCTACTTATCTGACGATCTGTTTATCCCCTCGAGAACAACAAACCGTGACCGGCAAGCTTGCTGCTAATGCGTCTTAGGCTACTTGACGGCTAGGCTTAGCAGGACGATTTTTAAGCGGAACAGCAGGTGTTGGCACCTGCGAACTTACGCTTGCCTCGCGCCGCCGCTTCACCATGGCCATCCCAAAACCTAGGCCCATGAGCAGGGTACCACTCCACAGCAAGTTGATGAAGGGCTTCTCGACTGCTTTTAGGATGATGTAATCCTTTTGCGTGGTGCTCACGCCGAAGGTGAACTTCTTGTTCGTAGGATCGACGTTGAGGAAAGCGAGGCGCAGACCTAGGTCTTCTACTTCGTCAGCAACGCGACCGATCATCCGGTTACGCACCACAAACACGGGGTGCACATGGTAGCTCTTCTTCTCGCCATACACGATAAAGTCACCTTGAATAGCTAGGTCACCGGCCTTCAGGTCTAACCCTGCGGTTTGGTGAGCGGGCTCTACGGCGCGCAGCACGGCAAAGTAGTCATTCAGGTAAATGGTGTCGCCCACGCTCAGCACGTGTTCTTTCACCTCACTCCAGTCTTTCTCCTTGCGCGGGTCAGGCACGCTGCTGATGTGCGAATAGATATCGTGGCCAGCAAACTTTTTGATGTCGGGAGAAGCTAGCAAGCCGCCCATTTCCTCATTCACCTGAGCACGTGGAAACAAGGTAAATTTCTCGCCGCTTTTCTTGTCTTTGTACTCTACGCGGTAGTAGGTGTTCTCCGGCCGTAGCTCCAACGTGTCGCCGGCTTTGTAGTACACCTTGTTTCCTTGTTTGATTTCGGCTCGAGCTAGGGCTTTGAACTCATCATCTGTGCGGAATATCAGCTCCTTGTTTACGTAGTCTGGTAGGCCAGGTACATCGAAATACTGCCCAGTATAGCTCACATCGTAGCCATCCATTGCGGCAGTTTCGTTGCGCCACAGCAGCACGTTGTCACGGTTAATATCCTCGGGAAATTCTTTGGAATACACCAGCCCCGACGAGTTCTTGGAGATGATGTTTGAATAGCCGGCCGAAGCCAAGATACCGAGGAGCATCAGGGCAATACCAATGTGTGCCACTCCCCCACCCGACAGACTTACTTTGCGCTTCAGCAGCGTCAGAATCATGCTCAAATTAGCCAGCACGCCGAACAGCGCAGTGGTTAACAATACGATGTACACGGCTCCCATCTGTAGCTTGTTGTACTGCACAAGCAAAATGACGAGGGCCGCACCTAGCAGCGTAAGAATGCCTGGTACCGTCAGCGAGTTAGCCAAGCTTTCCTTGTCGTTCTTCTGCCACCACATGATCTGGGCTATACCCGACAGCAGAGCCACGAATACACCCATCCAAAGCTGAATCTTCGTGTAGTGAGCAATTTGGTCGGCGGGTAAGGCTAGGTTCGACTTAATGCCGATAAAACCTAGGAAGGCATTGTAAACGGGAATGCTCGTTGTGACTAGTACTTGGAAGGCACCTAGACAGAGCACTGTTGCGCCAATGAACACCCATAGCTCCGAGTTGTAGGTCGTAAGCTCCTTTTCAGAAACAGGAATTTCTTTCCAGCGCCAGATCAGCAAGCCTACAGCCAATACTACGAAGGCAGCTAGGTAGATGATCAGCTGCCCGGATAGACCTAAGTCGGTGAAGGAGTGTACAGACGCATTGCCGAGCACACCACTACGCGTTAGGAAAGTAGCGTACAGCACCAGCAAAAAGGTGGTGATAACCAGCACAAACGATGTGCGTAGTGCGGTTTTGCTCCGCTGCCACAGCACCATGCCGTGAATAGCAGCCACTAGCACCAGCCACGGAATATATACGGCATTTTCAACCGGGTCCCAGTTCCAATAGCCACCAAAGTTCAGGGTTTCGTAAGCCCAATAGGCACCCATCATAATGCCCACGCCAAGCACCAAGCCTCCAAATAACGCCCAGGGTAAGGCTGGCTTCACCCACTTGGTAAACTCACCTTTCCATAGCCCGGCAATAGCGAAGGCAAACGGCACTATCGTAAGCGCAAAACCTAGGAACAGCGTGGGCGGGTGAATCACCATCCAGTAGTTCTGGAGCAGTGGGTTCAGGCCCGTACCATCCTTTGGAATAAAGTTCGGATTAGATTGAATGAAAGGGGCATCCGTCAGGAAATCACGCAGCAGGATGAAAGGCGAAGAGCCAACCTTCACGTTCAGCAGCACCACACCCAAAATCATGGACGTCAGGAAAAGCTGCACGCCAGCAAACACAGCCATTACTGGTGCTTCCCAGCGCTTATTGTAGCGCATGATGGCGAAGCCCAAGCATACCTGCCAGAAAATCCAAAGTAAGAAGCTTCCCTCCTGCCCTTCCCAGAAGCAGGAAATCATGTAGTACACCGGCAAGTGGTTGCTAGAGTGACTCCAAGCGTAGTAGTACTCGTAGCGGTGCGTGTAGATGATAGTGAACAGGCAGCACACGATAGAGATTACCGCCGCGCCGTGCAAGAAGAATGCTCCGCGAGCTAGCTTCAGCCACGGGGCATCCGTTTCCCCCAGCGGCCGATTGCGGGCAGCCATATAATAGGAATACGCCGCCACTGTAGCCGCTACAAACGCCACAATGACACTTAGGTGCCCTAAGTCGCCTATGAAGGTATTTAGCATGGAATTCTCAATTATAAACGTTGTGTTATGAAGCTCTTCTTTTCATGGTTTAGCAAGTGGTTGTCTGCCTTTGCTAATCTGATGGTAGAACTCATAACAATTGATTAATTTCTACTCCTAGAGCGCAGTCGTTTCAAACGCGCCCGATGACTTCGCCGTTCCCAGCTTTGTTGTGCATGCGTTGCCTGGGCTTCTGCTCGCTGGTTAAGCCTCGTACTGAGCTTTGCTTTGGGCATCGGCTGGGTGTAAGCATACCATTGCTGGTGTAAAATTACCGGCTCCGTTGTATTCGGGCTTTCCGCTACCACTTGGTAAAGGTAGCGTCCAGGGGTTAAAAGCGTATCTGTCCAAGTGTAGTCCGGGGCGTTAGCGCCATATGTAGTGCGGTTTATGGAGACTGTTGCCTGCTCACTCGCGCGAAAAGCAGCTGCCTCTCGGCGCAGAATCCGAAACTGACGCACCTGCTCCAACGAATCAGGCAAAGTCCAACGCAACATAACTACTCGGCTGCTTGAGGGAGCGACACTAGAGAGAACCGGTGGTACCGTAGCCGGTACGCCACGCGCACGATCACTAACAGTTAAGGTAAACTCACAAAAATCCTTCAGGTACCCATCCACATCAAGCAGATAGGGCTTTCCGGCACGTAAAGAATCTAAGGTTATAAATACGTCGTCTTGGCTCCCTAGCGAAGTGCACGAAAGCACTTGATACGTGCTAGGCTGGCAAGGCGTACCCGTGAGTACCACCAGTTGCACACCACGCGTGTCGCGGCAGCTCTGGCCACCGATATTTACGAAGTAGCGTCCTGACACACGTGGCGTAAACTCGAACCATTGGTCATTGTGATATTCGATGCACTTACCCGTTAGCTTCTCGTCTACGCACGACCACTGCACAGTGCAGTTGGTGGTATTCGATCTAACAGTCTCGTTCGTCCGCAGCACCCGCCGTTGTTCGATGTCGTCGTTTGCCACTTGCGCCTGCACCGTTGTTGCCACCAAGGTAAGGCTCGGCAACATCAGGAACGGACAATAGGTAGCAAATGACATCAGCGACAACTTTAGTTAGAATCTACTTAACGCGACGCCGTAGCCCCCTGAATGTCCTTCTCCACGTACTTCGATGGGCACTTGAGCAGGATCTTATCAGCTACAAAAATGTCGTTGCGCATGGCGCCTGTAATCACTACTTGCTCCGACTTATCAAAATCTTGAGGCTTCGGATTGAAGTACACCACACGCTGCGCAATCCGGTTGGTATCAACCAAGGTGAAGGCAAAATAGTTGGGGTCCAGCGTCGGGTTATACTCCAGACCTAGGATCTGCTTTTGCCCATCTCGGGGCAAGCGGCCAACCACGTGAACTTTGGTCAGGTTACCCTCCGCGGCGCGGTCGCGCGCCTCCCGGAACGAAACGTAAACGCTAGCATCACCAGCGGCACTCATGATAATTCCGATTGCAAGCGCAATGACGGCAATGGCGAGAATGTGCGATTTTTTCATGTGCAAAAAAGCGGAAAACGCAGGTCTGGCTTTCTAGGCCGAGTAGTCTAAATAGGTAAGTGCAAAGAGAAATCCTTATCAGAAATAGCTGGCGCCAAGAGGCTAGGTCGTTGCTACAGCAACTGTACTTAATCTTTTAGCTCCCGTTCTAACCGGCCAATTTTGCGGTCGAGAGAAATGAGGTACACCAGTAAGCCCGTAAGTACGACCGCTATGACGGCAACCACCACGTAGATTTTGCCGCTTTGCCGAAGCGCATCTGCCATTTCGGGCGTGTCAGCGGCAGGGACTTGGGCGAAGGCGTGCATCACAGGCAGCAGTAGCGCCGCCAGCAACAGCACGGCATTACGCAAGCTGTTTTTCATAAACCTTTAGTTTGAGGAAAGCGAAACGGCAGGCAACTTGCGTAACCCAGAAGGCGAGTAGTGTCCAACCGATTACGGCCGGGTAAAACACCATACGCATGTTGCTGTCGAGGTCGTACTTGGCAAAAGCGGGGTTGCCTCCCGCGCCGGGGTGAAGCGAATCGGTGAGACGCGGCAGAATAAAGAACAACGGCATAGCCGCCGCGAAAGCAAAGATATTATAGATAGCACTGATGCGTGCCCGCTGCTGCTCATCCTGAAAAGAAGAGCGTAGCACCAAGTAGGCGCCGTAAATCAGCATGGCAATGGCCGCCCCGTTGAGTTTGGGGTCATTGGTCCACCACGTACCCCAGGTATAGCGGGCCCAAATGCTGCCCGTAGCTAGGCCCACGATGCCCATGTAAATACCCGTTTTGGCAGACTCGTGCGACAGGATATCCAACTGCGGCGTTGGGGTGCGCAAGTACCGGATGGAGTAGTACACCGAGGTAGCCAGAATGATGGTCATCCCGAACCACATCGGCACGTGGAAATAGAGGTTGCGGATGCTTTCGTTCAAAATAGGCAGCCGTGGCACCGGCATGAGCAACCCGGCTATTGTGGTATACACCAGCAACAACACAGCACCTGCTTTCCACCAATTTGTTTTCAAGAACATGTATTCAAATCCATGAGTAAAGAAATAGGCCCTAGCGAATGCCTGCCGCAGGAGGCCCATGGTTGCCTATCATCCAACACATACCTTCCTCAATTCGTGCTGTCTGGGGCGCTATTGCTGACTGGTTTTTCATTTATCTTTCCCTAAGAGCGCCACAGAAATGGGAACAGCAAATACGACACAGCCGTCACTATTAGGTTCAGTGCGACCAGCGTCAGCAACGAACCCTTGCTCGCCTCAAACTCTAAGCCGTCCAAAGCGTTCTTCGACACTTTGATCAGCAACAACAGCATCGGAATCATCAAAGGGAAGCCTAGCACCGCCATAAGCGTACTGCTATTGCTAGCCTTGGCGGCGATACCTGACACCAAGGTGAGGGTAGTCGCAAAGCCGAGAGCACCTAACATCACATTGGCTACGAACAGACCTAGGTTCTGCACCGGGTTGCCGAGCACTACCGCGTACACAGCCAAGCCAACCAACGACAGGCCCAACAGTAATAAGGCGTTGTAGCCAATCTTGGCCAGGATAACTGCCTGCGGCCGTACCAGCGTATAATAGTAGAGTAAGCGTCCGCGACTTTCCTGCAAGAAGCCTTTGGCCGCGGCATTCACAGCGGTGAAGAGCAGGATGATCCAAAAAAGTGCATTCCAGGCGGGCACGGGAAGCTCACCGCCGCGCAACGCAAAGCTCAGATAGCAGACGAAAACCGTGCTGCCGACGTAGAGCAGCATCCCATTCAGAGCGGCGCGCTGCCGCCATTCCAAGCGGAAGTCCTTCTGAATCAAATACCATATCTCGCGGAGGAGTAGCACGGCAGGAAGAATAATGAACCGGACTGCAAAGATACAACCCAAGCGCGGGATGGTCTCTAATCCAAGCTATTATTCTCCTTGTTCTATTAGCATTACAACTACTATAGCTAGTTGAGCGATGAGAAATAGCTTGCCGCAAGCACTAGCCTCACTAGAGCTTGCGTGCAGAGGCAGTATAAGCCACAAAAAAGCCACTGAAATATTCCAGTGGCTTTCTTCTATGACTTAGATACCTAGGTTAGAAATCGTATCCGAGGGTGAAGTAGAATTTCGGACCGGTCTGTTTGTAATCTTCCTGACCCCAGGCCATATCCGCTTTGCCGTAGAAGCCAAGCAGCGTCGTGCGCATGCCAAAGCCGTAGCCAATCAGTAACGGATTGCGGAAGTTCGTTACGACAGCAGAAAAGGCGTTGCCATTGCTAGGCCGTACCTGCGTGTTGTACGAGTTGTTTTCGTTGAAGGGATTCGAGCCAGAATACGTCGAGCCAGCATCGCCGAAAGCCGTCAGCTGTAGATTGCGGAAGAAGCCTGAATAAATCGGTTTGCGCGACAGATACTGAATGATAGGAATACGCAACTCCGAGTTGAACAGGATGTACTTAGGACCAGTCCGCTTATTGTAGTTGAAGCCACGCAGGTTCGTTACGAACTGTTGGTAGAAAATATCCGTCGGGTCAGTAGTCGGGTCGTTCGAGTTACGTGAGCCGTCGTAGCGCGTGTTCAGCCAGTTATCCATACCGCCAAGGCGGAAGGTCTGCTTGTCACTCCCAATAAATTGACCGTAGCTAGCTCGGTTGGCCCAGATGATTTGCCGATGCACTTTCTGATAGTGCCGCAGATCCACGTATATCTTACCGAAGTTTTGGTTTTTACTATCGAGGCTGTTCAGTTGTAGTATACCCACTTTCATCCGGGTGCCTTCCAACATGTTCACGCCCGTCGCAATGGCATTGTCGAACACCAGCTCGCCGCTTGCTCCGATGTAGTTCCGATTAATATCGTTCTCGGTGGTTAGCTCATTTTGCAGCGTCCGGTTCAGGTTGACAAACCGCGGGCCGCCGCGCAAGCTTAAGTTATGCGTGAGTGGGTAAGCAATGTTGGGCGATACCTCATGCCGGCCGTAACGAATACGTCCGTTCACCACATCGAAGAAGTAAGCCTGCTTCTGGTAGCTGATGCTCCAATCGTAGCGATGCTTCATGTTGGTGTAGGAAGCCGAAATGCTACTGGTGCGCAGGTCAGTAAGTGCAAAGATGCCGGCTTGGATGCGGTGATCTTCGAACATGTCCGACATGTTGGCCTGTGCCACCAACCCGATACCTAGGAGCGGATCATTGTAGATGGACGACACTACATTGTCGATGCTGAAGCGCGTATCATACCGGAACGGCCCCGACACAGCATACGCATCCACGGGCGGAGCTGTGGGCAGCGCTACGACCGTGGCTGAACGCTTGCGACGCGGCGTGGCCTGCGAAGCGGGTACATCGTCGTCAAACTGATAGTCGCTGGTGTTGATCTTCCCATTAGACGGTTTTGGCGTCGTGGGCTGGGCAGCTGGTTGGTTGGTTTGCTCCGTACCGTTGGCAGCCGGGTCTTGTACGGCAACGGGTTTGGTGGCTTGCGGCCTAGGTGCTGGCTTTGGCCGCGAGCGTTCCTCCAGTGTTTCCTGGCGCGCCGTTTTGTACAAAGCTAGGGTATCCGGTAGTGCGTACTTAGGATACACATACACGTACTCCCGCGCCCGGTCATTGGCGACAAAGCCCAATGCGCCGGTGGTAGCGTTGTAGTCGTAATCCTTTATATTCTGCAGGAAGCTGCTCACGGGCGTACGCTTCTTGGTGCTCAGCGACAACCGATAGATGCTACGGACGCCACTTTCTTCACCCAAAAAGAGTACCTCATCATCGGATATAGCCCGCGGACGCGACTCGTTTGAAATAGTGCTCACGAGTGACTCCATGGGCTGAGCCCGACCATCAAGGTGATACAAGAAGAGGTCGTAGTTGTTCACTACGCTGCCGAAATTGCCTTTGGCCGTACCCGCCGAATCTAGCCAGCGGTTAGAGCTAAATACAACCCCTGCACCATTGGGCAAGAAAGTTGGCTGCACATCGTCGAACACATCATCCGTCAGCTTCTCTGCCCGCCGATTGCCTGCCCGCAGTATATAGAGGTCATTCTGCCCGTTTTGCACTCCACTAAATACCAACGATTTACCGTCAGGCGAATACGTTAGGTCGAGTACCTGCTGGAAAGGCTGGAAAACGGATGTGCTTTTGCGGAAGCTAGGTAAGGCCGCGCGCAGTCGCACCAGCAAACCCAGAGGTCCGGCGCCAGAAGCCTGCTGTAGGTGGAGGGTCATGTTCCCCTTCACCATCTCTGCTACTGCCACTTGGTTGTTGCCACGCCAAGCCAACACAGGTAAGCGGTTTTCCACCTGCTGGTCGGGCGTCTTGTAGCCATTGCGGTGAATGACCGTCCGACCCGATCCATCCCGGTTCACTACGATCACTCGGTAACGCCCCCGGTCATTTTGGGCGTACGCTAGGTGCTGGCCATTTGGGCTAAGCACTGGCTGCGAGTAGACAATGTTCTTGCGGTTGGTCTTCGTCACCTGCGCTTTCTCCTCAGGCTGCACGAAGGCCGTCTGTGGTTGGGCGTTTAGCTGCCGATAGTAGCTCAACCAATCTTTCAGGAATACCTTATAAGGCACATTCAGCGAGCTGCTGATGCCTACTTCCACGTCGCGGGTGATGCGTGTTAGGTTCAGAATGTTCTGCACCGTGGTGTAGCCGTAGCGCTCGGCAATGTAGTTCCACACGCTTTGGCCAGCTAGCTGCGGGTTACGCAAGAAGAACGGTGCCGTTTTGGTGCCCTCGTACTTCTGCGTCATGTCGCGCATGTAGTCGTCCATCTCCATGCTCCAGCCTTCGGCCGCGTAAGACGAAGCCCCGCTCACAAACCAATCGGGTAGCTGCAACAAGTACGTGCTCTGAAGCACTTCCTTCAACGAACCACCGTACATCATATCGTTGAGCAGCACGCGGGTAATTTGAAAGCTCAAGTCCCGCTTAAACAAGGTTTGTTGGCCCTGAAAAGCTATCTGCACCTTGCTCATACGCAGCAGCGAGGTTTCGCCTCCCGTCTGGTATTTGTCTGCGTAAAGACCAATGTTGCTCTGCCGTAGGTCGCCCACGGAGTTATAGAGCATGATCGTGGTCTTTGAATACGGATAATAACCGATGAGCGAGGTGACGCGCTGCAACTCCTTCTCGGCGTACTCGGCCGTTCGGCGCGCTACGGTTTCGCCGCCGGCGTAGTAGTAGATGTTGAAGTTTTGGGTACTGAGCTGCTGCCAGTTAAAGTCTTTGTACTGGATGCGCACCCGTCCAAACCCCTCCTGCGCGGTTTGGGCCTGCGCTGTGCCACCTAGCAATAAAAGCCCTAGCACTACCGTCGCGGCGCCCTTCGTCGAGCGGCTAATGCCAGAAGACCAAGAATAGGATAAGTGCTTCATATAAGCAGCAAAAAGGCAGACAATCAAGAAGAAAAATCAACCGCCTGTGAGGCGGCTACATATAACGCGTGATAACGCAGAATATTGACCTCCGGCCACAATTCTACGCCATCTTCTAGCACCTCAGCAAAATGCCTAGCCAGCAGGGGCGCCAGCATCACGCCTTTGGATCCGAAACCATTCAATATACTCATAACTGGGTTAGCCGGATGCATACCTAGCAAGGGTTTTCGGTCGCGCACTGCCGGCCGCACGCCAGCCCGTTGTGCTAGCACAACAAACGGTTGATCCGTCATGTTAGCCAGCCGCTGACCAAGCTCTGCGCGGGCCTCTTCCGTAATGCCAGATGCAAAGGGAGGCCACCGGTAGGTGGCGCCTACCCGAAACCTTCCTGCGCCAAGCGGCACTACGTAAGCTCCCTTGTTGAGCACTTGCGTATCAGCTAAGCCCGCACACTCAACGTCAATCACTTCGCCTTGGTTGGGCGTAAGTGGCAGCCATTGAAAATAAGGATTGTGCACGGCCGCGGCACCTTCGCAGCACACCACATGCCGGGCATGAATGGTATTGGCGTAGGTAGCTCCCGTCGGGCCGATAACAAGCTGTTTCCATTCAAAAGTTTCGCGCTGAAGCCAACCTTGGCTGATTCCTTGAGCCGCCAAAGCATCCAGCAACTCGCGCACGGCTACATAGCCCCCGCGGCGGATGCATACTCCCCCAAAATCTTGGCGCACGCCCGCAGCGGAAGGCAAAGCTGGACCTAGCTCTTCCACAAAGTCTTGCCACGGGTGGTCGGCGCTGCGAGCTAGCATCGTATTTTGCTCCGCTACCGACGAAAACAGCTTAAGGATGGGCGTGTCGAAGAAGAACTGCTGCCCAAAGGTTGCTTCTAGCTCTCGGTAGAAAGTGGCTGCTGTCGTCAGAAACTCATCGGCCCGCCATGCAAGGGCAAACCGTTTGCCGGCCACTGGGTTCATGAGTCCTGCTGCTACATTGGAAGCAGAATCGGGCTGGTACGTGTCGAGTACCAGCACGCTACGCCCGCGGCGCCGTAGCTCGTGGGCCAAGGTGGCACCGGCAATGCCATGGCCAATAATCAAGTAATCGTGCATTATCATTTGAAGCAAGGTAAAGTAAATGGCGTTACGCTTCCTTAGGCTAACTTTTGGCTAGCTCGATTCGCAGCAAGACTCGTAACTTACCTCCGCATTACATCCTGGCCTGCGGGCCCTCTTTTATTCTGTTGCATGACCGTCAGTGGTTTTACTTTCAACGCGTTTTCGGAGAACACCTATTTACTGCACGATGGCACGGGCCAATGTGCCGTCGTAGACCCCGGCTGCTATAGCCGGCAAGAGCAGAACGCGCTACAAGAATTCATCAAAACACACGGCTTACAAGTCGTCCTTTTGCTCAACACGCACTGCCACATCGACCACGTGCTGGGCAATCAATTCATAATAGACACGTACCAGGTGCCATTCCTGATTCACGAAGCCGACCTAGGTACCCTGCGCGCCGTGCCGACGTACGCGGCGCCGTACGGTTTTCCGCAGTACACGCCTGCTGAGCCAACAGGTTTTCTAACACCTGATGCCCCTGTGCGGTTCGGTGATACGGAGCTAGCGGTACGCTTTACTCCTGGTCATGCCCCCGGCCACGTTATTTTTTACCACGAACCCACCAAAGTGGTCATTGGCGGCGACGTACTGTTTCGCCAGAGCATCGGTCGCACCGACTTACCCGGCGGCGACCATGCCACGCTCATCCGCAGCATCCGTACGCAGCTGCTTACCTTGCCCGATGACGTGACCGTGTATCCTGGTCACGGCACAGCCACTACCATTGGCGCTGAGCGCATCTCTAATCCTTTTCTGCGCTAGGTACCCTAGCTTTTTATGGCTATCAAAAAGCATTTACCCAACGCTCTCACCTGTCTGAACCTGCTGTGTGGCTGCGTAGCGCTGAGTCTAATTTTCGCTTACAACCCAACCCCAGGCACTCATGACTCTTTCGCAGGCTTAGCATCAGCAGCTTACTTGATTGGCATTGCTGCTGTCGCCGATTTTTTCGACGGCTTAGTGGCCCGTGCCCTGCACGTCTCTTCACCCATTGGCAAAGATTTAGACTCGCTCGCCGATATGGTGTCGTTTGGGGTTGTGCCGGGCGCTGTTTTATTTAAGCTGCTACAATACACGCTGCCGATGAGCACTTGGCCGTCAAGCTTGGGATACCTAGCTTTTACCGTCAGCATTTTCTCTGCGCTACGCCTGGCTAAGTTCAACAACGACGCTCGCCAATCGGACTCCTTCATTGGGGTACCCACTCCGGCTGCCACCTTGCTGGTTATATCGCTACCCGTCATTTTGGCTCACGACCAATTCGGAGTTAGCGGTGTGATCTTGAATCCTTGGGTATTGCTAGGTCTTACGTTTTTGCTTTCCGGCCTGTTGGTAGCTGAGATTCCTCTTTTTGCTTTGAAATTCAAGAACCTGCGTTGGCAAGACAACTCCTTGCGTTTTGTATTTTTACTGCTGAGTCTTGGCTTGTTGTTAGGTCTTCAGGCTACTGCCGTTCCTCTTATTGTGCTGCTGTACGTTTTGCTGTCGGTTCTACGGCCCGCGGCAGGCTAACTTTCCACCTCAAGCCTCACAATATTTAGATGTTTTGCTAGTTAAGTAGCAGTATTCATTATCTGGGCTGCTACCTAGCTCCATTAGGCGGAGGTCGTCCAAAATCATCTTAACTACGTCTTATCGAAATTATCTATATGCGTTTTTTTACTCTTCGTCTCCTGCTTTGCGGCGCTTTGTTAAGCTTGGGCTTTCGGGTGAAAGCGCAGTCGGGTGAGCAGGTAAAGCATACGACGCTTACCTGGCAGAGCTATGCTCACCTCGATATGCCAAATGGATCGGTGCGGCGCGTCCCTACCTTCATGGGTGCTGTGTACCAACCAGGAGAAATACTGGGGTCCTACACCATCAACCTAGCCGGTACCGTGGAAAGTGGCGCACTCCGCAATACTGTGTACGAAGCACTTCCGGAAGCTGACAGTCGCCTCTTTTCTAGTGGCGAGCTGCCTGCTGATGTACCCGTAAAAGTCCGCACAGGCACTACCCGCCGTCAGCCAGTAAGCTTCGTAACACTACAGCCCTTACGTCGGAACTCGCGAACGGGACAAGCTGAAAAGCTGGTTTCCTTCGATTATGCATACACCCTAGCTACCGTAGCACGCCGGCCCACGACTCGCACCTACACTTCTACGTCGGTACTTAACACAGGTGATTGGTATAAGATTGGGGTGCCAACCAATGGTATCTACAAGCTAGATAAGAACTTTCTCAAAGCGCTCGGCATCGATGTACAAAGTATAGATCCGCGCCGCTTACAAGTGTATGGCAATGCTACCGGCTTATTGCCGCAGCTCAACAGCGACCCGCGTCCCGACGACTTAGTCGAAAATGCCATCTACGTTTCTAGCGGCAACAACAGCACCTTCGGCGATAACGACTACGCTTTGTTTTACGCCCGCGGCCCGCACACGTGGACGCGCGACGGTACGAGCCAGCGCTTTCAGCATATCGAGCACATCTACACCGACACGGCCTATTACTTTGTGCGGGTGAGTACTAACCTAGGTAAGCGCGTTGCCACGGGAGCTACACTCACGGGTTCTTCCGCTACTATCTCCACCTTCGCCGAGCGCCAGTTTTACGAGCGTGATTTAAATAACCTGTTGCGCTCCGGTCGTCAATGGCTGGGAGAAACATTTGACACAAGCACTCCGCAACGAGAATTTACTTTCTCAATACCAGATCTGGTAACGACTGTGCCGGTACAAGTGCAATCGTCGGTTGCCGCCAACTCCCCGGTTGGTACTTCCACTACTTTTCGCACTGCTATCAACGGCGTTGCCATGAACAACGCTCAAAACATCCCAGCAGCTTATTCCAGTTACTTTCCGGAAGCAGCCAATACCAGTGTTGTAAACTTTTCAACTACCCTAACGGGTAATCCCACAGAAGTACGAGTCGCGCTTACCTACGATGCCAGCGGAGCTAGCAATTCCACTACGGCAAAAGGCTACTTGGATTACTTAGAAGTAAATGCCCAACGCCGTTTGCGCATGAGCGACAAACTGCTAGAATTTCGCTCCTTTGATAACATCAGCGCCAACGCTCGGAGTCAGTTTGTGCTTAGCGATGCGACCGATGCCGTTATATGGGACGTCACGAACCCACACATACCCGTTCAGCAGCCCTTGGCTATCAACGGTAGCACGAGCAGCTTTGTAGCAGCGACAAACGTATTGCGCGAGTTTGTGGCATTTAAAGGCAATGATTTCCCTAGCCCCCGTGCCTTTGGTCGCGTTCCGAACCAAAACCTACACGCCCTCAACACAGATGGCAAGCTAGATCTGGTTATTGTATGCTATCCGCCCTTCAAAGAAGAAGCCGAGCGCCTCGCGCAGCACCGTCGTGACCATGACAAGCTGAACGTACAAGTAGTAACTACGTCTCAAGTTTATAATGAATTCAGCTCCGGTGGGCAGGATGTTACTGCCATTCGCGACCTGATGAAGATGGTATATGACCGCGCCGCAGTTGGCAAGCAAAACTATTTACTGCTCTTCGGTGACGCCTCGTTCGATTATAAAGCTGACCCCAGCAATGATCTAACAAAGGCGCCAGCTTGGTGGACTGATCGGCATTGGGGAAATCCGCAAGGAAGTACGACAACCCAAAATCTGGATAAAATCAACCAGAACTACGTGCCTGTTTATGAATCTAGGGAATCGTTTGCGCCTATTTTCTCCCGTCTAACTGGTTCGGGCGGGAATTCTTATTCATCAGACGATTACTTTGGTTTTCTCGACGAAAATGAAGGCTACTGGCGTGAGGATATCGAAGAGACTGAAACAATCGACATTGGTATTGGCCGCTTACCTGTCCGCACGCCCCCAGGACAACCTGGATCTACTGCGCTCGTGCGTGATGTAGTAGATAAGCTTATTGCTTACGACTCGCCTGATGGGTATGGCAAGTGGCGCAATCGCATCACCTTTGTAGCGGATGATGGAGAAGTAGATTTTCATATGATGAAGTCCTCTGAGCCCTTTGCTAATTCATTACTTACTGTTCATCCCAGCTATAATGTACGCAAGGTATATTTGGCAATGTACCCGCAGACTATTTCTGCTGCTGGTCAACTATCACCTGACTGCAACCAAGCAATTGATGAAGCCATTGAGCAGGGCTCTTTGATTATCAACTATAATGGTCATGGAGGGCCTGAGTCCTGGGCTGAAGAGCGAATCTTCACGAAGGGATCCATTGCGCGACTTCAAAATACACAGCGTTTGAGCTTCTTTGTTACAGCTACTTGCGATTTTAGTACCTACGATAACCCGGAGAATACTTCCGCCGGCGAACAGCTACTTACGGATACAAAAGCAGGTGCTATTGCGCTCCTCACCACCACACGTCTAGCGACTACCACGGCTAATCTTAGTTTGAATACGGCTTTCTATAATGAAGTATTTAAGCCATCTGCTGATGGTTCAATGCCTCGTTTAGGAGAAGTAGTAGCAGAAACTAAGAACAATAGCACCTCTGCTACTATCAATCGCCATTTCAGTTTGCTCGGCGACCCCACAACCCGCTTAGCTTATCCAGAGCAAACTGTAACAATAAGCAGCATTAACGGGCAACCTGTTTCATCGGGAACTACGTTGAAATCCTTAGATAAAGTAGAGTTAAAAGGCCAAGTACTTCGCGGTGGAGTTGTCAATACGAACTTCACTGGCACCAGTCAGATAACCGTATATGAGAAGCCTTCTATAATAAAAACGCTTGTCAATGAGCCAGGTGACACCACTGCAAATATTGCTATACAAGAAAACATTATCTACGACGGTCAAGCCTCGGTTCGTAACGGTCAGTTTGCGCTTAGCTTTGTTGTTCCGAAGGACATCAACTACAGCTTAGGTAATGGCAAGATCAGCTTATACGCTGCCGATGTGACCAACCGAGTTGATGCACACGGTAGCTCTGTCGTGCCTATTGGTGGTGCCAACAGCACCGCTCAAGCCGATAGTTTGCCCCCGCGCATTCGTTTGTTTATGGATTCAGAGTCATTTGTATTTGGTGGTCTCACGTCTCCTAATACTACCTTGCTCGCTCGTCTGCGGGATGAAAACGGCATCAACACCGCTAGCTCCGGTGTGGGTCACGAAATCACAGCAGTGCTAGACAATGATCTGAGCAAGCTCACTATCCTAAACGATTACTACACCTCTGAAGTGGACAGCTTCCAGGCAGGTACTGTCAAATATCTGTTCAAGGAGCTGAATACCGGTCCGCATATGCTACGTCTGAAGGCGTGGGATACTCACAACAACTCCTCCGAGAAAGAAATAGAGTTTATTGTTGCAAGCAGCGAAAAGCTAGCCCTAAGCCACGTTCTCAATTACCCTAATCCATTCTCTTCGTCCACTACCTTTCACTTTGACCAAAACCGTAGCGGTGACGACTTAGAAGTGCAAGTACAAATTTTTACGGTTTCGGGCAAGCTGGTGCGAACGTTGCGCACCAGCGTTGCCGGCAGCAGTTCTCATCTTTCGGCACTCTCCTGGGATGGTCGCGATGAATACAACGATCAGCTTGCACGAGGCGTGTACGTGTACCGCGTAAGCGTACGTTCCCTTACTTTTAAGGGATCGACGGCTTCCAAGTACGAAAAACTAGTTATCCTCAACTAATCTTGTTCATCATCTGAGCAGACTTTCGGTCTGCTTTACGTCCAATCTCATTTTTATGGTTTTTTCGAAGACTTCTTTGCGTTTTGTGTTTCTGTCCGGTCTGTTAGGCGTATCAGCTGGCGCTACGGCTCAAAACGTGCAGAATACGATTACCACGGCCGTGCCTATCCTAACTCTCAGCCCAGACTCTCGTTCAGCGGCGCTCGGGGAGGCAGGAGTGGCCATTTCACCAGATGCAAATTCCGCCTATTACAATGCTGGTAAGCTAGGTTTTGTCACGAACAAGTATAGTGTATCTCCGTCCTACACCCCTTGGTTGCGCACGATTACTGATGATATGGGCCTCGCCTACCTATCAGGTTATTCTAAGCTAGGTCAGCGGTCAGCTATTGCTGCTTCGCTCATGTATTTTGACCTAGGCAGCATCTCATTACGCGGTAACCAAAACCAACTATTAGGAGATTTTAACCCGAAGGAGTACGCTGTCAGCATTTCCTACGGACAAAAGCTAAGCGACAATTTTGGTGTCGGTATCTCCGTACGCTACATCCGCTCCAACCTAACTGGCAACCTCAGCACCGACGCTAAGCCCGGAAACGCGGCTGCAGTGGACCTAGGTGCTTACTACAACAAAGACCTAACGATTGGTGCTGGTGAATACAACCTTGGTTTAGGAGCTTCTTTATCGAACATCGGTACAAAAATTACTTATACCGATCCGCAGCAAGCCGACTTCTTGCCCACAAACCTGAAGCTAGGTACCGCTATTATGCGCGAGCTAGATGCGTATAACAAGCTTACTTTCACAGTCGATGCGAATAAGCTCTTAGTTCCTACGCCGTACTATATCGAGGGTGTTGCCCCTAATGATCAGAGAATCATAGATAAGAACCGGGAAATTGCTAATAAATCTGTAGTCAGCGCAATGTTAGGTTCTTTCAATGATGCCCCAGGTGGTTTCAAAGAAGAGCTACGCGAGATAAACCTTTCAGCTGGTCTTGAGTATTGGTACAATGACTTGTTAGCGGTCCGTGCAGGTTACTTTTATGAAAACCAATACAAAGGTGACCGCCAATACCTCAGCTTTGGAGCTGGTATCCGTTATCAAGTATTTGGGGTAGATGGTGCTTACTTAGTTCCTAATTCCCGCCAAAATCCTTTAGCGCAAACTATTCGCGTATCATTACACTTTAACTTCAATAAGCTGGAAGAAGCCTTTGGGCCCAGCGACAGTAATTCGACCAACTAATCTGCTTCTATGCTCGACCGCCAAGTCGCTCCTTCTGTTCAGCCGCTGGCTAGCGTAACGCTACCCGCGGCTGACGTGTTTTCACTCCTTAATGGCGCTAGGTTGCATGTGCTACGGAACGCTGCTCAGCCTGTTGTCCGCTTGCAGGTTGTATTCCCGGCTGGCAAGTGGTATGATCCAAAGTCAGGAGTTTCCCTTCTCACAGCACGCATGTTACTGGAAGGCACGCGTACACGTAACGCACGTCAGATTGCTGATGAAATAGCTTTCTATGGTGCCTCTCTAGAATGTGAGCAAGGCTTTGACCGATCCACACTCACTTTATATTGCTTGGCTCGTCATTTCAGGCAACTCTTGCCGCTTGTAGTAGCTGTAATTACAGAACCTACTTTCCCAGCTACGGAATTAGATTTACTCAAGACACGTACAGTTCAGAACGTGCAGATCGAACGACAAAAACCTGGCTACCTAGCTTCTGAACGTTTCTCTAATAATTTATTTGGTCCAACATTTCCTTACGGAAGCGTTTTCAACGAAGCTACCTTTCAGAATATAACTGCTGGTGAGGTCAAGGCTTTTCACCAAGCTACTTATCAACTAAGTAGCGCAGAAGTTTTTCTGTGCGGTGATGTCGGTATTGAGCAAGAAGAATTGGTAACACGGATGATAGGTCAGCATTCATCAACCAATCTGCCGCTTGTTATTGAGCAGGCTGATTTGCGCTCTGCTCCTCTACAAGACCATGTTCTTCTTCCTGACAGCATCCAATCTTCTTTACGCATTGGGCGTTTATGGCCATCCCTTAGCCATGCAGATACTCACTCCCTACAGGTGCTAGTGAAAGTGTTGGGAGGTTACTTTGGCTCGCGGCTTATGAAAAACATCCGTGAGGATAAAGGATATACGTATGGCATTTATGCTAGCGTTTCTGCGCGTGAGTATGCGACTAGCTTTGTCATTGGTACAGACGTTAACGCTGAAAGCACCAAATCAGCTATACACGAGATTCACCATGAACTGCATCGCCTCCAGAAGGAATTAATCCCTGCTGATGAGTTACAGACAGTAAAGAATTATATGGCAGGTAAGTTTGCGAACGAGTTAAGTACTGTTTTCGAGCAATGTGACAAGTACAAGAACCTCATTTTCCAACACCTACCTAATACCTACTACTCAGATTTCTTATCTCAAATTCGTTCAGTAACATCTGAAACACTCTTGCAGCTCTCACAAGACTATTTATCACCTACTGATATGATAGAAGTAGTAGCTGGCCCTGCTCATTAAATACTCAAGGGTAACAAGACAAGGGCTTTTCCTATGGGTGAAATGAGCCTTGTCTTGTTACCCTTGAGTAAGACCAGATATCAAGCTATGAGATAGATCCCTTTAGGATGGAAAAGATGCTTAATTGCTCCTATGTACCACGTTACAAGTAACACGTAAACACGAAGTGTGCAATGAAATGAGCAGGAGCTAGGTTAACCAAAGCCATATGCTCCGCGTTACAACTCGTGGATCTGGGAGCCAAGGCTGAGGCTAGGCTATAAAACGCGTGTGCCGCGGGTGCTTCGCGCAGGCAGGCAGCGAAGCACCCGCGGCACACGCGGGGCAAAAAGCAAAGGTTGGCGGCGACCGACTCTCCCACCGGTGAAGGCAGTACCATAGGCGCACCGGGGCTTAACGACTCTGTTCGGAATGGGAAGAGGTGAACACCCGGGCTAAAGCCACCATTGCTGGCGGGGACTACTCGTGTTCCGAGCAGCTCCTAAAACCATTGACATGCGGCAACGAGCCGGAAAAAGAAAAGTACCAGGTGTGGTCTAGAAGCGTTCGGGTGCTTAGTACTACTCGGCTGTGCTATTTCTAGCTCTACACCTGTAGCCTATCAACGTCATCGTCTTTGACGGCCCTTATATTGGGAGATCTCATCTTCAGGTGAGTTTCGCACTTAGATGCTTTCAGCGCTTATCTCATCCCAGCGTCGCTACCCGGCGCTGCAGCTGGCGCCACAACCGGTGCACGAGCGGCTGGTCCATCCCGGTCCTCTCGTACTAAGGACAGGTCCTGTCAAATCTCCAACGCCCACCACAGATAGGGACCGAACTGTCTCACGACGTTCTGAACCCAGCTCGCGTGCCACTTTAATCGGCGAACAGCCGAACCCTTGGGACCTTCTCCAGCCCCAGGACGTGACGAGCCGACATCGAGGTGCCAAACCTCCCCGTCGATATGAGCTCTTGGGGGAGATCAGCCTGTTATCCCCGGCGTACCTTTTATCCTTTGAGCGATGGCCCTTCCATGCGGAACCACCGGATCACTATATCCGTCTTTCGACCCTGCTCGGCTTGTAGGCCTCACAGTCAAGCCCGCTTCTGCTATTGCGCTCTACGTACGGTTACCAAGCGTACTGAGCGGACCTTTGAAAGCCTCCGATACTCTTTTGGAGGCGACCACCCCAGTCAAACTACCCACCAGCCACTGTTTCCGTTTCCAGATTAGGCACCGGCTAACACAAGGGTGGTATTTCAACGTTGACTCCCCGAAAGCTGGCGCCTCCGGTTCACAGTCTCCCACCTATCCTACACATGTGTTAGCCAGCGTCAATGGCAAGCTATAGTAAAGGTGCACGGGGTCTTTCCGTCCCGTGGCGGGTACTCGGCATCTTCACCGAGACTACAATTTCACCGAGCTCACGGCTGAGACAGCGCCCAAATCGTTACACCATTCGTGCAGGTCGGAACTTACCCGACAAGGAATTTCGCTACCTTAGGACCGTTATAGTTACGGCCGCCGTTTACCGGGGCTTCGATTCAAACCTTCGCCTTGCGACTAAGTTCCCCTCTTAACCTTCCGGCACCGGGCAGGTGTCAGACCTTATACTTCCGCTTGCGCGTTCGCAAAGTCATGTGTTTTTGTTAAACAGTCGCTTGGGCCTTTTCACTGCGGCTTCTTGTATTGCTACAAGGAAGCGTCCCTTCTCCCGAAGTTACAGGACCAT